>CALVXQ010000038.1 GCA_944371435.1 uncultured Bacilli bacterium
TTTGTTTTTAAAGCTTTTTTATTTAATTTTAAATAATATTAAAGAATATATGATATACTAAAATAGATAGGTGATAAATATGAAATTCGTTGAAAACATAGCAAAAGATAAATATTTAAAATTTTTTAATAATTTTAAATATGCCCATTTTCTACAGTCATATGCTTGGGGATGTACTATAGAAGAAACTCGAGGAAAAAAAGCTCAATATCTTGGAGTTATTGATGATAACGATAACTTAATCGCTGCTACCCTTCTTCTAGAAAAAACACTACCTTTTGGTTATAAATATTACTATGCATCTAGGGGATATTTATTAGACTTTAACGATACTAAGTTATTACAATTTTTTACTAAAAATTTAAAAAAATATATGCAAAAAAACAAAGGTATATATATTAAAATAAATCCAGAAATAATATATGCTTATTTAGATGAGGAAGGTAAACGTATAAAAACAGAAGAAAATGCTTTAAGTATATATAAATCATTACTTGATTTGGGATATTTACATCAAGGATTTGTTAAATTATATGAAAATAATGAACCTAGATATAGTTTTAGAAGAAACTTAAAAAAATATAATAATATTGAAGAAATAAATAAAAGTATTTCTAAAACATTTATGAAAACTGTTAATCGTAGCTATAATTATAATTTAAAGGTTAATCTAGATGCTAATGTTGATTCTTTCTTTGAATTAAACAAATCAAATGCAATGAAAGATGGTTTTATTCAATACTCTGATCAATTTTATAAAAGTTTATATAAATATGGCAAGAAATATAATAATATTTTAGTTTTTGAAATAAGTGTTAATGGAAAAGAACTTTATAAAAAAACTTTTGAAGAATACAATAATCTAAAAAAAATGTTAGACGATAAAGAAATAAATAAAAAACAATTAGCTAATGCAAAAGAAAAAATTATTAGATTAGAAAAAGATTTAAAAACTTTTGAAAATTATAAAAATGAAGAAGAGTGTACGATTTGTTCAATGATTAATGGCATTGCAAATGATATGATGTGGACAATGTATATAGGCAATAACCAATTAGGAGAATATTTATTTGCGGTAAATCGTGTTTATTATGAAACCATTATTTACTGCTTTAATCACAATTTTAAATTTTTAGATTTATATGGTACTGTGGGAGATCCTAAAACAACATATAGAAATTTAGGAGGTTTACACGACTATAAAAGAAAATTTGGTGGGGATTATATTGAGTTTATTGGCGAATTTGATTTAGTCAGCAAAAAATTTATATATAAAATATTACCTAGTTTACTTAAATGTTATAGAAGTTTATATAAAGTAATTAAGAAGTGATTTAGACCGATTGGTCTTTTTTTTTGACCGAAAAAAAGAAGAAAGTAAATCTTTCTTCAAAAGTGTGAGTTTTTATTTATATGTTATCTTAATTGTATAGGGTTTATATATAATAATTAAATTTTTTTCTGCATCTTTACGATTGTTTTTTATTATTTATTAATACACCACTTCCTTTTCATGATTTAAGAATACTATTTATTTATGAAATTTATGTGAAGAATAAGTGAAAATTTAAGGTTTATTTATATAAAAGTAAAAATCTGTTCCTTTTTTTAATTTTGTTCTAACTCCAAATTTAAAATTATGAGCTTCTAAAATTCCTTTCACTATCGACAATCCTAAACCTGTACCTACTATATTTCTTTTATGATTTCTTTCCTTTTTATAATATTTATCCCAGATATTAATTAAATCTTCACTTTTTATCCCTTTACCAGAATCAATAACTTCAACTAAGTAATTTTTTTTATTTTCCCTAATCTTTATTTTAACAGTTAAATCATCACCAGTATAATTTATAGCGTTATTAATTAAATTATATAAAACTTGATTTATTTTCTTCTTATCAGCTAATACAATAGCATGCTCTGGCATCTCTGTAATTATTTTATAATTTTCAGTTTCTTTAATAATCTCATATCTTTTTAGAATATTTGTTAATTCGTCTACCAAATCAAATTGTTCAGAATTTAATTCGGTTTTATTAGCTTGAATCTTACTTAATTCTAAAATATCATTTACTAGATAATTTAAACGATCAGCTTCTTCAATTATAACGTTTAAATGTTTATTTCTTCTTTCAGTATCGTTATATGATATATCACGAACCATTTCAGCATAAGCTTTTATCATCGTCAAAGGTGTCTTTAAATCATGAGATACATTTGCCATTAAATCTCTACGATATTCATCGGTTTTTGATACTTCTTTTTCCATATAATTCAGTGTTTTAGAAAGTTCGTCTATCTCTGCTATACCAGATTCATCAAAATAAACATCATAATCCCCATCAGCTATTCTTTTAGCTTTCGAAGTAATATTTACAATTGGATCGGCTATTTTTTGAGAAAGAAATATAGATATTACCATAGAAAATAAAATTGCTAACAATGTTACATAAATAAGTTGCCCTTTTAATAACGATGTTGTTGTACCAATATCCTCTAAAGCACTAAAAAGGAAAATATATCCATTTCCAACTTTAATACCATATAATAAAGATATGGAATCATTTAACGGATTAATTAATTTTTTAGCTTCTACAACTTTTTCACTACTTTTTATATCTCTTATTGTATCAGCAATCGCACTATCTTTTCCTAATAAACAGGTAGAAATTTTATCATTGTAATAATAAGAATTTCCATGAGAATCGACGTATTCAAGACAAATATCATTATCTAAATTTAAGTTCTCTAAATCATCAAATATCTCTTCTTCATCGAACAATCTAATCTTAGAGACAAGGCTTTCTAAATAGTTTATTTGATATTTTTCAAAGAATACACGAAAAAATACGATTTGAATTAACCATAAAAATAATAATAAGAAGACAGAAAATAAAATTAAATATATTAGAATCTTAGAACTTATACTATTCTTCTTAAACTTAATATTCAAATTTATACCCCACAGCTCTTACTGTTACTATAAACTTGCGATATTTACCTAGATTATTTCTAAGTGTTTTAATATGTGTATCAACAGTTCTATCATCTCCATAGAAATCATATCCCCAGACATTTACTAATAACTGCTCTCTTGTAAGAGCAATATTTTTATTAGCTACTAAATATCTAAGTAACTCATATTCCTTAGGGGTTAAATTCACTTTTTTATTATCGACTTTTACTTCATGGGCTAACTCATCTATTTCTAATCCTTCAAATACTAATTTATCCTCTACCTTATTACTTCTCTTTAAAATAGCTTTAACACGGGCTACCAATTCTTTAGGACTAAACGGTTTAGTTACATAATCATCTATTCCTAAATCAAATCCAATCAATTTATCATATTCTTCACTTCTTGCTGATAACATAATGAAAGGAACATTTTTTATTTTTTTTATCTCTTTACAAGCTAAGTACCCATCCATGTGAGGCATCATTATATCCATTATAATTAAATCATAATTAACATTCTTAGCCTTTTCCACTGCTTCTTTACCATCACTAGCTTCATCTACCATGTAATTATCTAAGGTCAAATATTCTTTTATGACATTTCTAATAAGTTCTTCATCATCACAAACTAAAATATGCATACAAACCTCCCTTATAGCCTTATTTTAAAACTTTTTTGTGAAATTTATATGAAAAAAAACTTCTTAGAAGTTTTCAACATTATGATAAATTTCACTTACATCATCAATTGCATCTAATAAATTATACAAACGAGTAAATATTTCTAAATCCTCGGCACTTAATTTAACCTTTTCTTTAGGATACCAACCAACTTCATCAATTTCATAATCAACATTAGGTATTAATTTTTCAATAATATCTTTCACTTTATGCTGATCAGTAGGATTTATTTCTAAAGTCATCGTACCATCTTGATAAATTTCATTAACAGGTTCAACTCCAGCATCTAATAATGCTAACAAAATATCTTCCTCACTTGCAATTTTAAAAGATAATAAATTTATATAATCATAGTTATAAGATACAGAGTTATTTACACCAAGACTTTTATGAACTTTATTAAAGGCAGCCCTTACCTCTCCTACAGTTCGATTAACATTATCAGTTAAAGTTTTGATAATTAAGGTTGAAGCACCAGGACCGAATCCCTCGTAAATAACAGTTTGATAATCTTCAGCTCCAGCACCCTTAGCCTTATCAATAGCTCTTTTTATAATTTCTTGAGGTACTTCTTGCTTTTTTGCCTTTTCAACAATTCTTTTTAATTTTATATTAGTATCTAAATCAGGATTACCTTTAGCTGCTAAATATATTTCCTTTGCAAAATTAGTATAAATTTTACCTCTAGCAGCTCCGGTTTTTTGAATACTTGCTTTTCTTACTTCATATGCTCTTCCCATAATACCACCTCAAACCTAACATATTATATTATAAAATTAAACAATACTCAATTCTTTAACATAATTATATATAAAATTTCTATTTGCTTTTAACAATTTAATTTCCCTGATTTTACCATAAAAACTATAAATAGCATAATAACTAACTTTTTCTTTTTCTAAAACATATTCTACCGCTTTTATGATAGCCTCTTTTTTTGTTTTAGCATTAAAATAAAGCATTAATTTATTTATTTTCTTTTCATCTAAACCCCTTGTTATTAAATCAATAAAATAATCCGAAACATGTCTAAAAACATATTTATAGCCATCATAATTTTTTAATACTCTTAAAGTATCATAATAACCCATTAAAATATTATCCGTAATGTTAGTACGCTTCAATTCCAGGACATTACATAAATTCCTTGAAGGATGAATAGTAATAACCTTCGTTTTAGCATATTTTAACTTACGATTACGGCCAACCCCATTTATTCTTATTTCATAAACTAAATCATAATTTTTTTGGGCTAGCATAACTGTAGGGCAGTTATCGTAAAAACCACCATCAATATATATATTATTATCAATAATCGGTTCTAATTTAAAAATTGGAAGGGAACAACTGGCAATAATGGAATCTAATAACTTACCAGATAAAATATCATTTTTATCTAAATAAACCGGTTGTAATTTTCGAAATTTTACCGTTACTAAACCAAAATCCATTTTACTTTTCTGCAAATCTTCCTCATTAATTACAATACTTATTAAATCTTTAAATTTGTTAGTATTAATACCTTTTTCTTTTAAAATATTAAAAATGGTCGTATTAAATCCCTTTAAAGCACTGAGTTTATCGATTTTCCCGTTAAAAAAAGCTGTGAAAGAATCATCAAATCCTAAAATTTTACCTGGATTAACCCCTTCCCATAATTCAAGTAATTTTTTATGATGTCCACAGACTATTGCAGCGGCATTTACTGCTCCAATTGATGTGCCAACAATTCCACTAATAGGAATATGACAACGCAGAAATGCATAGTAGGCTCCTACTTGGTAGCCTCCCTTTAAGCCACCACCTTCAAAAGCCAAACCAATTTTTTTCATAAAGATTCCCCCCTACTACTAAATTATTATGTTGTAATTACAATATTGATTTTTCCTTTAAAAGATCCATTTGTCAATCCAATTTGATTTTCATCAGGATCATTACTTAACCATACTCTAAAAATGTATGTATGAGCAGTTCCTAAAGGCAATTGTATATCGCTACTAGTTAATTTAAAATCCTGGCCAGTTTTTGCTGTCAAAAAATCTCCACTGGCAACAACATTTTCAACATCATCCGTTAATGATACTAACTCCCATTTAAAATCAGATGTTCTAAAATTATCAGAAATTTCTAAATCTGTTATATAAATATTATATTTTCCTGGAACATTTGATTCAGCAGAATGAGATACAACAAATTTCGTGTATGGTGCGTCTGTTTTTCGATCTTCATCATCAATTAAAGAAACTTTATCAGCATTAATATATTGGCTAGTAACAAAGCTTAAATCGAGATTACCAACTGTCACTTTAGTTGGAGTAATGGTCTCATCGGCTTGTATATTTGCTAAGAAAAATGAATAAGTAATTGAAAAAGTTCCCACAACTAATAAACATGCAATAGCAACATAAATAGCTATATGCTTCTTTAAACCATCCATTCTATAACCTCCGTACTATAATAATATTATATCAAATATGGTTTAATTTACAATAATTTTATTATTTTAATTTAAACTTTTATTAGGTCGAGGTTGTAAATCTAAATCGGAAAAATCTTGTTTTAAATAAAGGTAATAAGCTGCAGCACCAATCATAGCTGCATTATCAGTACAATATTTTAAATCAGGAATACCTAAATTAACACTATACTTTAAAGCTAATTCTTCAATCTTGGTCCTTAAATAGCCATTAGCTGAAACTCCACCTGCTACTATTAGATTTTTTATATTTGTTTTTTTAATAGCTAATTCTAATTTTCTGATAACTTCATCTACCGCAATATTTTGAAAACTGCAGGCTAAATCTGCTTTATTTATTTCTTTGTTTCTTTGTTCCTCATTGTGAACTAAATTAACGATACCAGATTTTAAACCACTAAAGCTAAAATCAAGAGATTGATTATTCATAGGAATAGGTAATTTATAAGTTGGGTTACCCATTTTAGCTAAGGCTTCAACATTCGGGCCACCAGGATATTTAAGACCTAATACTCTTGCAACTTTATCAAAAGCCTCACCAATCGCATCATCTAAGGTACTGCCTAATATCTCAAAATTATAATTATCTTTCATACAGACTAAATTCGTATGTCCACCACTTACAATTAAAGCTAAAGTAGGAAAAGATAACGCTTTAGTCAATTGATTGGCATAAATATGCCCAATAATGTGATTGACAGCAATTAAAGGTTTATTAAATAAATAAGAGATAACTTTTGCTGCTTCAATACCAATAAGCAAACTTCCGGTTAATCCTGGACCACAGGTAACCGCTACCGCATTAATATTTGCAATATTAAATCCTGTTTTTTCCAATAAATCATCTAAAACATACAAAATATTTTCTGTATGCATTCTTGAAGCGAGTTCAGGAACAACTCCGCCAAATTTTTCATGCACAGGAATTTGCGTATTAGTACTCAAACCAACAACTTCATTACCATTCTTTACTATTGCAATACTAGTCTCATCACAACTAGATTCAATTGCAAGAATAAATACATCTTTCACTAATATCACTTCCTCTATTTACTATTAATATTTAATTCTTTTATATATAATGGATTAACCGAAAATGGACTCTCTTCTTTAAAAATATCAAAATCTGTTAATAACTGAGAAACATCATCATTGGAACAAATAAAAACGTTCTTAGGAATTTCCGAATTTTTATAATATTCAATATTACCAACAATTTTTTTATCTTTAATTTGAGCAATAAATACCCCGTTATTTTCTAAAGTACCATATAACTCATGATTATAGCCATCACTAAATGCTGCTAATTCTAATGAATTTATTGTATATATTGGAATATTTAAAAGATAAGCAATTAATTTTGCGATAGTAACGCCTACGCGAACACCAGTAAATGATCCTGGCCCAATACAAACAACAATCTTTTTTAAATTCTCTAACTTAATTTTATTTCTATCTAATAATTTTTTTAATAAAGGCATAGTAATTTCACTAGTTGTTTTAATATCTTTTTCTTGAATCAAATCAATTAATCTATTCTTATTATAAAGTCCTAGGCAAACATCTTTAAAATGCGTATCGATAAATAAAGTATACATTGTTATCACCAACCACATTCGGTATTATAGCACCAAAATTTAAAAAAAGCTATAAAATAGCCTCGCATAAATCTTCATATTTCTTTCCATATGGAACAATTTTTAAGACTCTAACATTTTCGTCTATTATTTTAAATTTAATTTCCAAACGTTCATTAGGTAAAGAATCAGCAATTAAATCTGACCATTCTATTATTGATATTGCCTCACCATCAAAGTATTCTGAAAAATCTATAGATTGATCATGTTCCTCAAGACGATATACATCCATATGATATAATTTTGCTTCACCATCATCATACTCTTTTACTAAATTAAAAGTTGGAGAAGTAATTGTGTCTTTAATTCCTAAAGCTTGTGCAAAGCCCTTCACAAAAACAGTTTTTCCACTTCCTAATTCCCCATCAAGACATATAACCATGCCAGGAAATTTTTCAGATTCAATATTCTGAGCAATTTCCATTGTATCATTAACAGATTTACTTGTTATTTTAAAATTCATAAATATCACCCATTAATAGTATACAAAGATATTTTACCTTTATCAATATCATGTTAATAAAAAATGTAAAAAAAAATAGGCAACTTCCTATTTTCGCATAAAACTATCTTCAGCGTATAAGTGCTTAACTTCTCTGTTCGGGATGGGAAGAGGTGTATCCACTTAGCCATAGTCACCTATAAAAGATTTTGCTCTTTAAAAACATGATAATGCAACTCAATATATTAAGAATATATGGGATTAAATCCTCGTATTATTAGTACTAGTCAGCTCAACGTATCACTACGCTTCCACCTCTAGCCTATCAACCTCGTAGTCTACAAGGATACTTACTATATAAAATAGGGAAAATTCATCTTGGAGGAGGCTTCTCGCTTAGATGCTTTCAGCGATTATCCCTTCCATACATAGCTACTCTGCACTGCAACTGGCGTTACAACAGATACACCATAGGTATGTCCAATCCGGTCCTCTCGTACTAGGATCAGCTCTCCTCAATTTTCCTGCGCCCACGACGGATAGGGACCGAACTGTCTCACGACGTTCTGAACCCAGCTCGCGTGCCACTTTAATGGGCGAACAGCCCAACCCTTGGAAGCGAATCCACCTCCAGGATGTGACGAGCCGACATCGAGGTGCCAATCACCACCGTCTATGTGAACTATTGGGTGGTATCAGCCTGTTATCCCCAGGGTAACTTTTATCCGTTAAGCGACGGCAATTCCATTTTCAACCGCCTGATCACTTTGCCCTGCTTTCGCATCTGCTCGACTTGTAGGTCTCGCAGTCAAGCTCCCTTATACCAATACACTCTATGATTGATTTCCGACCAATCTGAGGGAACCTTTGGGCGCCTCCGTTACATTTTAGGAGGCGACCGCCCCAGTCAAACTGCCCACCAGACACTGTCCTCTTCCCGGATAACGGGAACAAGTTAGAAAACAAATAACATAAGGGTGGTATTCCAAGGGCGACTCCGTATAAACTGGCGTCTATACATCAAAGTCTACCACCTATCCTCTACATATACTATCTGATTTCAATATCAAGCTACAGTAAAGCTCCATGGGGTCTTTCCGTCCTGTCGCGGGTAACCTGCATTTTCACAGGTATTAAGATTTCACCGAGTCTATGGTTGAGACAGTACCCAGATCATTACGCCTTTCGTGCGGGTCAGAACTTACCTGACA
>CALVXQ010000039.1 GCA_944371435.1 uncultured Bacilli bacterium
TTAAATATCCACACATTATTTTACGCTTTACATTTTAAAAAAATTCATCGCATAATTCCCCCATTAGTTGCAAATTTAATGCTATAATGAATATATACTAGTGGAGGAGTTATGAAGAAGTTTGTAAAAGTTATTGTTTCTATTTTAATTATTATTGTTTTGGTTATTGCTGTAGATACTATGCAAGCAAAATTACTTAATAATAGTCCAATAATAAAGAAAAGTACGGTTATTGATGGAGTTAATGTTGATAGGGGTATCCTAGTAGATACGTACATATTAAATGATTCTGAAAAAGTTAGTGTATTTAAGTGGGAAGATTATAATGTTTTTGATACTACTGCTGATAATACATATACTAATGATGAATTAAAAGAAATGGCTTTAGATTATTTTCTAAATAATACTGAATATGCTCTATCTAAAGAGGATTATAATGTTGGTGTTTCTGAAGAAGTACCAGAAATTTATGAAGGTCAAAATTTAGTAGTTATTGAGATTAGACACATAAATAATGGTAATAATACATTAGATGCTAGATATTATATTAATAAAGATACTGCTAAAGGTTTTGATGATATGGAAAATTCCATCGATCTAAATAACTAATATACCCCCTCATTTTCAAAATACCCCTTATAGGTATATAATGTAATGAGGAGGAAAAAAATATGATTGTTAAAAGAAGTTCAGCTGAGAAAAAGATAATTGTTAACAGATTAAACAGGATTAAAGGTCAAATTAATGGAATTGAAAAAATGGTAGAAACTGATAGAGATTGCAATGATATTTTAATTCAAGTAGTTGCAGTAGAGAAATCTCTTAAAAGTATGGCTAATTTGATTTTAGAAAATCATTTATATAAATGTGTAACAGAAGATTTAGAAAATGGCAATCTAGATGTTATCGATGAATTAATAAGTCTTTTTAAAAGATTTAATAATTAGGGGAGATTAAAATGAAAACATATAAAAAAATATTAGTTGCATTTTTATTAAACATTTCTTTTTCTATCTTTGAATTAATTGGCGGTATACTAACTAATAGTATTTCTATTATATCTGATTCAGTTCATGATTTTGGTGATGCTCTAAGTATTGGTATCTCGTTAATTCTAGAAAAAATAAGTAAGAAAAAACCAGATTCTGTCTATACATATGGTTATGCTAGATATTCTATTTTAGGTGCTTTAATTACTACTATAATTTTAACGGTAGGTTCTATCTTTGTTATAATAAATAGTATTAAACGTATATTTAATCCAGAAGTTATCAATTATAATGGAATGATTTTATTTGCTATATTTGGTGTAATCGTTAATTTCTTAGCAGTCTATTTTACAAGAGATGGTGATTCAATCAACCAAAAAGCCGTTAATTTACATATGTTAGAAGATGTTCTGGGTTGGGTAGTAGTCTTAATAGGGTCAATCTTAATGAAATTTACTAATATCTCTGTTTTTGACTCTATTATGTCTTTAGGAATAGCTATATTTATATTAATAAATACTTTTAAAAACATCCAAGAAATATTAGATTTATTTTTAGAAAAAACACCTAAAGATATTTCTATTAGTGAATTAAAAAAACATATTATGGCTATAAAAGGAATAGAAGATGTTCATCATATTCATGTATGGAGTATGGATGGAATAACTAATTATTCAACTATGCATATTGTAACTAAAGCTAAAAATCTTAAAGAATTAAAAGATAAAGTTCGTGAAGAAATGCAAGAACATAATATTAATCATACGACAATTGAAATTGAAGAAAATAGTAGTGAATGTCACGAAAAAGAGTGTGAAGTAAAAGTAAATAGTACTATGCACACTCATCATCACTAAAATAAATCCTCGTTTTAAATACATAAAACGAGGTATTTTTATAAATGTCTAGTTTTATTAAGAACTTTAAATGGTAATAAATTTTTAAATAAACTTATATCAGTTGGAGACTTACTATCTTTATCTAAATCAAAACCTAACATTTGGAAAAAGGTCGCAATTTCAGGATAATTATCATTAGATCTTGCTTTAGCATATTCGATTAAGGGAATACCTAAAACTGTTGATTTAGTTGCCACATTCATTTTATAGCCCGCATAACGCATGTATATATTGGCACCATAGAAATTCCGGCCAGATAATATTCCGAAATCTTGGCAATAAGTAGCAAAATAAGCCAATCCTACTAAATAGATATCGATATCTTTTTCTTCTAAAGTACTTAAAACATCTAAAAATTCACATTGTGTTTGTTCAATTGTATCTCTTAAATATAAAGGAATATCGATTAATTTTCGCTTCTTTTTAGTAAATTCATCAGTAACTTGATAGTTAATAAATTTTTCAATTGCCTTAATATCAGCATCTAGACCTTTAATACTTTCTTTTGTACCCTTAATATCTTTTAAATAATTATCTAAGGCTGTAGCTACAAAAAAATTAGAAATATTAATTTGCCAGTATTTTAAATAAGTAAAATCAGGTAAATAGATATTTAATAACTTTAATAAATTTTCTTGATATTCCTGTAAGTTTCTAGTTTTTAAAGTCATATTAAGTTTTGATAATAAATCTTCTTGATTCTTAATTGTTTTAAAATAATTATCATTAAGAGTACTATCTACCAAGGTAGCAAATACATGCCAAGCCTCTTCATTAGCAATAACATACCTTGTTTGTGGAGTAATAATACTTAATCCTTTTTGTTTTTCACCTCTAATCGTAATGGCTGGTTTACAACTTTCTTTTAGATAACCAGTAGTATAAATATTATCGGGAGTAACTGTTAAACGAATAAAATTCCTGTTTCCTGTTATATCATCAAATTTACTTTCTAATTGCATAAAATTTTTATATATTTCAATAGAAATACAACCTGGTAATAAATAAGAACTATCTTTAAATAAAATAAAATTATTATTACTACATATTAAATTTGTATATGCTTTTCCCTTATCATCTAAAAAAGAAAATATCTTATATATTGCCAATAATAAATTATTAATTTCTTCTTTATTATAATTAAAATTTCTAAAAATAGCTTCATTTTTATCATATAAATTTTTACAATTTAGATAAGCTTCTTCCTCTAAATTCTTAATATTTTTAAAATTCATTTTAAACTCCTTAACTGAATAATTATTTTAATAAATATAATTAGGAAAATCAATTTAATTTTTAAGACATTTATTAAAATATTTGTTAAAATTAAAATGGTGAAATAGTAATGGGAATATTTAATACAATTTTAGGAACATTTCAAAGTAAAGATACAGTTTTTCTAAAAGAAAGTAGTAGTTTATCTAATAAATATAAGGCATTAAATAAATTAAATAGTAAATATCCTAATAATAAAGATTTATTAAATGAATTATATATGGTAAAAAGGGGTTTAAATGGGGAAAATGAGATAGCTTATCAGTTACAAAAAGCTAATATTGGTATGTATGTTTTAAGAGATGTAAAAGTTAAATATAAAGATTTATCTGCGCAAATAGATTATATTGTAATTACTCCAATTTATACGTATTATATTGAATGTAAAAACTTAGTAGGTAATATCATAGTTAATGATAAAGGGGATTTTATTCGGGAATATCAAAAAAATGGTAGTACTTTGCAAAAAGGAATGTATTCTCCTTTAACACAAGTTGAAGCTCAAAGAGAAGTAATAAGAAAGATATGGGAAGCTAGGACTAATAAGTTTATAAAGTTTTGGGCTGCTAAAAATTTTGAATATTATCGTCGTGTCTTAGTAGTAGTTGCAAATCATGATACGATTTTGAATACGGATAATGCTCCGGAAGATATTAAACGTAAAGTAATACGTGCTGATAATTTAGTACGGCAAATTAAATATGATATCGATAATTGCCAAGTTGATGATTATATTTCTTCCAATAAAGAAATGTTAGGAACAGCTAAATCATATTTAGATATATCTATTGCTGATGATACGGATTATTATGAATATTATAAAAATAAATATATTAAAGATGATTTAAAAGAAAGATTAGTTTCTTTGCGTAAAGATAGAGCTAAAAAAATGAATATACCTTTTTATTATGTATTTACTGATGAAGAACTAAAAGAATTAGTAAGAATACGCCCTAAAACTTTAGAAGAGTTAAAAGATAAACAAATATTAACTCCTGTCAAGATAAATACCCATGGTAAAATTATTATCGAAGAAATAAATAAAGAATAATAATTATTTGAAAATAATAAATCTATTTCATATAATAACGTTGGTGATATTTATGGAACAAACAAGTCTTTTTACAGATTTTAATAAAGAACCACTAGCATCGCGTATGCGTCCTTTAACATTAGAAGAATTTGTTGGTCAAGAAGAGTTAATTGGTCCTGATAAATTATTAAGAAAAATGATTGCTAACGATAATCTTTCTTCTTTAATATTTTGGGGACCTCCGGGAGTAGGGAAAACAACTTTAGCTAGGATTATTGCCCATGAAACTAAGTCGGAATTTGTAAATTTTTCGGCTGTTACTTCGGGTATAAAAGAAATAAAACAAGTTATGGAGCAAGCGAGTCAAAATAAATCTTTAGGAATAAATACGATAGTATTTGTTGATGAAATTCATCGTTTTAATAAAGCTCAACAAGATGCTTTTTTACCCTTTGTTGAAAAAGGAGCGATTATTTTAATTGGGGCAACAACTGAAAATCCGTCTTTTGAAATTAATAATGCCCTTTTATCTCGTTGCCAAGTATTTGTTTTAAAAGCTTTAAAAAGTTCAGATATATTGATTTTATTAAAGCGGGCTCTTACGGATAAAAGAGGGTATGCTAATTTAAAGATAAAGATAAGTGATGCTGATTTAATGCTAATTGCCAATTATGCTAATGGGGATGCTAGAAGAGCTCTAGGTGCTTTAGAAGTAGTAGTTACTAATTTATTAGTTGATTCTAATAAAGTTATAAATATAATTAAAGAAGATATTATAAATTCTTTAAGCAGTAAACCACTATTATATGATAAAGATGGTGAGGAACATTATAATATTATATCGGCTCTTCATAAATCGATGCGTAATAGTGATGCTGATGCTTCAGTTTATTGGTTAGCCCGTATGTTAGAAGGTGGTGAAGACCCACTTTATATAGCCAGAAGAATAGTTCGGTTTGCTTCTGAAGACATTGGTTTAGCCGATATTAATGCTTTAAATTTAGCTATTAATACTTATCAGGCGTGTCATTTTTTAGGAATGCCCGAATGTAATGTACATTTAACTCAAGCCGTTATATATATGGCGTTAGCACCTAAATCAAATTCGGTATATGAAGCTTATAATCTAGCACGCAGTGATGCTTTAAATACTCTAGCTGAACCAGTTCCTTTAATAATTAGAAATGCTCCTACTAAATTAATGAAAAATCTAAATTATGGTAAAGGGTATCAATATGCTCATGATTATCAAGATAAGCTAACAACGATGGAGTGCTTACCACCTAATTTAAAAAATCATCATTATTATAAGCCCAATGAAGATGGTAATGAATTTAGATTTAAACAAAGGTTAGAGCAAATTAATAAATGGAAAGAAGAACACCGGGATTAATTGTTTACATATATTAGGATATTTGTTTTTCAAAGTAGATAATTCGTGATAAAATAAAATTGGTGATAATGAAAATATGAAAGATGCATATCGTAAATCAATTAAAGAAATCTATGAAGAATTAAATACCAGTGAAAATGGTATCCATAAAAGAAATATTGAAGCCTTACGTCGAAGATATGGTCGCAATGTCTTAGTAGAACGTGATAAAAAAACTAAGTTACAGATATTTCTTAATCAGTTTAAAAATATAATGATAATTCTTTTGTTAGTAGTTGGGGTATTATCATTAATATATGCGATAGTAACAAAAGGAGATTTTTTAGAACCAATTGTTATTTTAGGTACATCTTTAGTAAATTGCTTTATGGGATTTCTCCAAGAATCTAAAGCCGAAGATGCAATGGGTAAATTAAAAAAATATACAGCTAATTATATTACAGTCAAAAGAGATGGTCACTTTAAAGATATTGATGCTAGTAGTTTATTAGTGGGAGATTACATTGTTTTGGAATCTGGTGATAAAATACCAGCCGATGCTAGGATTGCAACTAGTTATAATGCTAAAGTTGATGAGTCTATTTTAACGGGAGAAAGTGATACTGTTTCTAAAAATAATATTACTTTAAATAAAGATGCTTTGATTTCAGAACAAAAGAATATGGTATTTTCGGGAACCGTTTTAGTTAGTGGGAAAATAGAAGCAATAGTAACTAACATTGGAATGGAAACAGAATTAGGTAAAATTGCTAGTGCTATTGATACGGATGTAGAACCTTTAACCCCATTACAAGTAAAAGTAAATAAAGTTAGTCGTTTTATATTATATATTGCTGTTTGTTTAATTACTTTTGTTTTAATCTTTAGTATTATTAAAGGATATGATTTCTTAACAATTGCTATGCTTTGTATATCTATGATAGTAGCTAGTGTACCAGAATGCCTTCCTATTGCTATTACATCTACTTTGTCTATTGGCGTTAGTCAAATGGCTAAGAAAAAATCTATTGTACGTAATTTAGCCGCTATTGAAACCTTAGGAGCAACTGAAGTAATATGTACTGATAAAACAGGAACACTAACTAAAAATAAAATGGAAGTTGTTGTTACATATGAATCATTAAAAGAAACTAAAGATATTTCTAATATATTTAAAGAAAATATGTTTTTATGTAACACGGCTTTATTAGATGATAATAATAATTATATTGGTGATGCAGTTGATGTAGCTTTAAAAAATTACTTATTAAATGATTTTAAAATAGAAGGAACTAAATTATTTGAAGTACCATTTGATTCTAACCGTAAGATGATGAGTACTATCTATAAAATAAATAATAAATTAATGTTTTATACTAAGGGTAGTTTAGAAAATGTCTTAGATATTTGTAATAAAGTTATAATTGATAATAAAATAGTACCTTTAGATAATAAAATAAAAGAAGAATATATTAAAATATCTGATAAGATGTCTTCAGAAGCTTTAAAAGTTTTAGCTTTTGCTTATAAAGAAGTAGAAGAGGGTAGTGACTATAATAAAGAAGAAAATAATTTAATATTAATTGGTTTAGCTGGTTTAAAAGATCCGGTACGTGAAAATATTAGTGCTTCTATTAACTCTTGTTTATCTGCTGGAATTAGACCAATTATGTTAACTGGTGATAATTTAATTACAGCTTATGCCATTGCTAAAGAAGTAGGTATCTGTTCTAGTAAAGATGAATGTTTAAATGCAACTGAATTAAATGATATGAGTGAAGGTGAATTAATTGCTTGTTTAAAAAAATATTCTGTATTTGCTCGTGTTAGTCCCGAAAATAAATTACAAATAGTAAAAGCTTTACAAAAAGACGGTAAAGTAGTTGCTATGAGTGGTGATGGTGTAAATGATGCTCCTGCTATAAAATTAGCTAATGTTGGGATTGGTATGGGTAAAAGTGGTACTGATGTAACTAAGGATACTTCTGATATAATTTTATTAGATGATTCTTTTAATACTATTACTGTAGCTGTCAAAGAAGGTAGAAGAATATATGATAATGTAATTATAAATATTTTATATAACTTATCTAGTAATTTTACCGAAATAGCTATTATTATATTTGGAATGTTAACTAATAATATTATTATTTCGGCTATTCATGTTTTATATATTGATTTAGTAGCAGATACTTTACCATCAATAACTCTAGCTTTTGAAGGTGCTTCTAAAAATATAATGAAACGTAAACCAAATGGTTTAAATAAAAGAATATTCACTAAATTCTTTCTTGCTTTTTTAATAGCATCTGTTATTTTAGAAACATCAATAAGTTTATTTGTTTATTATCATTATCTAGATCTAGGAGTAAATGTTGCTCAAACTTTAGCTTTATTTAGTATAGTTATTAATGAATTTGTATTTGCTTATAATTGTCGTTCTTTAAAAGAACAAATTCATAAAAGAGGAATATTTACAAATAAACACTTAAATATAGGAATATTAATATTATTCTTAATCCAGTTATTAGTATTCTTAACTCCTGTTGGTAAATTATTTGGTTTAACTACTATTAGTTTTACCCAGTTATTATATGTCATATTTGTTAATATCATTTCATTTATTATTATGGAGTTAATAAAACCATTAATTGTTAAATTATTTAAAGATGAGTAGGTGTTAACATGAAGTATTTATTTATATTAATAATTTTATTAATACTTATAAATGTAATAGCTTATTATATATCAAAATACTTTTATAATTTATTTTTTAGAATACGTTATGATACATTAAAAAGATTAAGATTTAAAGAAGAAGATTTTCCCAATTTAAAAAGAGATAAATATGAATATTTATCAGGTAAAAATAAACTTGTAGGTTATAATTATTACTATAGTAAAGAAAATATTAAAGGAATTATTGTATTAACACATGGATTTGGAGCTGGTGGTCATAATTCTTATATTGACTGTATATCATATTTAGCTAAAAATAATTATTATGTATTTGCTTTTGATTTTACTGGCTATGATGAAAGTGGTGGCAAATATGTTAATGGCTTACCCCAAGGAATAATTGATTTAGATAACACTTTAAAATTTATAAAAAAACAAAAAGATTTAAAAAATTTACCTGTATTTTTATTTAGTCATAGTTGGGGAGCTTATGCAGCTTTAAATGTTTTAAAAATGCATCCAGAAGTTAAAGCTACTATTGCATTAGCCCCATTTAATAATTCTTTTGATTTACTTAGAACTAATAGTGTTAAAAGAATGGGTAAAATATCTTTACTAGGATTAATCTATATAAAGTTATATGAAAAAATAAAGTTTGGTAAATATGCTAATCAATCTTGTATAAAGAATTTAGAAAAAGTTAAATCAGGAATAATGATTGTTCAAAGTAAGGAAGATATAATTGTTCCTGTTAAATATGGGTATGATATATTTTATAAGTATTATAAAGATAAACCTAATTTTAAATTTAAGTTACTAAATAATCATGGTCATATTAAATTATATTATGATAGTAGTAATGGTCTAAGTTTAAAATATGATAAATATTTTTCACAGAAACAAACTTCTTTTAGTAATAAAAAGTTAGAGTTATCTTCTGATATTATAAAAAATAATAATTTATTAGATGAATCTCTATTTAAAGAAATAATAACTTTCTATAATTCCTATTTATCTTAATTTGCTTACCGGACGCAAGCCATAGTCGTTGCTAACCCAAGTGCCACCAGTAAAGCCAATTGTATGTTGAATAAATTCTGGC
>CALVXQ010000040.1 GCA_944371435.1 uncultured Bacilli bacterium
GCATTAGCATATTTTTCTAAAAGATGACAACATCTATCCATAGCCATATTCGTATATTCGTAATTTAAGCCTTTACCATATCTAATAGAAGCTTCACTTTTTAAATTTAACTTACTAGCCGTATATCTAATACTTACAGCATCAAAAATAGCTGATTCAATCAAAATACTTTTAGTATCACTAGTTACTTCGGTATCTAATCCGCCCATAACACCGGCAATACAAACTGGTTTTTTACCATCAGTAATAACTATATCATTAGAATTTAATAATCTTTCTTTATTATCTAAAGTTATAATACTTTCATTATCTAAAGCATCCCTAACTACTATTTTATTTCCTAATTTATCATAATCAAAGAAATGAGTTGGTTGACCAAATTCTAACATAACATAATTAGAAATATCAACAACATTATTAATTGGCCGCATACCAGCATTTATTAATCTTCTTTTTATAAATTCTGGAGATTCTTTTATTTCAATATTAGTAACTAATTTTGCTAAATAATAAGGGCATTTATTGGTCTTTACTTCAAGATGAAATTTATCTTTAATTGATTCTTTTGCTTTCTTATAAGTACAATCTGGTAATTTAACTTTCTTATTTAAGATAGCCGCAATTTCATAAGCAAAGCCAATATGGTAATAACAATCATTATTACGATGTTTATGAACATCAAGTTCATACAATGTATCATCTAAACCTAAATATTCTAAAGGATTACTACCAACTTTGGCATCATCTGGTAAAATTGCTATTCCTTTATTGTAATTTTCCTCGTTTTTTTCTTCTAAACCTAATTCAAATAAAGCACATATCATACCATTAGATTCTTCACCCCGAATATTACCCTTTTTTATTTCAACATTACCCGGTAATATTGCTCCTGATTTTGCTACAATAACTTTTATACCACTACAAACATTTTTAGCACCACACACTATCTGCACTACTTCATTACCAATATCTACTTGACAAATATGAAGATGATCCGAATTAGGATGATTAGTACATTCTAAAACTTTACCAACCGTAAGATTCTTAATATTATTAGTTACAATTTTTTCAATATTAATTCCGGCTTTAGTTATTTTATTAGCTAATTCTACTGGGTCAATACCAGCAATATCAATATAATCTTTTACCCAATTTAAACTAATCATTTTCTACTACCTCTCTATCAAAATTTTTAACTTCTCTTAAATCAGTATTATAAAAAACTCTAATATCATTAATCCCATATTTTAACATAGCTAAACGTTCAGCACCAAAACCAAAAGCAAAACCAGTCCATTCTTTAGGATCATAGCCACAATTTTTTAAAACATTAGGATGAACCATACCAGCCCCTGATACAGTAATCCACCCAGAATTTTTACATAAACTACACCCTTTACCGTGACAATTAAAGCAACTGATATCCATTTCTACGGAAGGTTCAGTAAACTGATAATAACTCGGTCTAAAACGGGTTTGAATCTCTTTGCCAAATAGTTTTTTAGCTAAACAATCAAATGTTCCTTTCAAATCTGATAGACTAACCTCTTTATCTACTAATAAGCCTTCAATTTGCATAAATTGATGAGAATGTGTAGCATCATCATCATCGCGGCGATAAGTCTTACCAGGACAAATCATTCTAACTGGCTCCATTCCTTTTTTAGCTAGCATCGTACGAGCTTGAACTGGTGATGTTTGACTACGAAGTAAGATATTTTCATCTTCAATATAAAAAGTATCTTGTGCATCCCTTGCTGGATGACCCTTTGGAATATTTAATAATTCAAAGTTAAATTTATCTTCCTCTACCTCGGGGCCATCAACAACATCATAACCCATGGCCATAAAGATTTTTTCTACCTCTTCTACAATGCACTCCAAAATATTAGGAGCTCCCACAGGAATCTTGGTAGCTGGTAAATTTATATCAATCTTTTCATTTTCCAGTTTTTTATTTAACTCTATTTCTTCTAATTCTAATTTTTTACTATCAATTAAATTAGTAATTTCATTTTTAAAATCATTAATTAATTTACCATAGACTTTCTTATCATCGATACTCATCTCTTTTAAAGAGGTAGAAAGCGTACCTATCTCACTTTTTTTACTTAAATATTCTACTCTTAAATTGTTTAAATCGTTTAAATCAGTAATTAAACTAAGTTTATCAATAATAACTTTTCTTAAATCTTTTAACTTTTCTTCCATTATATCTTCCTCCATTATTTTGATTAAAAAAAACACGTCCCAAAGGACGTGCTAAACGTGGTACCACCTTATTTTTTACTCTATAATTAGTTAACGATAATTACTCGGGATAAACCAGTTCATAAGGTGAATTCATAACCATTTATTTTATAACTTCTCACCAAATTAGTTATTTCTCTTGAAAATAAATATTAGTTATTACTACTTCTTAATCAAAACCTTTAAATTTCGTTACTAGTATAACACAATTATTTTAAGTTTAGCAAGCATTCTAATGTATTTTTTTTAATTCTCTTATATCACTTATAAGTCCATCTAAAGAAATAACATAAGAAGAAATATTTTGATAAAATTGGGCCAGTAATTCTTCATTACTTAATATTGTTTTATAAACTTTAATAAACTCTATTTTATTTTCTCTTGCTTTCTTAAAATGATTTTTAAATAAATATTTATTAAGAGCTAAAATATCATCTTTTCGTAAATTAAATAAATAACTATAAAAAGGATATATTTTTAAACGATAATTATTATTAAGAGCTAAATCATAATCTACTAAATTAAAAATCAAGATATTAGTTGGATCATATATATAATCTTCTTTTTCATCATAAATATAAGTAACCATATGATTTAAGAATCTACTATTTAAGGAACAACATAAATTACAAGCATTATAACCACAAGTATTTAAGAGATCTTTTAATAAACTACTATAATCTTGACATACCCCAATACCACTAAATAAATTATAACTAGATAAACCATCTAAAAGTATTCGTTTACTATCTTGATAAGTATTTCTTTTATTTTTGGAAAAATATCCTCTTAACATCATATAAGTTCCTAAATAAGCTACACTTAAAGATGAATCTAAATTTAATTTTTTAACTAATCTTTTAAATTCTATTAAAATATGTTCATAATAATTAAAAGTATATCCATAATCATACATATTATCGATACGTTGATTTCTTTCTTCTTTTAAGGCTAAAGCTTTAATAATATGGTAAAAATACCTTGGATTTACTTCTAACAAGTCTTTGGCATATTCTCTTATTTTAGCAAAATTATTTTCATTCATTATATATAGATATACATGATTAATATCTTCTTTCATCAAAAATCACCAGTCGTCAGATATTATAGCACTAAAAAACTTTCCAATCTAGAAAGTTTTAATAGTAAACCGTCCGGTGATCATTTTCACAATCATCACAACCAGAGGCCGAGCAACCACTACTGCCATCCCGCCACCCGGACCAACTACCCCATGATGCGCAACCACATTTACTTGCACATTCGTAATATAAGTCACAGCCACACTCTTCTTCTCCATCTTCATAGCTATGACTAGGGTTCGAAGAACCAGAATTTGCACTATCACAATCAGAACCAGAAAATCCATCATTGCAAGGAAATTCAGTACATCCTGTTTGATTTTGTGGATCGGAACAGCTAGTGCACGTTTGATTACCGCCACCTGAATCGCAAGACGTTAAAGTTTCATCACTATGAGTTGGGCACATTTTTACTTCTTCACAGCCAGCTGCTTCACATCTTTCACCAGTATTACAATATCTTGATCTTACTTGAGGTTGAGCATATACTCGAACGGAACATGTTCCTTCATTTCCTAAATTATCATAGATACTAAATGTATGTAAGCCATCTCGTAAATTACTCTTTGTAAATGAAGATGGTGATATGCCACTATGATCATCTTGAGTCTGGAATGTTACTCTTAGACCACTTGTACTTGTCTTTACATTATACTTTTGATATGAAGGACAATATGGTGGAGTTGTATCTACTAAAGTATTTACCGTCTTCGTACAATGAGTAGAATTACCTAAGTTATCATAGATATACCAGTCTACTACATCATATACTTTTGTACTTGTTATATCTACTTTATATACAGTTGTTGTATCATCACAAGTTATTTCTCCGTTTTTACTTGTACATTTACAACCACTACCACTACCATCACTACTACAACCATATGTATATGAATAGCTTAAACTCCAAGCAGTATTATCAACCGGATATAAGCAAGTTGGACCAGTCTTATCGATATTTAATATTTCAAAATTAGATAACTTAGAAATATTACCAACATTATCAACGACATAAGCATAGAATACACCAACATCAAGTCTTACCTTGGCCATATCCTCCCCAACACTTAAATCAACTGGGATATTAAAGTCACTTATTGTCGGTACATAACTTGGATTACTCGTTACAAAGAAACCTTTGATACCGGAACCTAAGCCATCACTTCCGATTAAAGTAGTATCTTTATTACCATCGGACCATGTTGGAGATACTGATGTTTCTACAAATGGAATTTCTTTATCAATTTTTACACGTACTTTCTTTAAAGCCGTACCACTATTTAGATTAAATGATACCGAGTAATCACTATTTAATAAGTTATTACTTCTAACAATATAGATATTACTATAATTAGCATCAGCAACATCAGTTAATGTCGAAAAATCAGTTAATATTGGACCAGTTTTTTCTTCACTATCAACTCCTGATGCCCAAGTTGCAACAATTTCTTCTGGTAAATCTTCGGCAGGAACTAAACTCAAATCTGCAAATAATATTACATCTTTACCTGTCCAATTGAATTCATCTTCATTTCTAAATATTGAAGCGCCAACTGTATTACCATCTAGTTCATAAGCTAAAATGTTAATATTCTGAGCAATTCCCTCTTCATCAACATTGCACTTACTACTATCGGAATCTACTGTAATATCATATTCAAAGCCATTACGAACAATGCTAACACAATACAAATCAAGATAACCTCCAAGAGGATTTTCAATCTTTTCATATTCGGCATTCTCCGGTTTTTCTTCCAATAAGTAACCCATTTCAATCAGTTTATTAACCGATATTGTATCACTATCTATATTATTTTCCGTAGCATAAGTATACGCCTTATTCTTAATAT
The DNA here is from genome assembly GCA_944371435.1 of uncultured Bacilli bacterium. GTDB lineage: Bacteria > Bacillota_I > Bacilli_A > RF39 > UBA660 > CAG-605. The sequence goes on from CALVXQ010000040.1 coordinate 5,183, forward strand.
TCTCTATTTTAGTATTATATTGACTACTTCGAACTGACTCGATTACTTTATTATAAGCCGGTACCGCAAGCAAAATCAATATTGATAAAATAACAATTGTTCCAAGTAATTCAACAATTGTAAATGCCTTACTTTTCATATCTACCATCCTACAGCTATTATAACAAATTATTTAAAAACTTAAAAGCACTTATGTATATTTTTTCGAATATAGTTAAAAATAAAAATAAAGTAATCACTCCAATACAAGTATCGTATTGCTATGTGATTACTTTTATTTTATCTTTACTTTTATATTATAATTGACTTTAATACTAGAAATAGAACTAGACTTTTTCTGCCAAATACCTATAGATAATTCATTATTACTATAAGGTTCTAGAATTTCATTAACTATCTCATAACAGGAATTATTATAAGAAAATGTATTTAAAGATCTTATATAGGACTTATTAAAAGATAAGCGAATACTATCTGCATTATTATTATCACCACATAATAATATTTGATATTCTTTTTCTAAATTAGAATTATTAGTTAATATAATTTTATTACTTTTTAAATCTAATCCTTCGATATCACTTACTTTAGATAACTCTTTTTTTATCTTAGAATCAATGTCTACTACTACCTCATTATCAACGTAAACATCTCTTTGATTATTTAATACCCATTTACCAATCAAAATAGCAAGCCAGACAATAATAATAGTAATTACAAGGGATTCCATAACTAACATAACTATTTCTTTATCAATCTTCTCTTTTAATTTCATACTATCACTAGCATAATAATAGCATAAATATAAAAAAGTAACAATCACGGAAAATATTTAAAACATATAATATAGTGGTGATTAATATGTGCAATAACCGACCTCATATCCCCAATTTTTTTACTATTCTAGCGATTCTTACTTTATCAATTTTAATCTTTTATCAAACCATTATTACCTTAATACTCCCATTTAGATGGAATATATTTCTACTTCTAGTTGAAGTATGTCTATTATTCTTTTTGCTTTTCCGTATAATATGGCCTTATTAAATCTTCTGTTTTATAAATATAATCGATAAGATTATTAATATTTTTACAATTTTCGATTTCATTTTTATCTAAATTTAAAGACCATGGTAGACTCAACATAATAAATAGTAACTTCTTTTCTTCCTCTAACAATTCAAATATACTTAGATATTTAGATAATAATGGACTAAAATCAGTTTTATAATATTCATTCTTATATAAATTTATTATATCTAATATTGGACTATCAATCATATAATTATCCCAACTTATTAAATTATTTTTTAATAAATGTTCTAATTGTAAATTATTATGTAATAAACATACTCTTTGAGTTTTATTATCTTTAACTAATTGATACCAATTATCTAATTCACTTTCACAAAATATTAAAGCACTATTAATTTTTGTATAATTACATAAAAATAAATAAGTAGAAGGAGAAGGATATACTTCATTAAACCCATTATCAAATAAACTATTATAATATTCTTTTAAATAAAGGATATTATTTTTTATATTCTCATAAACACTTTGAAATTTATCCTCACTTACTTCTTTAAAATAAACTGTTTTACGATGCAAATCAGCAATCAAACCAATTAAATCATTTAATTTTTGCTCTTTAGGAATAGTTATATCATCTAAATAACTAAATAAATAATTATTATCCTTACTATCAATAATAGAAGGATGATTAAAGAAATTTCTTGAATCTAAATATGTAAATAAATCTTTTAAGTTTTGATTACAATTTTTTATAACATAATTACCAGAAGTACTCTCTAAAATAACAGACTTACCTTTATAAGTGAATTTATATGGTCTTAATTTAGATTTAATACTTTCTATATAATCATTAGTCACTATTTTCGGGTATTAATACTTTACTACCTTTTTCCCATTTAATATTATCATTATATTCTTTTAAAACATCAATAGGTATATTATACTTCAAAGAGATACTATCGATACTCTCTCCATCATCTAATATATGAATATGATACGTTACATACGTATTAACTGTATTCAAACTATTATTTAAAATAATATTATCAGGAGTATTTGCCTCAGTAAATTCTTTTTCTTTTTCTTCTTTATTTTCTATAATATCTACTGGTATATCTAAAGTAGGTATATTAATTCTTTCTTCAGATTCTTCACTATCTTCCTTAACTTCTTTTTCTTCTAAAGTATTTTCTTGTTTTTCTAACTTTTCTTCCTCTTTAATCTTATCTTCTACAACTTCATAAGTAATATTAAATTCAATATTTACTTTAAGTGTATCATCATCAATAATTTCATAAGTAAAATTATTAATATCATGTTTTATAGAATCTCTAATAATATTATCACTTAACTCAATACTAAAAGGAATACGATATTTAAAAGGTTCTTTATTAACACTCAATTCATGGATTTTATAATCTCCTATTAAGATAAAATCTCCACTTAATTCTTCATCTAAAACATTAGCTTCATATTCCAAAGAAATACTACATATTTCTTTTATCTTAGTATTAAATACTATTTCTTTTTCATAAGGCACTATCATAAATTATCATCTCCTAATTAAGAGTATGAAATAATATCTTATTTAGTACTTATTTTTTTATGACTCTTTTTAAAAAATTCATTTCTTTATTAACTTCTTCAGATAAACTAGTATTAGAATATAAAATATTATTTGTAAAATCAAACTTTAGTAAATTATTTCTATATGTTACATTAAATACTTCTTTATCAATAACAACATAATGAATATAACTAACTAGTTTACCTTCTTCAAAATGAATATATATACATTCCCCGTTATTCCTTACAATTCTTAATTCTAACTCTTTTTCTAATCTTAAACGACTTAAAGCTCTTATACTAAGTATAATCTCATAGATATCTTCATTATTTAGATTAGCTAAATAGTTTGCTATTAAATCAGTATTATGAATAACACCATTACCTAAATATAAAATACTTAGAGTATAATTGGCATTATTAATTATTTTTTGCATCTTAACCCCCTATTCCTTATCCATTAAATAACTAAAAATTAAATAAGCTGTTTTTAAAGAATCATGACGATAAACACCATCTTCAATTTTATAAAGTTTACTCTTAATTACTTTAACATGCATCGCATTTACTTTTTCTTCATCCAATATTACCGGATCTTTTTGTTCCTCATTAGAATATTTGGAAGCTAAAGAACTTTTCATAACTGTATCATTAGCTATTACAACATCAATAGAGTTTTTACCTAAATATTTTTCTAATTCTTTGATATGATCACTTACTTTAAAGTTATCAGTTTCTCCAGGTTGCGTAAATAAGTTACATACATACATTTTATTTGCTTTAGATTTATTAATACATCTAACTAAAGTTTTATCTATTAAATGCGGTAAAATAGATGTAAGTAATGAACCGGTTGAGAATATTATTAAATCTGCTTCTTCAACAGCTTTAATTACTTTAGGATTTATCGTAAATTTCTTATCATATTTAACTTTAATTATCTTTTTAGCACACTTAGTAAGTTGCTCTTCGCCAACTATTTTTTCATTATCTTCAGTAATACCAACTAAATTGACATTATCTTCAGTTAAAGGTAGTACAATCCCATTAATATTTAATAATGATGCTAATACAGGTATCGCCCCATCAAAATTACCTTTTATATCTAAAAGAGCCGTTAAAAGTAAGTTTTTTACAGAGTGATTTCCTAAAGTTTTAGACTTAGTAAAACGATAATTCATTAATTTTTCTAAATCACTATTAGTATTAGCCATAGCAAGCATTACCTTAGAAATATCACCTACAGCTGGTATATTTAACTCATCACGAAGTCTTCCTGTTGAAGCTCCATTATCAGCCACTGATACTACAGCCGTTATATTAACGGGAAATAATTTTAAGCCCTTTAAAATTTGTGATAGCCCTGATCCTCCTCCAAATATTACTATCTTTTTCATTTATAATCACCAGTAAATAATATACTACA
>CALVXQ010000041.1 GCA_944371435.1 uncultured Bacilli bacterium
CATATTTTAAACCATACAAAAAGCAGATATATTTCAATCTACTTTTTATCTTCTGTACTTAAACTTTCGGAAGAACCTTATTTTTTTACAGTCTTCTTTTTACGTTTTTTATTAGTTTTTTTAGGAATATTTGTCTTTGGTGTAGTTTTAGTTTTTTTCTTTACTTCTGGTAAAGTAATATTTTCTTTTATCTCTTCTTGTTTATCTAGTTCTTCTATCTTATCTAATACTTTATTAAGATCAATCTTTTTAATAGGTTTAATATTTTCTTTTTGTTTTAATCTTTCAATAATATCTTCTTTTAACTTTTCTTGTTTTTCTTTACTTATAACATTATCTTTCTTATTATTTAAAGTATTATCAATCTTCTTTTTAGTTCCTGCTAATCTAAATACTTTTAATAAATCATAAATAACGATACCTAAAGAAGGAATTAAAATAATAAATAACCAACTACCAGCTTTTAATAATAAGAATTGAACACGTCCTAGTTGAGGAACCTTAAATAATACTTTACCTAAAACATTACCAAATTCAACATAGGTATCATCTGGTACTAAGTTATTATCTCCTTGAGTACGATAACGATATACTCCATTACTATTATCAATAGCAATAACACGATGGGTTATAGTAACTCCATAAGTTAAAGAAGATGAAGAAGTAAAAGTTATAATATCTCCTACTTTTATATCTTCAGGATTATCAACTTTAGTATCTACTACAACATCATAAACATTAATATTAGGTTTCATCGAACCAGATATTATCGTATACAAAGAAAATGCTGGTTTATATTTTTCCCCTTTTTTAGCATATATCTGTGTAGCAATTGCATAATACAATAAAAATAAAGCAATTAAGATTAATAAAGCAAATATAGTCCAAGATATAATATTTAATATTAATTTTAAAATGGAATTCCCTTTCTTTTTATTCATAATAAAGGCCTCAATTCTCTATAATATAATTATAAAATAATTTTTTATTCTTAGCAATAAAAATCAAATAGATAATTAGCTATTTGATTTTTAATGAGTCTCTAGTACTTCTCCATTCATATAAATATATAAAGTTCCATCTACAATTTCTAAATAAATATCATCATATACTTCAGCTTTATATCTATCAGAAATAATTTGTTCCGTACTACAATCATAAACATAGAATCTTTTATCTAAATCTATAACACCAATATATTTATCATATAATATTACTTTCATAAAAGTTTCACTAGATAAAGCTTGATTATTATAGTTAAATATCTGATAACTATTACCAATACTTAAGACAACATGCGAATCGTTGTAATCATAGATTGGTTGAGCAAAATTAACAGTTAAAGCATTATCATTTTTATCAACTAATTTCCATTTACCATCTTCAGAAACAATTAATTTATTATTATCTAATTTCCCATCAGCATTCAAATTATTAGCTAAACCAATAAAATCATATTTATAATCAATTATCGTATTAATAGTATCTGTAAAAGTTACTATCCCATACTTATTTTCATTATTAATAACTATATAATAATCATCAGCTATACCTACATTATAATTTTTAATACCTTTTATAGAAGTTTTTTCTAAAGTTTTTAAATTATAAATAATAGCTCCCGCATCTTCTAAATAATTAACTCCATCAGTAGTTAAATTAGTATCTACTATAAAAGCATATCCACTAGGTACTGTTACATATGATAAGGCATCAGGTTTATAGTAATTTAATCGATAAGTATCATCTTCAATATAGTTCCTAGCAAATCCACAATATCCATTTGGATAAGTACAACCATAACAAGTTCCATTATATAAAGTTATATCACAAGAAGGAGGAACATAACTTTGGTATACATAATGCATAACCGTAGAATAAACAGATAAAGGAATAAATATTGCTAATAAAATTATAATTATAAATAAAGTTTTTTTATTCGCTTTCTTCATTTTGATCACCAATATCCTTAGTAGTTAAACTAATCGTATATGTTTTATCTAAAACATTATTTTTAAATACATTAACTTGTACTGTATTATCATCTATCTTACTTAAAGTATAAGAATTATATAAGCTATAAATATCAGTTGTATCTGGTAAGATAATTTCTTCATGTTTAATTGGAGTATTATCATATAAACTTAAATATAACTTATTATTTTCTACATAGGAATAACAAGTATCTCCCAGTAACTTAACCATAGTATATCCTTTAGCAACACTAGTGGTATTATCATTTTGTTTATAAATAGCAAAACCATCATCTTCTCTTACTACTAAGTAAGAAGAATTATAATCATATATTTTATGACTAAATTCATTAGATACTCTTTGGTTAGCATATCTAATATAATACTTATCCCCTTCTTTTACTAAGAAGCTATCGCCCATTCTTTCTATGGCATCATAGATGAAGTCTAAATTCTTAGTAACACCACTACTACTAATATTTAAAGTACCAAATTTATCTTCGCGATTCTTAACAATAATATTATTAGCACTAACAACAAATGTTATCTCACTACTATTACCTAAATTAACACTAACACCCTTATAAGTAGCTTCAGTATTTTCTTCTTCTAAATCATATAATTTAATTTCTTCATCAGTACTACTATCTTTAATAAATACATATCTATTAGCGATAATAGGAATTACATTACTAGTTTTTCCTGCTCCATTATTTTTAAAATTATCATCAAATATTTCATCTAAAGCTATATTACAACTATTTAAAGTATTATTCTCTAAACTATTTTTATTAGTACATTTATATTTACCTAATAAATTAGTTTTTTCTAAATCGCTATAGAAATATAAGGTATCATTAAAATAACTATAATATTTTAAATCTTTGGAAACAATTCCATTTAAAAGATTTAAAGTATTTTCATTAATATTATCCCCATCTTTAATATATATTCCTAAATTATTATCATTTCTAGTTAAACGATAAGAATAATCAGTATTAAGTAAAGTGCCTTCATCATCATAAGTATTTATAACTTGATAAGTATCATTTGCTAACTCATATCCTTCTTCATTATACTTATTATTAGTATAATCACGAATATATAATAAATCACTTAATACATAGGCATAATATTCCGTATCTATTAAAGTTATATAATCTAAATCTTGATTAATTAGTTCCATATTATAATTATATAAACTATACTTATTATCATTTTTAGTAACTAAATAAGTATCATTATAATCATAGATTAAATCTTTAGAAACTTTAGTTAGATTCTTACCATCTTTATTAGTAATATAATATCCTTGCTTAGTTTTTACAATAAAATTATCATCATTTTTTATTTTACCAACATACTCATAATCAAGTGGTAAAACTTCTTTAACCTCGTTATCAGTTAATTCAATAACCCCATAATTATTTTCTGAATCTTCTACTACTATTAAATCTGAATCATCATAGACTTTAATCTTTAAATATTCATTTATTACTTTATTTTCAATAATATCGTATAAAATAATATTACTATCTTCACCATCTTTAACAAATACATAACGATTATGGTAAATATTACTACGAATATCAATTACAGATGTATCTTCATAAATATTTAATTCTTTATTAAAGATATCTTCACTATTACTTAAATAAGCAACAAAACATACTTCTTCATCTTTATTAGTACAAGTATATTCCCCAATCTTCGTATTAAAAGAATCTAAAAATTCTAATATTCCATTATTATAACGATAATTACCATTATCAATAACAATATTTTCAACTGGTTCTTTTTTATCTTCTTGTGGTTCTTCTTTCTTTAATAAGAAAAATATTCCAACCCCAATTAATACTAAAATTAATATAATTATAATAATTAATATTATCTTAGTCTTACGGGGTAAATTCTTTATCTTAGTAAATAAACTATCTTTATCAGTATCAGTATCATTATTTAAAACTACTTCATCACTAGTAATAGTATTATAAATATCTTCTTTACTTTCAATCTCATTTAATAAATTATCATAATTACCTTCAGTTTTTTTATTTACTAAATTATTCAAATCATCAAGTGCCTTTGTATTATCTAACTCTTCATTTTCGTGATTCATAATACACCTCTTTATTTTCTAATAGTATTTTAACATTTTTAACTTTTATTATCAATAATATAATAAACGTTATCGCGTGGCTTTATATAATTATTTCTTATTCCATAACTAAATACTTCTATATTTCTTCTTTCAAAGTAATCAACTATATTATCCGTTAAAAAATCATTTAAAATACAAATAAAATCATATTCGTTATATGATAATTCTCGATTAAATATATAATGTAATATACCACATTTAATATTAATATTCTTCTTAATCAAGTCATTAATAACTTTATTATTAAAACTCATTACATAAATATTTTTATCTTTATATTTATTTAAAATACTAACTAAATTATCTAAATCTAAATTAAAATCTTTTATTTCTATTAATATTTTTTTCTTAGTATCTAATTTTAAAACATCACTTAATAAAGGAATAGCATATTTTTTTAAATCATTATAATTAGTTTTATTAATTAAATTAGTACCAATAAACATATCATGAACAACTACTATCTTCTTATCTAAACTTTCTCTAATATCTAATTCAAATCCTTGATACTTCTTATCATTTATTGCATCCATAAAAGCTTCAATTGTGTTTTCTTTACTACTAGAACTTACTTTACCACGATGGGCTATAAACATTTTATCACCTATAAAATATTATGTTTATTAAATTAACTTTATTAAAATTTCATTCATAACATATATATATTTAGGATTTATAAAAACATTTCCATCTTTATATATTAATTCTTTAGTTTTTAATAATGGTTTAATATTATATACTTCTTGTAAATTAACTTCATATTTATCAAAAAACTCTTGTAAGTTAATTCCCTTTATTAAACGAAGTCCTAACATTACTTCGTTATCCATTACATCTTTTAAACTTAATAATTCTTCTTTATTTTTTACTTCTTTATTTAAGTATTTAATAATACTAAAAGTATTAGTATAACGAACATTCCCAATATATCCTGAAGCACCACAACCAAAGCCAAAATATTCTTTATTCTGCCAATAATTAAGATTGTGACGAGAATATTTATCTGGTTTACAAAAATTAGACACTTCATAATGTTCATAACCATTATTAGTTAAGAATTTAACTATATATTTATACATTTTACTATCTAATTCTTCTCTAATCGGTTTAATCTTTTTAATACCTATTTTAGTATTATCTTCAATCATCAAAGAATAAGTACTAATATGTTCAACATCTAAAGTAAGTATTTTTTTTAAATCATTTTTTAAAACATGTAAATTTTCTCCTGGAATACCATATATTAAATCAACATTAATATTATTAAAATCAAAATTACGACATAGATTTATCTTTTCTAAGACTTCATCGTAGTTAGAAGTTCGTTCCATAAATTTTAATTTCTTCTTATCAAAAGATTCAATACCTATACTCAAACGATTAACCCCATTATTTTTTAAGATATTTAATTTTTCTTCTTCAATATCATTTATATTACATTCAAATGTAAATTCATACTTTTCATCTAGATTAAATATCTTACAGATATCCATTAATTTCTGTAATGAATCTATATCTAGAGAAGATGGTGTTCCTCCACCAATATATAAAGTTTTAATTACTTCATTATTATAGCGATTCTTTATTTCTTCTTCTAAACATAATAAGTACTTATTAACCCATTCTTGATTATATAATACTTTACAAAAGTCACAATACGAACAAATAGATTTACAAAAAGGAATATGAATATAAATTGAATGCATAATTATCACACCTTTAATTATTTATATGTTGATGAATAGTTGGCGTTGTATCATCGATACTTTTAAAAACATAATTATTATCTAAAGCATAAGTAATCATATCTTCTAGGGCATTAGCAGTATAACTTTTAATATCATGTAGTAAAACCATATTAATTCTATTCTTAGATAATCCATTCTTAAAATTATTTAATACACAAGCCTCTTTATTACTTTTATAGGCACAAGACCCAGCATCTTCTAAATCAACATTCCAATCAAAGTAACTAAAACCTCTATCTTCTACTTCTTTAGCTAACGTACTCATAATCCCTGTTTGATATTTACGACTAACAGTATTAGAACTACCACCAGGAAAACGAATATATTTTGATTCAATACCAGTTAATCTTTTAACACGTTCATAAACAATACTTAAATCATTAAAATAAGAATCAACACTAGAATAAATTTCCCATTTATGAGTAGCAGTATGTAATCCTAGAGTATGACCTTCTTGATACTCACGAACGATTACATCATCACTACCAGAATTAGTAAGGAAAAAAGTCGCTTTGATATTATATTTTTTTAAAACATCTAAAATTTTATTAGTATAACTAGATGGTCCGTCATCAAAAGTTAAATAAATAACCCCCATCTTAGTATCTTTTTTATTAACAATAACTTCTCTTTTAATACTAGCTTTATTACCATGTTCATCTGTTGCTTCATAGGTAATAACATAATTACCAGGTGTAGTTACATCAACATTACCATTAACAGTAACTTTAACATCTTCTGTACAATTATCAGTAACAGTTACACCAGGATCAACAAATTCCTCATCGACATTTAAACTAATCAAAGAATTACCATTTAATTTTATAACTGGTGCTTCATCATCTTTAATACGTAATATCCTTCCCGTGCCATAACTAAGTCCATGAGAATTAGTTACCTCATAGTATACAAAGTAATCAGTCTTAGTAACTTTAACATTATTAGTTATATCTCCATCTACTTTATCATAGGCTTGATATCCAGCTTCAATATAATCATCTAGGCTACACAATGTAATAACATCATCACCAGTTAAAGTAATTTGTGGAACCTCATGATTTTCCATACTAACAGAAGTCGATTTTTTAAGTGCTAACCACGATAATATAGCAATTAAAATAACTAATAAAATAATAACAATAGACATATGCAATATTTTTTTAGATTTTTTTAAAGTCATAAGCTCCAACTACCTTCTAACGATATTTTAACTCATAAAAGATAAATTGACAATTTTAATCTTACAAACTAAATTCTAATAAGTAAATGATTAGTAAAGATATTGATAATAATAAGAAAATAATACTTGAAAAATATAATCTTTTATAAATTTCAACCTTTTTCATAAGTAATCCCCCTCTAATTAAATTATTTATCAGACTTTAATACAGCTAAAAATGCCTCTTGCGGAATTTCTACACGGCCAACCATCTTCATTCGTTTTTTACCCTCTTTTTGTTTTTCTAATAACTTACGTTTACGCGAAATATCTCCACCATAACATTTAGCTAAAACATTTTTCCGCATAGCACTGATATTTTCACGGGCAATTACTTTAGAACCGATACTAGCTTGAATAGGTACTTGAAATAATTGACGAGGAATAATTTCTTTTAAATTTTTGACAATATTTTTTCCTCTTTCATAAGCAAAATCTTTATGAACAATTAAACTTAAAGCATCAACTACTTCCCCATTTATTAAAATATCCATTTTAACTAAATTACTCTCACGATATCCCGACAATTCATAATCAAAAGATGCATAACCTTTAGTAGAACTTTTTAATTTATCAAAAAAATCATACACTATCTCCGATAATGGTAAATAGTAGTGGATATTAGCTCGCGTAGAATCGATGTACTCAATCCCAATGTATTCGCCTCTTTTTTCTTGACATAGTTCCATAATTGCACCGATATACTCACTAGGAACAAAAATACTCGTTTTAATATAAGGCTCTTCAATTTTAGAAATCAAAGTTCGATCAGGCATCTTATTAGGAGAATCAACATCAATTTCTTCCCCAGTTGTTAATTTAACTTTATAAATTACAGAAGGAGAAGTTACAATTACTTCAATATCAAATTCCCGCGAAATTCTTTCAATAATAATATCCATATGTAATAAACCCAAGAAACCACAACGAAAGCCAAAACCTAAAGCTAAAGAAGTTTCCGGTTCAAAAGTTAAGGAAGCATCACTCAATTTTAATTTTTCTAAAGCATCCCTTAAAGCAGGAAATTTATTAGGTTCAACCGGAAATACACCCGAATAGACCATTGATTTCATCGGCTTATATCCCGCTAAGGCTTTAGGAGCTGGATTATTTTCCAAAGTAATCGTATCGCCAACAGCAACATTAGTAATATCTTTAATAGCCCCAGTTAAATAACCTACCTCACCAGATACTAAAGAATCTTTTTTTACTTCTGCTGGGGTATTTACTCCTAATTCAACAACCTCATAAACCGCATTAGTAGCCATCATCTTAATCTTATCTTTTAAATGAATCGTACCATCAACAAGACGAATATGGGCAATTACTCCTCGATACGCATCATAAGCACTATCAAATATTAAAGCCCGCGTAGGAGCCGTATTATTTACTTTAGGAGCTGGTATTCTCTCAATTACTGCTTCAATTAACTCTTTTACCCCTTCTCCTGTCTTACCAGAGCAAAGAAGTATCTCTTCTTCCTTAAATCCTAGTACTCTTGTTAATTCTTCTTTTACTTTAGGAATATTAGCATTAGGTAAATCTATTTTATTAATAACAGGAATAATAACTAAATCATTATCCATTGCTAAAAATAAATTAGCCAAAGTTTGTGCTTCAATTCCTTGTGCAGCATCCACAACTAAAATTGCTCCTTCACAAGCCGCTAAACTACGTGATACTTCATATGAGAAATCAACATGCCCAGGAGTATCTATCAAATGTAGTGTATAATCTTCACCATGATAATTGTAATGAAGTTGAACGGCATTTAATTTAATCGTAATACCTCTTTCCCGTTCTAAATCCATACTATCTAAGACTTGATCTTTCATTTGACGAGGAGATATTGCTCCCGTTATTTCTAAAATACGATCAGCTAGAGTACTTTTACCATGATCGATATGCGCAATTATAGAAAAGTTACGGATATTCTGTTGTTTCATATACATGTTCCCTTCTTCAAAATTTATTATAACAAATAATTCATTTATATTTAAACATTTTTGTGATAGAATACTTGCGTAATTTTTTTTATTAACAATATTTTTATTTTAAAATATCTTATATCAAGGGAGGTTGTATGGATACAAACTTTATTATT
>CALVXQ010000042.1 GCA_944371435.1 uncultured Bacilli bacterium
ATCATAATTGCATCTGCTTGACCAACATCGATAAAATATACTTGTAAATTACCATTTTCTATATTACTTGTACTAGGTTTATTATAATATAAAAATGTACCAAATATAGTTAATAATAGTATAAAAATACCATTAAAAATTTTTAAATTATTATTTTTTTTCTTCACTTTTACTACGCTCCTAAATTAATATTACCATACTTTGTAAAAAAAATTAAAGAAAAAATTAGCAAAAAAATAAAATAAAGAGTATAATAGTTATACATTTGGAGGGTTAGAATGTATAATAAAGGAAGTTTAGTAGTATATAAAAGGGATGTATGTAAAGTTGTTGATATACGTGTTATTCATAATGAATCTTATTACGTATTAAATTCTACTATTGATGATAGTTTAAAAATTGATGTTCCGGTTTTAAAAGAAAAGGAGTTATTAAGACCTTTAATAACTAAAGAAGAATTAGATAAATTAATAAAAGAGATAAAATTTTTACCAATCTTAGATGTTGAAGCACGTATGTTAGAAGATGAATACAAGAAATTATTAAAAGATGGGACGATGGAATCATTAGTAGTTATTATAAAGACGACTTATTTGAGAAATAAAATTAGAAAAGAAAATAAAAAAAAGTTAGCTGATAATGATCAGTATTACTTTAATTTAGCTGAAAGATATTTATATAATGAGATTTCTTATGTATTAAATGTTAATTATGATGATGCAAAAAATTATATCATAGAAAAATTAAATAAATAAAAAGTTACTTTTTTAATTGAGTAAAAAATTGCTCAATTCTTTTTATATTATTTTCTTGATAACCAGCCATTTTTTTATTAAGTAAAATACTTTTTATAGTTTCAAGTTCATTATTTTTAATATTTATTAACTTATTTAATCTAGATTTAGAAATAGGTTTATTGGCTTGTGTATTAACATAATCCTCTTTTTCATAACAAAATAATTTAATATTTGGAAAATAGTTTTTTACTTTGTCAGCAATTAGTAACCCTTCAGGATCGAAATCGCCATTGTAATAAATTTGTGTCTTTTTATCTATTTTATCTATTAATTTATAAAAAGCTAAATTTGGCATTCCTGAAGTTATAATAATACTAGCTTTTTTTGTCTTAAAATAATTTAATATTGAAGGATTTTCAAAAATAAATATTTTATTATTTAGACCCGTAATTGAACTAATATTATTAATATTATCCATATTTAATATCAGTGCCCCAAATTTATTATTAAACTCTTCAATTATATTTTCACCTATTAAATTAAAAGTAATAACATAGTTAGAAATTGTATCATTATAAACATTTAATTCTGCTAACAAATTCCACTTATCTTCATTACAAGTTAATTTAAATTTTTTAATTTCACTTAAAATATGAAAAAATAAAGTATTAGTAGAGGAATTTAAATCTAAAAAATGAGGATTACCTGTTAATGAAGCATATAAAGGTAGAGAAGTTGGTTTATTAGGTATATTATTGAGCAATATATCAATATTAATTAATTCTTTTTCTAAAGTACCTTTATTATATTTTTTCTTTAATAAAGAACCTATAATATTCTTATTATTTATATTAAAACATATAATATTTTTTAAATAATTGTTATTTAATTTATTTAAAATATTATTTAAATATTGTTTATAATCATTTTCTTTTTCTAACTTTATTTCTTTATTAGTTTTTAAATTATCAATATTTAAAAAACTTGTAATTAGATTTACTAAGTTAAAATCTTTAAATTTACTTTTTTCTATTACTTTATTAAAAGTACTTAAAGAAATCTTTATATCACTACCAACTTCAAAATTTGTACCAAAAAATCTTTCAAAGGTGCTTTTTTCTATTTGAGTAATATTATTTATTTTTACAAATCCTTTAAAAGTACCAGTGGATTCATATTTGTCTTTTAAAACTTTTATAAAGCGAGTAAAACCATCTTTGTTTTTTTGAAAATAATCTAAATAATTCATAAGTCACCATCTAATGATATTCTTACTTTACCATTCCAACGATAATGCTTTACCCCAATAGTTTTACTAACATGATCACTAATTAATTCACAAATAGATATGTCTTTAACAGTGCTATAATCACACCACAAGGCTTGACTAGTTAGAATATAATCTAAATCAAAAGAACTTAATATAGCAAACATTTCTTCAATATTATCATCATCTACTCCCGCAAATGCTTCATCTAATGCTATTAAACGTGGTGCATCTTCATTGGCACTAGATAGTTTAGCACATATACTTGCAAAAAGTGGTATATACATTGTTTTGGCCTTTTCTCCGCCACTAAATACAGAAAAAGCCTTATCAGTTAATTCTCTTCTTTCCCCGTCAAGTCTTTTATAATACAATTTAAATTCAAACCAATTACGATAATCAAGAATATTAAATATTATATCGTTATATGATTGTTTATTTTCTTCCATAACCTCTTCAGCATTAGCTATCTTAGCTCTAAAATGTTTAATTAATTTATTAATAATCTCATCATTTAGTAAATCTGGATCCATTTTAAATATTTCAACTAAATCTTTAGTATCCATTTCTTCTAACGATTCTTTACTTTTATTTAACCAAGATAAATAGAATCTTAAATTACTATCTTTCCCTTTTTCTTCCATAATATCGTTAATATTTTTAACCCATTCTTTGGCAGAATTTATTTTATCTTTTATTTTACTACCTATAGTTCTTAATAATATATCTTCAAATAAATGTCTATCTTTTTCACTTAATAATATTTTATTACTTTCATAATCATCTTTTAAATTACTTAACAAAGTATATAAATTAACTTTTTTCCCTTGATAAATTGCAGTAATATCTTGTCGTTCAGCTTCATTAAAAATATTTATTAATTTTTCTTCTGGTATATCTTTATCTAAATATAATTTAATACTTAGATTTTTGTTATCAAATAAAACTATATCGTTTAACGAGTAATCAATTAAACTTTGACGATAATTATTAAAACCATTGTAATAGTTAGCAGTTGCCCTCGTTTTATCTAAACTATTAATAGTACTTATTCTATTTAACAATAAATCAACATTATTTTCATTTAATTCAAAATCATTAATAACATATTTTAAGTTAAATTCTTCTTCTAATATATTAAAATATAAATCTAAATATATTTTCATTTCTTCTATCTGATTATGTAATTCTTGATAGTTAGCATTTTTTTGAATTATATTTTCAGTAATTTTACCTAAATTTCTCTCTAATTCACTACTTTTTTCAGGATAATTATTTATAATTAATTCTAATTTTTTTAATTTATCACTAATTTCTTTATATTCATCAGTATTAAGAGTTTTTTCTATAACTTGATATTCTGTTTCTTTTTTAGTTAAAAGTTTATTATCTTCAGCAATAATATTTAAATAGTCATCAAAAGTTTTACTTACATCTTTTAAATAATCTAAATTATTTTGTTTTAGCTCTTTTAATGAATTAATCTCATATTCTCTATTTTTTATAGAATAAAAATCTTTCTCTATGATTTCTATAATAGTACTAGCTTCATTAAAACTTGCTAAATTTAAAGGAATTTTATTATCACCTTTAATCTTATTTAACTCTAACATAAGATTTTCTAATTCATTATTAAATTTTTTTAACTCTTCTTCTTGCTCATTTTTATTTTCTAAAATAATCTTAGTTTTAATATTGTTTTCTTCAATATCAGAAATAATATTTTTTAAATTATAGATATTTGGAAAATCTTTTCTTTCATCATTTAGAATATAGTTATTATTTTCTAAAATAATTTTTAAATTTTCTACACTAGTAATTTTACTTTTTAATTCATTTATAAGATTTTTTTGCTTACTTATCTTTTTTAAGTGTTCATTTTTTCTATTTAAAAACCCAATATATTTTGCTTCATATATATTATTATAACCATGCAATACATCAAACTTATAAGATTTTTCATTTATATAACTATTATCGGTCTCATCAATACTTATTGATTCTAATATACTAAGTATGTAATCTTCTGAAAAATATTTAATATTTTTAATAGGATTAAAATATTTACTTAAATTATTTTTCTTTTTATTACTTGGAACTAAATAAGTAATGTTGGTATTAGAAACTTTTTTAATATCTTCTAATAAAATTATTTTAGCATTTAATAATCCAGAAGATAATAGATTTGCTTCTAGTGAGTTTTTAATATTTTTATCTATATCATCTTTAAATTCAATGGCTTTATAGAAGGAAATATAATTAATATTATTATTTATTAAATATAAATTAGTTTCAGATTCTAATTCTTTATCCGTTAATTCAATTTCTTCTTCACTTTCTAATTTAGAAAGAATATTTTCTTCATCTTTTAATTCATTATTAAAATCAGTTAATTTAACTTCTAAACTAGATAATTTTTTAGTATTTTCTTGATAATATTTTTGAAATATTTCATCATATTTATTCTTAGCTAAATCATAATTATCTAAATTAAAATCAGCTAATATATTAATTATTTCTTTTAAATCAGCATCTTCTAATATAAATTCTTTATGTTTACGATTATTTTCTATTAAAATATTTATAAAATTATCTTTTTCATTATCTAATTTTACATTTAATTCTTTTATTAATTCATCTATTTTATTATATTCTTTAATTAGTTTATTAAATTTAACCTCGCTTTTTTCAATTTTATTATTATATTCTTCTTTTTCTTTTAATATATTTCTAATTCTATCTATATCTTTTTTCTTATTAATAATAAGATCATTAATAATTTCAAAACTTTCTAGATTGCCTGATATAATTAAATTTAAGTAATTTTCTAAAGTATTAAAATAAATTTTTTTACTATAATCTTCAATATTACTAATTATTTTTTTAACTTCATTATTTAATAATTTAATTTTATTTTCATAGCCTTCATTATTTTTATTAAGATTATTAATCTTGTTTTTACTTAATTCTAAATTTTCTTTTTTAATAATTAGATTATTTTTTAAATCTTTAATTTCATTTTCTAACTCAGCAAGTCTTTTAGTTTTAGAAATTATATCTTTATTATTATTATTTTCTTTTTCTATAATTGCTTTATCATACTCTTCTTTTAATTCTTTTATTTTCTTTTCTAAAATACCTTTTTCATCTTCTAAATTATTATTTTCTTCTTTAAGTTTATTAAAATTTTCAATTAACTTATTATATTCTTTTTTAATATCAGAGTATTTCTTAGCTTTTAAATATAATATTACTTGATTATAATTATTATATACTTTAATAAAATTATTTAAATCTTTGATTTTACTATTTAAGTCATCTATTTTTTCTTTAATAGTATTCATAGATTCAATAGTTTCTACTAGTGGATTAAGATCATCATTAGAAAGTGGTGGTAAAACATCATTTAAAGTTTTCATTAAAATACTCGGTTTATATTCTTTTGATAATTTAGGACTTCTAATTTGTAAAATAATATTTATAAATTCATCAAAAGAATCACTACTCTTGAATCCATATAATAAATTATTTACCATTTTTTTATATTCTTTGGCAGATTCTACAAAATTATTATTTATACCTAAACTAGCTCTTAATTCTAATTTAGTTAAAGGTGTTTTATTAAAACCATCTTTTTGTTTATATAGTTCAAACCCATCATGAATTCTTCGTCCATCTTTTAAGGCAAAACCAAACAACTCAGTTTGTTTTCCCCGTTTTGCTGTTAATCCAATTCCAATAGTAATATATTTTTCTTTTTTAGAATCAAAAAATTCCATGTATAAGTAGCCCGTTGAATTATCTTTATCTTCTCCTAATAGATAATATTCTATATGTTTATCGCTGCCTCCAAAAGTATCTAATCTTTTAGGCGTTTTATTACCATCTAAAATAAGTGGAATAAATGATTGCATTGTAACAGATTTACCACTTCCATTTTTCCCTCTTAAAAGCATTTTCCCATCAAAAAATTCATATTCTTCTTCATCATAATACCAAAAGTTTAAAAGGCCTAATTTTGTTGGTTTAATCATTATTATCACCCCATATATCTAATTGTTTATTCTTATTTTCTATTAACTTACTATTAAAAATTCTAATGGCAGGAAGAATTTCATAATAATTATTAACATTCCTAATGAATGTGTATGTTTCTAAAATATCAAGTATATTATCAAAGAAAGCACTATCTGTTAAATCTTTTAATGTTTTACTTAAATAAATATTGTATTTATTTTTAATACCAATGATTATGTTATATAAATCTTCATAACTTATTTTTCCAATTTCATATTCATTTAAGATTATTTTATTTTCTTTAATAAGTTCATATAATTTTGTAAGTACTATTAAAACTATGGCAGAAATTCTTTTATTATTTGGAAAACTATCTTTAGTTAAAGCATTCTCATTTTCAAAAACCAAAGCCATATTTTTAGTAAGTTCTAATTCATAATTTAAATTACTTAATTCATTACTTATGTGATGTCTTAATTGTTTTAAATAATCTATCTCACTTTTTGAAATATCATTCATATAAATACAAGGTGTATAAATTAAATTACGATATATTTTATATTTTCTAATATCCCCTTTTTCATCATTTTGATATGTCCATTCATCTCTAATAAAATCTTCTTCTTGTTTTATATCAAATATTTCGTTATTAAACATCCGCATAACATAATTTGATAATCCAGTAGAAATATACAAAGCTTCTGCGTTTTCATTATCGCTAAAATCATCTTTACTTGCATCTTTAAGTTTTATAACCTTTATCTTTTCTAAAAAATTTACTGCTCTTTTTAAACTTTTTCGCTCTTTAGTAAGTGTCCAATTGGGTACATTATTTAGTTCTAATGCTACAGCAGTATTTTTAACATAATCTATTAAATCAGAAAGCATAAAATATGTTTCTCTTGTTTTATCTTCGAGAAATAATAATATTAAACATAAATAAATATAGTCAGTTTGTAATATAAAATTAGGTAAACCTATACTTTCTAAAGCTTGTGCTGGTATTTTTTCTAACTTTATAAAACGATCGTGAATTATTAAACGACTGCCTAATGTTTTATTAATATAATCTCTTAATAAATGTTGATTTCTTTTAATCTTATAGTAGTTATCTAAGTCATCTTCTTTTAAAATCCAAAAATTATTTAATAATAATTGCATACATTCATTTATAGTCTCACTCATTATTATTACCCCCATTAAAAATAATTTTTATTCCATCCATATAAAAAGTACCATCTTCAGTAGTTATTTGACATTTTTCATTACTAGGCTCAATAATATATGTTAATCCTAAAATACTTTCTTTATTAATTCTTTTATTACTTCGACTAATTAAATTTAATATGTAATTAAGTTCAGATTTATTTAAATTTACTTTTCCAATAAGATTTACTGTTTTTTGATTTACAAACTTAAGAAGTATTTCTTTTTCTTTTAATAAACGTTCTTTTTCTCTATTAATAATTTCTTTTTTCTTATCATTTTTTGGCTCAATAATTACTCTGTTTTTTATTGCTCTATTTTGTTTTTCATGAGGCTCCACCTCAATTAAAATAGGATTAACATCATAAGATGGTACAATTAAATCTGTGTCTAAATTACTTATTCCTTTAAAATGTCTTACTTCATTTATTCCAAATATTACTGATGATAATTTATGACATTCTTTAATATTATTTTTACTATCAAACAATTTACAAATATTTTTATATTCTTCTTTTCTAGCAATCATATTGCCATGGAGTTCAATTAATGATGATACACATTTAGATATTTGCGTAATAATTGAATTTGTAACTTCTAATAAGCGGTCACCTTCACTAATTCCATTATTGCCAACAAACCAATTTACTATACTTTGCCATTTACCTCTATTTAGTTCATTAAATTTCTTATAATTAAAATCTTGACTAATTTTTGGTAGTTCTCTTTGTTTTTGTTCTAATTTATTTACAATTTGTTCTTCAATATTTGCATCTAATTCTTTTATTATATTTTTTATTTTGTTTCCGTTGTTTAAATAACCTTTAATAAAATCTTGTAAATAGGATATCATTTTATTTTTGTATTCTAAAAAATAAGTACTTTCTAATAACTCCTCAGTTTTAGATTCTTGAAATTTTTTTAAAAAGTCTTGATAATTATGATTTAAATCTTTAAATTCATTAATAATTCTATTCCATAATTCACTAAAATCATCTAAAGTTTTATTATTAATATCTTTAATTTCCATTATTAAATTTTTGAGATTTTCAAATCTTCTTGGAGATAGAGATGCCGTTTTTACCTCCATTTCCTCAAGATTAATTGTTAATCTCTCGATTTCAATTGCATAATCTGTCATTTGATATCTAAATTTTTTGTTTTTAAAATCTTCTAACGTTTGAGCACTTTTTACATCTTGTACAGTCGTTAAACTTTTATTTTCAACAAGAGTAGTTAAATCACGTTCTAAATCATCAATAGTATAATCTAATATTTTATCTTTTAAATTTTCATAAATTTCTTCTTTATAAAGCCAATTCTGAGCTTGTTCATATTTATGATAAAAAAATCGCATAATTGGGCGATATCTATAAGTATTCTCGGTTGCTAAATATTTAATTTCTGTAATTTCTTTTTGTAAATTATTTAAATTATCCATTTAGTTCCTCCGTTGAGGGATATTTTAACATAAAAAAATAAATAATAAAATATTTATTTTTTCATAACTTCTTCAAAACGATACTTTTGTTTTACATCAGGATATTTTT
>CALVXQ010000043.1 GCA_944371435.1 uncultured Bacilli bacterium
GTCAATACTTATTATACTGCTCCCCTGAAAATCGTGATAAAAAGACATAAAAGATTCTAAATTTTCTTTATTAATACCTTTCATTATGAGCACTCCAAATCTAATACAAGTATATCATAAAATATGGTCAAAAGAATAAAATTTATCTTGACTTGAGTCCGGTTTATGGTGTATACTCTAGTAGTAATGCCTGATTAGCTCAGTCGGTAGAGCGCACGGCTGTTAACCGTTAGGTCGTAGGTTCGAGTCCTACATCAGGCGCCATTTAAAAATTTAAGTCTAGGTAATCTAGACTTTTTTTATTTAGAAAATGCTTGTAAAAATTGTTCAGGTGGATTAGAAATAAAAACTAATTCTTTCTTTCTAAGAGGATGAATAATTTCTAATTTAGTATGATGTAATGCTAACCGTTTAAAAGTATTTAGTTTTGAATCATATTTTTTATCCCCTACAATCGGATTACCGAGATAAGCCATACTTGCTCTAATTTGATTTTTACGACCAGTTTTAATGTTGATTTTAACTAAACTACTACTTTTATTAGAATTAATAAGTTCATAATCAGTAATAGCTAATTTTCCCTTTCCATTAGAACTTACATAAACCTGATTAGTTTTACTTTCTTGAAGATAGCATTTAATAGTCCCCTTTTTTTCTTTTAAATGTCCTTCTACTACCGCAATATACTCCCTTTTATAATTATACCAGTTCTCTTGTAATAGTTTCTTTAACTTTTCATTTTTAGCAAATAAAACAATACCAGATGTATCTTTATCTAAACGATGAACTATAAATACTTTTTGTTTTTTTTTATGTAAATATTCCCTAACCTCATGATACAAAGTTTTAACCAGTTCTTTATTATCCGCTATTGTTAATAATTTAGCTGGTTTATTAACAACTAATATGTCTTTATCTTCATAAATTATATCTAATTTTTTCATAATAACCTCTCCTATAATTATAGCATTTATATTGTAAGAATTAAAAAGTTATTGTATAATTATTGAAGATAGGGATTGGAGGAAAGTGATGAATAATAATAATACTACTACTGTTGCTACTGTTGATGAAAATAATAATGTTACTTTTACACAAGAAGATAATACAAAATTAGCGGAAAATATCTTTAAAACATATGATTATGAGAAAATGCCTATTGTTGATTTAGCCAATGAAATCATTTTAGATGCCGTTGAAAAAAGGGTATCAGATATCCACTTTGATCCAACACCAGATACTTTAAATATCCGCGTTAGAATTGATGGTAGCTTAATAAATTATGCCGTTGTTCCTGCTAGTGTTAAGAAAAATTTAACCACTCGTATTAAGATTATCTCAAGTATGAATATTACAGAAACACGTCTTCCTCAAGATGGTGCGATTAAAATGGAACATAATGGTAAACCAATTGATATGCGTGTTTCTTCTTTACCAATTGTTGATGGTGAAAAAATAGTTATCCGTATTTTGGATTATTCGCGAAGCCTTGCTGGTTTAGAAGCTTTAGGTTTATCAGAAACAAATTTAAAGAAAATACTAAAGATGATTGATGTTCCTAATGGAATTATATTAGTTACTGGTGCTACTGGTAGTGGTAAATCAACTACTGTATATGCTATGTTACAAAAATTAAATAAGACTGATACAAACTTAATTACAGTAGAAGACCCAGTCGAAATGAAAATACCAGGTTTAAATCAAGTTCAGGTTATGAGTGATATTGGTCTTGACTTTGCTGCAGCTTTAAGAAGTATCTTAAGACAAGACCCCGATATAATAATGATCGGAGAAATTCGTGATGATGAAACTGCACGTATTGCAGTACGTGCATCAATTACTGGACACTTAGTTTTATCTACATTACATACCAATAACTCTTTAAATACTATTGAACGTTTACTCGATATGGATGTTGAAAGATATTTGTTAGGTACTGCTTTAGTGGGAATTATTTCTCAAAGACTTGCCAAAAAATTATGTCCTAAATGTCGAACCTTAAAACCTACTACTCCATATGAAAAAATAGTATTTAAAAAAGCCTTAAATGTTGATGTCGAAGAAATTTATCATCCCGTGGGATGCAAAGATTGTATCGAAGGATACATGGGTCGTGTTGCTATTCATGAAGTACTATCTATTAATCAAGATATCCGTGATGCAATCGTAAATAATGTTCGTAAAGATGAATTAAGAAAATTAGTATATAAAGATGATCACACTATATCTATCTTAAAAGATGGACTTCAGAAAGTTCTTAATGGTGATACTTCATTCGAAGAAATTATTCGTTTAACAGATATTGAAGATGACTTTGGTGATGATGATATCGATATTAAGAATGCTTTACTAGGAAAAACAAGTAATAATATTGTTGAAGATAGTAAAGAAGATGAAATACTAGATGTTCCTAAAAATAATAATTCTCAAAATAAAAAAGACTACGATGTCTTATAAAACCTTAAAACGATAAACTTAGTTATTTATCGTTTTTATTTTTACTATTTGCCAACGGCCCTTGGGTTACCGGCGGCAATGGCTTGCATCCGGCAAGCAATATTGCTTATTACTTATTACTTCTTCTGGTAATGGTATCTTGATATGCTTCTTTAATAAAACTTATATCACAAAGTTTATAATTATTATCTTTAATAAGTAATTTAATTACATATTCTAATAACAAAGGATTACGTGCTAAAATGGGACCAACTACATACGTTCCTATAAAGTTCTTATAAAGAACTCCTTCGTTTATAACCTTATCATTTAAATTATAAGTTAAAAAAGAGTGTTTATGATTATTATTAAAAGTAGTAGTATTTAAAAATCCTATTATTTCTTCATCAAACAATTTACACTTAGCACTAACTTCACTTACTAAACGATTATCTTGAATTTTAGAAGTAAAATTAAATATTCCTAATGTA
Organism: uncultured Bacilli bacterium; assembly: GCA_944371435.1. Classification (GTDB taxonomy): domain Bacteria; phylum Bacillota_I; class Bacilli_A; order RF39; family UBA660; genus CAG-605. The sequence continues at coordinate 2,928 of CALVXQ010000043.1, forward strand.
TTAATATGATTATTATCTAAATCTATGTATTTACCAAACAATTCATAAGAGTTACCTGTTGAAATAAATACTTTATTATTTTCGATATAAGACTTAATATCTTTTCTATATTTTTTTAGATGTTTAATTATAATATTAAAATTCTCAGGTATGCCCATTCCCATGTAAACTAAGTCATATGTATCAAATTCCAAGATATCATCGACAGTAACAAATTTAATTATAACTTTATAACCGGACTTTTCTAAAGCATATTTAAGAATCTTCAAATTACCAGATTCGCCATATAAATTTAATATATCATAATATAAGTGTGCAATTGTTATAGTCATATTATTACCTCGCCCTAATTTTACCATATTATTTAACGTAGCGAAAGAAAATTATTTATAACATTATATATATATGTAACATTATTTACAATAAGTTCATCTTTATAATAATCTTTTAAGATTTTATTTACCATAGTAGACTCATCAGCAATCAAATACTTATTGTATATCTTAGTTAATTTATTTTCGACAATTTTAATACTTTCTACATCTGTTAAATATATTTTAGAAGGAACTTGCATTATCCCTACTTTGTACAATTTATTGATTTTACCAACAAAGAAATTATCAATCGCACGTAAATATTTATTTCTTCTTTTATCTTCATAAATCATAATAGCATATAATAAATTTTTTAATAAACTATTATCAGTATCAATTTCATTATTATACAAATTCTTAAATTTAGCATAATTAGTTACAATATATTCCCTATATTTACTATTATCAATTGGTTTTTCTTCAATTATAACGGGATTATCAATAATCTTTAAATTTTGATATAAATATAAAATAATTAAAATCCATATTACTATCTTTAAAGCATCCCCTGCTAAAAAAACACTATCTACCTGATTTATAAAAACATTATTCACTATTAAACTTATAATTATATAAAAAGCATAATCATAAATAAATTTTAAATTATCATCATTATCGCTTGTTAAAAGATTACTTATTAATCTTAAGAAAAATTCTACTACAACTACTAAAAATATATTACTACTAACATCTTTATTATTAATAACTCCACTAATTATAATTATATATATTAATATAATTGGCAAAAAGTTCTTAATAGACTTATCTTTCATTTTTAAATAATTAATTATAAAAAATAAAACTAATCCAAATACTAAATAGTAAGCAAGATTGGCAAACATAAACAAACCTTCTTTCTTGCTTATTTATTATACTAAATTATTTTGGATATACAATTAAAATTTACAAATTTAATAAATTATTTAAAAAATGTTTTGATTTTGTATATAAACCCGTATACTTTTCATAATAATTAGTCAAAAAATTATTTATATCTTTTTTTACTTCTGCCGATACATTAATATTAGTAATATTTTCTAAATTAAAATAATAATATCTTTTTATCATATTTAGAGTCTTTTTATTTACAATTGGACCATCAATATAACAATTTTGACAGATAACCCCTCCTAGTTCACTATTTAAAGTTAGAATATTATTACTAGAATGACACACTACACATTTATCTAATTCTAATTTAATACCTAGATAATCTAAATATTTTATTTCTAACATATTAGTAATTACTAAAGGATCTAAACCATTATTTATTTTTTCTAAAGCTATAGTTAAATTATTATAAAGCTTAAGACTATTAGTTTGTTTAGCAACTTGATAAGTTAATTCACATAAATAAGTAAGATAGCTAATTAAAACTATATCACTTCTTAAATAAGAATAATTATCAATAATATCTGCACTTATTAAAATACCTAATTTATTTTCTCGATAAATTAGGTTAAAATTCACACGACTAAATTTATTTAATTTAGCCCGAAACTTGCTTTTAGGTTTTAATACTCCTCGACAAAGAATTCCTATTAAACCATATTCTTTAGTTAAAACCTGAATTATTTTCGAACTTTCCTGAAAAGGTGTTTCATATAAAATAATTCCTTCTACTTCTACATCCATAAAATCACTACTTAGTTTTCTTATAATTCAAATAATCTTCTACTTTTCCTGTTGTTTTAAATTTATCCCAAGCTTCCTTCTTATTCATTTTCTTCACCTATTATATATATGTGAATTATATTTAAAATTTATTCATCAATTAGCCCAGAATTTTTTAAAAAGTTTTCTTTATCACGCCAGTTTTCAACAACTTTAACATATAATCCTAAATAAACTTTTTTATTTAATAGTTTTTCAATATCTAATCTAGCCTCTGTCCCAACCTTTTTTAACATACTACCATTTTTACCTATAATAATCTTTTTTAAAGATTTACGATCAACTACAATATCGACTTCAATATTAATAATATCTTGTTCTTCCTCATAATTAGTAACTAAACAAGTAAGAGAATGAGGAATTTCTTCTTCTAAATAATTAAATAATTTTTCACGTACTAATTCACTTACTTGAAAATATTTCGAACTAGTAGTAATAATATCATCACTAAAATACTTAACATTATCTTGTAAATATTTCTTTAAAACATTTAGCAATGTATCAATATTTTCTTTCGTCTTAGCACTTACAGGTACAATATCTGTAAAAGGAAATAAATCTTTATAACTATTAATTCTTTCTAATAGTTTTTCTTTAGTTAAACAATCTATTTTATTAATAACTAATATCGTTGGAATTTCCTTATTTAACGTACTTAAAATATATTTATCACCTTTACCAAGCCCCGTACTTCCATCAACAACAAACATGATTGCATCAACATCTTTTGTTAAGCTTCCAGACTTTTTATTTAATACTGTTCCTAATTTGTTTAAAGGTTTACTAATACCTGGGGTATCAACAAATATTATTTGTTCATCTTTCGTATTATATATTCCTTCAATTATATTCCTAGTTGTTCCTGCTCTAGGAGAGACGATTGCCACATGATTATTAATAATACAATTTAAAATACTACTTTTACCAACATTTGGTCGACCAATTATACTTACAAATCCACTTCTCATGTTACCTCACTATCTTTTCTGCTTCTAAAATTTCATCTTGAAGACCAAACATCTCTTTTTCTTCTTCTGGTGTTTGATGATCATACCCTAGTAAATGTAATAATCCATGAACAGTTAAAAAAGATAGTTCCCTCTTATTAGAGTGATTATACATTTTAGCTTGTTCAAGCATTTTATCAATACAAATATAAATATCGCCTAAGATACGTAAATCCATTATTTTATCAGGTTCATCTTCTAAAGCAAAAGATATAACATCAGTAACTCGATCTATTTTACGATAATCCCTATTTAACTTTTGTATTTCTTCTTTAGTAACAAATATTACTGAAAATATAGCATTATGGACATTTAATTTAGCTAATGTTCTATTAATAACCCCATCTAAATAAGCATAGTCATGATATAAATCATTATCAATAATCGTATAATTATTCATCTTAAAAACCCCACAATCCACAAATATGAAAAAAATATACTAAGAAACAAATTAATATTATAAGACATATTAAACTATAAAAGAAATCTTTTTGTAAAAATTTTGGTAAATGATTAATAATAGCATCCAAACTTATAAAAAGAAAATAACCGATAATACCCCCAATTAAGTTTAAAAATATATCATCGATATCAAATGAACGCCCGATTCTTAACTGAACAGTTTCTACTGTAACACTAGTTATTATAGATAATAAAATGATTTGCCAGACATTTTTAGCTTTTATATAACGAGATACAAAGTAACCAAAAGGAACAAATATTAAGATATTACCTAAAACATTAAATATAAACATTTTACTGCCTATTTCATAACGAAATATTTCTTGAAAAGGAATTATATTAAAACCACTACCTAAAGTGTTTTCGGTACCCGTTAAAAGCTCAAATAAAAGTAATATATAGATAATAAAAAATAAATTAAGAATTTCATTATGAAGTACTAATTTTTTATTACTATTTTTCAAACTATAAATACGAACAGCCGAGATAACAACGATAAATATTATTAACATTGGCAGAGCATTAATAATGGCACGACTTAAGGTTTTTTCAATCATTTTAACTCACCTCTAGGTACTACTAATGATACGTTCAGCACTCACAAATACCTCTATATTTATTTTACTATCAAATTCATACTTTTTCAAAACTTTTTTATATAATATTCTTTCTTTTTCATCTTCATTCAAATTAATTGCTTGCTCTATTGCTTCATCTATTCTTTTAGTAATATCTTCTTCACTATAATTTTTAGTAGTAACTACAACTTCTCTTTCTTTTACTAAATATAATTTTTTTCCAAGCAAACTTAAAATTACTTTCTTTTCTGATACTTTATTTTCTAATCTACTTTTAAAAATTAAATAATCATTATTACCTATTTCTAATTCTAAATTATAACGATTTTTACCAGTATAAATAGTTTCTTCATATGTTTTAGGTACAGAAATACTTAATTCATACCACACTTCGCCATAAACTGTTCCCTCAGCACATACGCTAGATTTTATTTCTTCATTTAATTTTATATCCCCACTAATTAAAGTATCCCCTTTTCTAACATAACTAAACTCATTAATTAAAGATGTTCCACGATTAACTAATACTTTAGTTACTATCGCATCAGTAGTAGCATAAATATTACAATAATCTTTTTTTTCTTCTTCTTTAGTCATAATCCTTTCTTCTAAATTCACAATGTATTGCATACCATCTAAAGATATTTCTAACCATTCGATATTATCATGATACTCTTCTAATAATTTATTCTTTATTTCTTCAATAGTCGTATAATCTTTTTTAAAAGTTAATCTTTTAATTCCATAGGTATCTAAACTTTTTATTAACTTAGTTAATAACTCTTCATTAGAACACATTACCTTTACATCAATAACTAAGTTAGTAAATAAAAAATAAATTATAATTCCAAAAACTATTGCACTATAAAAAATAATATTATTTGTCAAATATTTAAGAATAGTATTTATATCAAATTTCTTATTTATTTTAATATCATAATAATATTTTATTTTTTGATAGTCTTTTTCTTTTATAAGGCATTTAATAGTTTTACTATCCTCAGATATAACTTTTATATTTATATTTTTTTCTAATAATTTAAGATAAAAATTATTTTTATTATAGACATTGATAGTTACTACAATAAATTTATTCACTATATTTTATCTCCTTTATTGAACCATTTAAAATTATTTCTCGATTATTGCATTTTAAAGCATGCAAAGAAGTACCTAAAATCATAATTCTTTTATTAGCCATTGTTAATATTACTTTATCAGCTGTTAACGTAATTAATTTATCAAAGTTATATAAGTAAATATTATTATCATAGATTGCTATAAAGTTATTCTTATCATATAAAAAATCTTGTAAGTTTGCCCATATATGCATAATATCACCCTAAAAAATTTTATGAAAAAAGAAGCCTCCATAGACTTCTTATTACCTAATTAATCTTTATGATGTTTTCTTGCATTACGAATCATTTCTTTTTTAGCTTCTCTTCTTTTTACTCCTGGTTTTTCATAATGTTTTCTCTTGCGTAATTCGGCAGGGACACCACTTTTGGCAACTTTTAC
>CALVXQ010000044.1 GCA_944371435.1 uncultured Bacilli bacterium
TCTTTCATTGCATCATTTTTAATATGTTCTTTTTCTTCTTCTACTTCATTTTCAGGAACATCAGTTTCAAATATGTACTTAGGTTTCATTGCAGCAGCTTGCATAGCAACATCTTTAGCAACATCAGAATTAGCACCAGAAACAACAGCAATAGCAGCAATCTTTCCACCCATATGTAAATAGTAACCAAAGTTTTCATCAGCAGTTTTTTCTATTACCATAAATCTACGAAAAGATAACTTTTCACCAATTTTAGCAGTTTTAGAAATAACATAATCTGCAATAGTACCATCTTCTAAAGGTAGTTTATTAGCTTCTTCAATAGTCTTAACATCACTATTTAAAATTGTATTACCAATAGTATCAACCATTTCTTTAAATTCATCATTTTTACTAACAAAATCAGTCTCTGAATTAATTTCTAAGATAACAGCTTTATTATCTTTAACAAAGACATTAGCTAAGCCTTCAGAAGCAATTCTTGATTCCTTTTTTACAGCTTTAGAAATACCCTTTTCACGTAACCATTTAATTGCTTCTTCAATATTACCATTACAAGCTTCTAAGGCATGTTTGCAATCTAACATACCAGCACCAGTTGTTTCTCTTAATTCTTTTACTAGATTAGCACTTATCATAATTAATTTCTCCTTTATTAGTCTTTTAATGCTTCAATTAAATCATTTCTCTTCATTGAAGAATAACCTTTAATCTTTTTAGATTTTGCCATACTCTTTAATTCATTCAATGTTTTAGATTCTAATTCATCTTCCTTACGCATTGCTTCTAATTCTTGTTCTTCACTCTTATTACCATCTTGTTCATTTTTCTTATTTTTTGGCACCTCATCAGTAACATAATCAATCATTTCTAACCCATTTGCTTCACAAATAGCATTTGTTAAAGCACCCAAAACAATTTTTACAGCACGTACAGCATCATCATTACCAGGAATAACATAATCTACATCATCAGGATCACAATTTGTATCAACAATTCCAAATACGGGAATATTTAATTTATGAGCCTCTCTAATAGCATTATATTCCTTCTTAGGATCTACGATAATCATTGCTTGTGGTAATTTATGCATTTCTCTAATACCACCAAGTAATTTATTCAACTTATCATATTCCTTCTTTATTTGAATAACTTCTTTCTTTGGTAATACTTCAAAAGTACCATCAGCTTCCATCTTTTCAATTTCTTCAAGACGTTTTACTCTTCTTCTTATTGTTCTAAAATTAGTTAAAGTACCACCTAACCATCTTTCAGTTACATAATAAGATTTAGAACGATTAGCGCACTCAATCGCAGCTTCCTGAGCTTGTTTTTTAGTACCTACAAATAAGAAAGTACCACCATTCTTAGCAATTTCACTAATCTTTTGATATGCTTTTTCCATACAAGCTAAAGTTTTTTGCAAGTCGATAATATAGATATCATCTCTTGTTGTGAAGATATACTCCTTCATTTTTGGATTCCATCTTTTAGTCTGATGACCAAAATGAACCCCAGCTTCTAATAAATTACTAATAGAAACTACAGCCATTAAAAATCTCCTCCTTCGTTACACTTCTATATATCGTTAAAACAAGAAAATCCACCTCTTCGGCACTCGGCTTTTCTCTAGATATATATGAATATTTGGTTTTTAAAGCCATATGTATTGTACCAAATATTTAATGTATTTACAATATAAAAACCTTATTTCTTCAAAAGAAATAAGGCATAACTAATATTCTATTTCTACTATATCATCTTGTTTTAATAATAAAGAGTTAGCATCATCGATATCAATATGTAATTCTTTATAAGCTTCCTTAGATACTTTAAAGTAACCATCGACAACACCAGATTTTGCTCCATGAACAATAATCTTAATAGGATCTTTATCTTTAACATTTAATTTTTCTGCTTCTTCTTGAGAAATATGCACATGACGATTAGCTAATATACCACAAGGTAATTCAATTTCGCCAGCAGGACCTGTTAATTTTAACGTAACTGCCCCATCTAATTCCCCGCTAGTACAAACTGGAGGATTAACTCCCAATTTATAAGCATCACTTTTAGCAATCTCTACTTGATTATATTTACGAAATGGCCCAAGAACACGAACCCGTTCGATAGAACCTTTAGGTCCAGATATAGTAATTGTTTCTTCGGCAGCAAACTGATAAGGTTGTTTTAAAGGTCTTTTAAAAGTTAAACTATCCTTTCCAAATAACAATTTAAAAACATCTTCCGTTAAATGACAATGTCTATTTGACACTCCTACTTCTATTTTCATTAAATTCATCCCTAACTTTCTTTAAAATTATATCATAATTATTTAATAAGCGGGAATTTTTTGGTGAAATTTTTAAAGCTTTTTTTACATAATATAACGACTTTTTATAATTTTTCTTTTCATATTCAACAATCGATAATAAATCATAAGCCGTATGATCAAAGGTAAAAACTTCATTTATGTAACTATGCTGGTTTAAAGGTATCTTTAAAGCTTTCTTAACTAATTTTTCTGTTTCTTTATAATCTTTTAGTTGATACATTAATAAAGCTTTCTCCACATAACCATCTCTTAAATATGGTGCTTCTTTAATAGCTTTAGTTAACCACATTTTAGCTTCTTCATAGCGACCTAAATTTATATAGCAACGAGAAATAAAACGCATTGAAGCACAACGTTCATCTTTCCAAGTTGCAGTTGGCAAACTTAAATGCTTAATTAACGTATCAATCGCTTCATTGTAACGTTTATAATACATGTATTCTCGGCCTAAATAATGTAAGTTTCTATCATCTAGTGGTTCTTCTTTTACTGATAATTCTAATAAAGGTAAATAAGAACTACGCGATTTTTTAACATCAGGATAATGATTTATTACAATTTCATTAGTTGTAATATATTTTTCCGGATAAGGATTATATAGTACTTCATGAACGGGATGTATCCATTTAAAATTAGCACGAGCATGAATTTTTTCAGCATAGAAGCTTACTACTGGATTATCATTTTCATCTAAGCTCCAATTATAAATATATTTAAGTCTTGTAGTCCCCTTTTGCCAAATTTTTTCTAGTTTTTTACGCCACCCAGGTAATATCACCTCATCTAAATCAACTGATACTAAAATATCAGCATCAGCGGGAACTAAATCTAATGCTAGATTACGAGCCACGTCAAATCGCCAAGGTGTTACCTTCTTTTGAACAACATTAACGCCTAAATTAGATAGAAGCTCCACTGTTTTATCAGTAGAGCCTGTATCTAAGACATATATTGCGTCTGCTTCTTTCATTGATTGATACCAACGATCTACATGTTTTTCTTCGTTTTTAGAAATAGCATATACCACTATCTTATACATATTTTATTGCTCCTATGGACCAGTTGGGCCGGTTGGACCTGTTGGACCTGTTGGACCTGTTGGGCCTGTTGCTCCCAATGCTCCGGCTGCACCTTCTGGACCGGTTGGACCCGTTGGACCTGTTGCTCCCAATGCTCCGGCTGTACCTTCTGGACCTGTTGGACCAGTTGGACCGGTTGCCCCCAATGCTCCGGCTGTACCTTCTGGACCGGTTGGACCTGTTGGACCAGTTGCTCCTAATGCTCCGGCTGTACCTTCTGGACCGGTTGGACCTGTTGGACCGGTTGTTCCTAATGCTCCGGCTGCACCTTCTGGACCGGTTGGACCTGTTGGACCAGTTGCACCCGTTGGGCCTGTTATACCTGTTGCACCTGTTGGACCAGTTGGACCTGTTACTCCACTAGGGCCGGTAGGTCCAGTTGCCCCTTGAGGAATAACTAAATTTAAAACATAACCAGTTCCCTGAAGATTAATAGATGCACTAGCAGCTGAACCTGGAACACCAGTAGTTACCTCACCAATAGTTAAGGTAGGCATCGTACCAGTTGCACCAGTTGGGCCGGTTGCACCAGTTAATCCTGTTGGTCCCGTTGGACCTGTTGCGCCGGTTGGGCCAGTTGGTCCCGTTGGACCAATTGGACCACCACTTGGACCCGTCGGACCTGTCGGACCTGTTACTCTAACTATTTGCAGCAAACGATTAATATCGATACAACAATTATTATTCATAACACTACTCCTTTCTTATATAATTTATGAAATAAAATTAATAAGTAACACTATAACGTTAACGAAATGTAAATTTATATCTACTTATTTTATGACTTATGATATAATTATGAAGAGGGAGAGATATGATGAATAAAAACATTAAAATAGGACTATTAGGCATTTGTACCTTGTCATTACTTTCAGGATGTGGAGAAAAAACAATTCCCAAATTAGATAATGGTGAGGAAGCTATTGTAACTATCCAAGAGGATACCAAAATAAGCGTTAATGAATTATATGAAGCAATGAAAGAAAATTATGGATTAAACGAACTAATTACTTTAATTGATCGCATTATATTAGAAAAAGAATTTCCTAATGATTTAGAAGATGCAAGAGAAAGTGCTAAAACAACTATGGAACAACTTGAAGCAGCTTATGGTGATGATTTACTAGCAACTATTCAAGCATATACTGGTTTTGCTACTTTAGAAGAATATGAAGATTATATATATATTAGTAATTTAGAAAATAAAGTATTAACTAATTATGCTAAAGAACAAATTAGCGAAAAAGACATTGAAAAATATTATGAAGATGAAATTAAAGGAGATATTAAAGTTTCCCATATTCTATTTAGTGTAAACTATGAGGATGATGCTACTTCCGATGAAAAAGAACAAGCGAAAGAAGAAGCTCGTAATAAAGCTCAAGAAGTTCTTGATATTTTAAATGAAACTAGTAAAGATGATATTGCTACTAAATTTAGTGAACTAGCTAAAGAATATAGTGATGATGAATCAACAAAAGATGATGGTGGTAATTTAGGCTTCATTAACACTGGTACTTTAGGTTCAAGTTATACAGAACTAACTGAAGAAGCTTATAAAATCAAAGATGGTGAATACACTGGTATAGTAGAATCTGAATTAGGTTATCATATTGTTTTAAGAACAGAATCAAAAGAAAAAGCAAGTTTAGATGATGTAAGAGATACAATTATTGATGATTTAGTAGCTGAATATACTTCTGAACATCAAGAAGCTTATATTAAATCAATGCAAGAATTAAGACAAAAATACGATGTTAATATTGTAGATGATGACTTAAATCAACAATATAAAGAATATATTCAAAACGCTTTATTAGAACTACAAGCTAATAGTAATAATTAATTTAATGTACTAAAAAACTCTGGTTTAAATTCCAGAGTCTTTTTTGCCAACGGCTTTGGCTTGCGTCCGGTAATCAATATCTTCTAAACATTACTTTACGAATATCACTATATTTAAAACCTTTTGCTAATAAACGAGTAAATATTTTGTTTTCTAATTCCTTATCCTTATATTTATTCTGTAATCTTTTTAATAATTTATTATACTCATTAGTTAATATTAAATTATCAGTACCATAATCTAATTTATTTAATTCTTCATAAATAAGAGTTTTAGAATATCCTAAATTTATTAAATTACCACTTAATTTATTCTTAAAATAGCTAATACTATAACGGCTATTTTTTTGATACTTCTTTTGAAGATATTTAGCAACTCTTTCTTTCCAAACACTATCACTAATTTCATCTAAATAACTACTAACTATATCCTTATCTATTCCTAAGTTAACTAAATCGCGTAAAATACGATTATAACCTTTCAAAGTTAAATTCAAAGCATCATTAATATAATACTCAGCATATTTTTCATCATTTAAGTACCCTTCTTTAGTTAATCTATCAATAACAGCATCTCTAATACTTGGCTCATAATCATTCAAATATTTATATATTTCCATTTTAGTTCTAGCTTTATAATTTAGATATCTTAAAGCCTTAGCGTAAGCATGACAAATATTATTATCATGTAATATTTTACTAACCTGTTTAGCGGGAATTTCTTTAGTTAATAATAATTCATATTTTAAAATTATTTCTTCATATAACAAATACTTAGTATTATCTTCTAAATATACTTCATATAAGCCCTTTTTCTTCTTACTAAATTTTAATATCTTCATATAACATCGCTTTTAACATATCATTAATAAGTATTTTATGCAATAAAAAAATGGCTAATTTTAGCAATTAACCAAATTTAATTTTTATTATCCGGATTAGCATTAAGTACCGGTTTAAAGAAATCTCTAATAATAGGATTATCTTTGATAAGACTATCTTCTATATCCATAGTATGATGTTCTTTCTTTTCTTCTACAGGTTTATCCTCATCAACTTTTATCTCTGGTTTAGGTGTTTTTTCTTTTTCAGTAGTATTAGAATCATCTTCTTTTGGTGGTTCTAGATTAAAGGGAGAAATAGCAATCTCATTATCATCTTTTTCTTCCTTAGGAACATCCTCATTTGCATTTTCTTCTTTAACATCACTGCTATCTTCTAATTTAATTGCAACATCATCATTAGAACCATCTTCATCATCTTGTTTAAATATTCTACCATCTTCTAAATCAACAGGAATGACTGGCTTACTATCTTCTTTTGTTTGATTCAAAGCATCATCATCAGTAATTTTTAAAGCAGTATCATAATCAGTATTACTTATTACTGGTTCTTCCTTATCAATATTATTATCTTCTAAAGGCTTACTATCTAAATTAATATTATTAGTATCATTATTACTACTATCTTCTAAATCCTCTTTTTTATTTTCAAAAGAATTCTTTAATTCTTCTTTTATATTAAATAATCTTTCATATTCATCATTAATTTCTTGGAATTTTATTTCTTCTTGTTCTTTTAATTCTTTTAATAATGATTTTAGGGATTCAATACGTTCTTCTAAATATGTTTTAGTACTACTTATATAAAGTTCATAACTATCTTGATTGTTATAATCTACTAAAGTAACATTATATTGATTAGAATCTAAAATATAATTAGATAACAACTTATAATATAATTCTTCTAATAAATTAGTAATTATTTCTTCATATTTATTAATTAAATCACAATTATTTTTAGATAAAGTAAATCTTTGTTTAATACTTAAATATTTAGAATTAATTAAATTTAAGAAATTAATATCTTTTTCTTCTAACGTTACATTAAAATATTCTTCCCATTTAGATCGTTCAAATGGTACAGAAAATAAATTAGCATTACTAACATTACTTTTAATATAATTAGTTAAAAATCCTTTTTTATAAGTATCAAGAGCTTTTTCTAATACTTTAATTAAATTTTCAATATAACTAATATTAGTATCTACATCAATTAAATTCAAAGAGTTATCTAAATCAATAATGTTGTTATCATTAGTTATATTAATTACAGGACATTTAATAGATTCTAATATATTTTTAAATTCATCTAAAAGTTCATTAGAATATCTATTATCTTGTAATTTAACTGGATACAATAGAGATTCATAAACTTGACTTTGGCTTAAATAATTTTGTTCAATTAAAGATGGACTTAGTTCATTTAATAGTTTACTACGATAATCCTCTAATGACATATTTTCTAAATATTCAATTATAGATTTAATCTCACTAATCTTAGTGTTTGTATAAGCTAATTCTTTATTAACTTTCATAATATATTTAGCTGTATTATCATCAGTTAAACTTAGTTCATGAATCATATTTCGATAACGTACTACTTCATTAGTAATATCAATTGACATCTCTAAGATCCCTTGACCAACTTCTTTTTCAATCTGTTTAATTTTATTTTTTAGATTACGAACCTTTAATTTGTTATCACGATAATTATTAGTCTTACTTAAATTAAAATATGTTATTTCCAAACCTTTTTTCTTTTTAGTAAGAACTTGTAAATCTACAGTATAACGATCAAGTAACTCTTGACGAGAAAGTTCAAGTTTTATATCTTTAGAATTTTTAATAGTTTCTAAACAGATACTAATTATATTATTACGAATATTAGTATACTTTTCCATAATTGCTAACTTTTCATTATTTAAATCATTTAAGTTAGTTTTCAATTCTTCTATTTTTGTCGATAAATTAGTAAGTTCTTGATCACTTGCTAGAGTTCGACGAGAAAAATCTAATTGTCTTTTTAATTCTGTAATTTGTTCTTCGATATCATTTTCTTTATATCTTATCTCATCTAATTCTAATTTTTCATCGATAATTTTTTCATATGATTTTAAAGATTCTACTACTGCTTCAATTTCAGTAATAGATAAACTATTTTCTACTAGTTCCCTTACTTCATTTTCTTTCATTCTAAAGATATCATCTAATTTTTTTTGCATGGAACATCCCTTCCTATTCTTCTTATATTATCTAATAAACCTTAATATTTTGCAAGCTAAATTTTAGCGCCCTTTTTCCTTTTGCTCTAAATAAGTATTTTCATTTGCTAAAAGCATCACTTCTTTTAATC
>CALVXQ010000045.1 GCA_944371435.1 uncultured Bacilli bacterium
AGGAGATTCTACAAAAGAAACGCAGAGATGGAACGGAGATTACGCGTACTTTGTGGATTCGTCTTCTCCGTGGTTCGGGCGCGGTGGCGAATACATCTATGGCAGCCTTGCGGGGGTCTTCGGCTTCGTCTACAGCAATGGTAATGCGTACTCCAGCCGCTCGTGGCGTGTTGTTTTGTCCGCAGAGTAGCTGCTTTAGCAGATACTCTAGCATATTTGCTAAGTGAAGAAGTAGTAAATAAGGATACAGTAAATGTGTATTACTTTCCACGAAGTGGAAAGGAAAAATTAATTTTTTTACTAAAAGTAGTAATCTTGTGATATAATGAGGTTGCAGATTTAAGTGGGCAGATATTCCCACTTTTATTGTTATTTAATATATGGAGGTTTAGATGGAAGATAAGTTAGATATTATTAAAGAAAAGATTAAAGAACCTTTAGGTAAATTAGATATTGTTGTTAGTGATATTAAGTATCATAGTGAAGGTAAGTATAATTTTTTAACTATTGAGTTAGATAAGATTAATGGGATAGATTTAGATGAGATAGTAGAAGCTACTAATGTAATTAATCCTATTATTGATGAAGTTGATTTTATCGATGATTCTTATATTTTAGATGTAATTAGTAAGGAAAGAGGTAATTAAAGTGAATGGAGAAGAATTTTTAAAAGCTTTAGATAGTATATGTGAAGAAAAAAATATAGATAGAAATTTAGTTATTGAAGCAGTTAAACAATCACTTGCTACAGCTTATAAGAAAAATTATAAGTCGAAGACTAATGTACGTGTTGATTTTGATGAGACTACGGGTAATTTTAAAGTAATGTCTTATTATGTCGTAGTTGATGATTATATTGATTCAACATTTGAATATGATGATGAGGGTAAAGAAATTGAGGTACCTCCAGCAATTAATCCTGATGCCCAAATATTATTAGAAGATGCTAAAAAGATGGTACCAGATATTACAGTTGGGGAAACAATCGAAGTAGAAGTAACACCAAAGGATTTTGGTCGTGTTGCCGCTGGTGCTGCTAAACAAGTTGTTACGCAAAGAATTAGAGAAGCGGAAAAAGAAGCAATTATTAATGAATTTGGGGATAAGCAAGATGAATTATTAGTCGGATTACTAGCTATGGAAGATCAAAAGAATTATTATATTGATTTAGGTCGTGCTAGAGGGATATTACCTAAGAAAGAAATGATTCCTAATGAAGTAGTAAAGATGGGTTCTTCGATTAAAGTTTATGTAACGAAAGTAGAAGCAGGTAGTAAAGGACCACTTATTCTTCTTTCTCGTAAACATTATGGTTTTGTAAAAAGATTATTTGAATCAGCTATTCCGGAATTTAGTGATGGTACCCTAATCATGCGTGGAGTAGCAAGAGAAGCTGGGGTAAGAAGTAAAGTTGCTGTTTATTCAACTAATCCTAATATCGATCCTATCGGATCATGTATTGGGGCTAAAGGAACAAGAATTGCTAGTATTTTAAAAGAGTTAAATGGCGAGAAAATTGATTTAGTTAAATATAGTGAAGATCCAGCTGAATTTATTAAGAATGCATTATCACCTGCTAAAGATGTAATAGTATCTATTAAAGATGATGTTAAACATGAAGCTTTAGCCGTTGTTAATAATGATAATCTATCTTTAGCAATAGGTAAAAAGGGTATTAATATTAAACTAGCTTCTAAATTAACTAAGTATAAGATAGAAGTTAAGACTATGGAAGAGATAGAAAAAGAAGGAAATAAATAATGAAGAATATTCCAATGCGTACTTGTGTTGTAACACATACTAAAGCTGATAAAAGAGATTTACTAAGAATAGTAAGAACTCCTGAAAAAGAAGTTTTAGTAGATAAAACTGGTAAATTAAATGGTAAAGGTGCATATATATTAAAAGATTTAGCAGTCTTAGAAAAAGCTAAAAAAAGTAAGGCCTTGGAAAGAGCTTTAGGTGTAGAAATAAGTACAGAGGTTTATAGGGAAATAGAAAAAAATATATAGGAAAGAGGGTTATTTATATGAAAGTATATGAATATGCTAATGATACAAATTATTCAATTGCGGAAATATTAAAAAAGTGTGAAGAACTAGGTATTAATGTTAAGGATAAAGATAGTATATTATCTGATGATGATATTATTATTTTAGATAATACTATTAATTTAATATCTACGGCTAATGATACTACTTTAGAAGAAGATGATGTTATTGATGAAGCAGTTGAAGATATTTTAGAATCTACTAATATAAGTAAGAACTTGAATAATTTTGCTAAGAAACAAAAGTTAAAAAAGAAACAAGAATTAGCAGCATCTAAGAGTGAATTTTTATCTAAGAAAAAAGAGATGTATAAAAATAAAACTAAGTTAAAAAAGAATAAGGTAGAAGATAACGTTGTTTTATATCATGATAATATGACTGTTAAAGAATTTAGTGAAGTATTAGGAGTAAGTGGGGCTTCTTTAATTACTAAGTTAATGAGTTTAGGGGTTATGAGTAACTTAAATATGCCAATTGATTATGATACGGCATCTTTAGTAGCTTTAGAATATAAGAAAGTATTAAAGAAAGATACTACACAAGATATTACGAATTTTGAAGAATATGAGATTACTGATGCTCCTGAAGATTTAGTACCTCGTCCTCCGGTTGTTACTATTATGGGTCATGTCGATCATGGTAAGACAACACTTTTAGATAAGTTAAGAAATTCACGAGTTGTTGATACTGAAGCGGGAGGAATTACACAAGCAATCGGTGCTTATCAAATTGAGCATGATGGTAAAAAGATTACTTTTATTGATACTCCGGGCCATGCTGCATTCACTGAAATGCGTGCTAGAGGTACTAGTGTTACCGATATTGTAATTATTATTGTTGCTGCTGATGATGGCGTTATGCCTCAAACTAAGGAAGCAATCGATCATGCCTTAGCGGCTAATGTTCCTATAATTGTAGCTATTAATAAGATTGATAAACCAGATGCTAAGCCTGATAAGATTATGGAAGAAATGGCAGCTTTAAATATTACGCCAGAAGCTTGGGGTGGTAAGTATCCTTTTGTTAAGATTTCGGCTATCACTGGGGAAGGTATCGATGAGTTATTAGAAACTATTATTTTGACTAGTGAAATATTAGATTTAAAGGCTAATCCTAATCGTTATGCTGTTGGTTCAGTTATTGAATCTAAGTTAGATAAGCATATTGGGGGCGTTGCTACTATTCTAATTCAAAACGGAACATTACGAATTGGGGATCCAGTAGTAGTTGGTACTATCTATGGTAAAGTAAGAACGATGAAAAATGATTTGGGTATCGATATCGTTGAAGCTGGGCCATCAACTCCGGTAGAAATTACGGGATTACAAGGTAATCCTAAAGCTGGAGATAAATTCATGAGCTTTGAGACTGAAGCAGTAGCTAAAGATGTTGCTACTAAGCGTTTAGAACAAGAAAAAGAACAGAAATTTAAGAAAGAGACTTTATCTTTAGATTCTTTATTTAATGCGATTGATTCTGGAGTTAAAGAGATAAATATTGTTTTAAAAACAGATGTTCGTGGTTCAGAGGAAGCAGTTAAATCAGCTTTACAGAAAATTGATGTCGAAGGTGTAAAGGTTAAAGTAATTCGTAGTGATATTGGAACAATAAGTGAATCAGATGTAGTACTTGCTAATGCTTCTAATGCTATTATTATTGGTTTTAATGTTTCTCCTTCTATTCAAACTAAAGAAATAGCTAAAGAGTATGGAGTAGAAATTCGTCTTTATAATATCATTTATAAAGTTATTGAAGATATTGAAGCTGCTATGAAAGGAATGTTAGATCCTGAATATGAGGAACAAGTTTTAGGAACAGCTGAAGTACGTAAGATATTTACTTTTTCTAAAGTTGGTAAGATAGCTGGGTCCTATGTAACTAGTGGAATTATTAAAAATCATACTAATATTCGAGTTATTCGTGATGGTATTATTATCCATGATGGGAAAATAGCCGGTTTACAAAGAGGAAAAGATAGTGTTAAAGAAGTAAAGAAAGGTTATGAATGTGGAATTACTTTAGAATCTTATAGTGATTTTAAAGAACAAGATGTATTAGAATGTTATGAAATAGTAGAGGTTAAAAGATGAATATAGTAAAACAAAGAAGAATATCTAGTGATATTAATAAAGCTTTGTGTGAAATAATTAACGAAGAAAGTCATGATGATTTATTAAAAAGTATTACGATTACTGGTTGTGAAGTTACAAATGATTTATCTTTTTGTCGCGTTTATTTTACTTCTTTAAATGATACTAATAAAAAAGAGTTACTTAAAGAGTTAAATGATAATACTGCTTCATATTTAAGAGGAAGATTAGCTGATAAAATTGATATTAGACATACTCCTAAGTTATTATTTAAGTATGATGAATCTATTGAGTATGGGAATAATATTGAAAATATTATTAAAGAGATTCATAAGAAAGATTAGTAATGATTTTAAGTGTATATAAAGAAAGTAATATGACAAGCCGAGATGTTTGTAATATTATTGGTAAGCATTTTAAAACAAAGAAAGTAGGTCATACAGGGACATTAGATCCTTTAGCACGTGGCCTACTTATTGTATGTACAAATAAGGATACTAAGTTAGTAGATATTTTAACGGCTAAGAAAAAAGAATATATTGCGACGATTAAATTAGGAATTAAAACAGATACTTTAGATATTACTGGTAATATTATTGAAAGAAGTAATTATAATTTTACTAAAGAAGAACTTTTAAGGGTTCTAAATAGTTTTTTAGGTAAGAGTAAGCAGCAAGTTCCTATTTATTCGGCTATCAAGATTAAGGGTAAGAAATTATATGAATATGCTCGTAATAATATAGAGGTTGAATTACCTGTTCGGGATATTGAGATTTATAATATTGAATTATTAGAGTATAAAGATGATTTGATTACTTTTAAAGTCGAAGTATCTAAGGGAACATATATAAGAAGTTTAATTGCTGATATATGTTCTAAACTAGGGACAGTGGGAGTAATGCAATCTTTATTAAGGACTAAACAAGGTGATTTTAAAGTCGAAGATGCCAATAAGATAGAGGACATTTTAAATGATAAATATACGGTAATTAGTTATGATACAGTTTTTAAAAATTATCCTATTGTTAACTTAAAGGAAATGGAATATCAAAAAGTTCTTAATGGGGTTAAAATGGATTTTGCTTTTAAAGATGATATTATTGCGTTAAAGTATAATAATTTATATGTTGCTTTATATAAATATGATATGGGGGTTTATAAAATGTACAAGTATTTATTGACGAAATAAATTTATTTATGATAAAATACAATTGCTTCGGGAGAAATCCTGTAGAAAATCCGCTTACATAGATTGGTAATGATTTTTAGTGAATATTATTATAGAAAGGATTTTATTATGACAAATTTAGTAGACAAAGTTAATGCTAAACATGTAAGAAAAGACCTTCCTGAAATTCGTGTAGGTTATACTGTTAGAGTTAACGTTTGGGTAAAAGAAGGTAAAAAAGAACGTATCCAAGCTTTTGAAGGTTTAGTAATTGGTAAAAAGGGTGGAAGCGTTTCTGAAACTATTGCAGTTCGTAAAAAATCAGGTAGTGTTGGTGTAACAAGAATATTCCCTGTTAATGCCCCTACTATTGATTCAATTGAAGTTATTAAAAAGGGTAAAGTACGTCGTGCTAAGCTTAACTTTATTGCGAATATGCGTGGTGAATATAAAGTTAAAGAAGGAAAGTAGTTTTCTAAAAGTTAAGTTTATCTTAACTTTTTTTATTCAAGGGGGATTATTATGAATAAAGAATTAAAAAATTATTTAAGACAAGGTTTAAAAATGGGATTAGATATCATAAATAAGAGGATCAAAGCTTTTGAAAAAGTTCTTGTAATAGATAAAAAATCACATATTAAAACTAATGATAATGATATATATGTTATTAAGTTTGATAATTTTAAAGGAAAGATATCGAGAAAAGATTTAATTATTCAGTTAGAAGAGTTAAAGAAAACGAGAGATACATTTAATAATTTAGAAGAATACTTATTTAAGGATAGAAGTATTAAAATCATTGATTGGCGCTTTTTAATTTATGAGTTAAAATGGTGTGAACTGGATACTTCGGTTGCTTCTGATTTATTTAAGCATATTTGTGATATTTTAAAGAAGGATAGTAAAGATTATGCTGATGTTGATAATGATTTTCGTCATCAAGAAAGAGTATTAGCTAGTCTTATAGATGATAACTATGTTATATCTAATCCTGATGAATTCGTCCGTATTTTGTTGGAATTAGCCCAAGATTTTCTTTCTATTTTTTCACATATTGTAAATGTTAAGAATATTCAAGAACATTTTTTAGATAATTCCGATTTAGAATTATTATGTCGTAAATCTGGATATGTTCCGGAAGAAAAGGTTAATGTAGTAGTTTTTAACAAGAAAGAAGAAGTAAAAAATCTTACTATCGAAGATATTTTAGAAAAAAAAAAAAAAAAATATCGTCATACCTTTACTAGTACAGATAATATATCTTTATTTCTCAATCACTTAAAAGATATAACTACTGATGAACTTTTATTAAGTTTATATGAAAATAAAGCTTATACTTTATATAATAGTTATCAAGATAATTTAGTAAAAGAAGTATTAAAGAGTGTTTATCAAAATGATTATGAAGTATTAATTAAAGCTCAAAGTTTAAATCAAGATGACTTAAAAGTTATTATTGATGAGATATATGCTATTGCTAAAATGTATTTACAAGCGGATGAAGAAGATAAGTTGTTATTATTAAAGGAATTTATTAACTATATGATTGATTTAAAGAACTTAGTTAGTAAATATACTAAGAAAGATGATGATAAAGAATTAGCTAAAGTTATTTATTATACTGAGAAGAATGAATTAGTATTATATGAACAATTAGTAAATTTAAGAAAAGATACTTATTTTGATTATTATAATATTATTAATAAGATAATTAACAATAATTTAAGTAACCATAGATTATTAGGAAGTACTTATCGTGAACCGGTTTATTATATGGGTAAAGAAAATAAAGTCTTTTATACGGTAGTTGATAATATTCCGGTTATTATATGTACTGGTTCTTTTAATGATGCTTTAAGTATAGTTAATTCTAATTTATTTAAAGTATTTATAGATAATTTGAAAAGTAATCCTAATTTATATTTAAAAAATAATGATGATAATAAACAGATAATTAGTTTATTATGTAATTCTAAAAGAGTAGTTAGAAAGTTGAATTATTGAAAAATGAATAAAGAATTAAAAGAATATTTAGATAAAGAGTTTAAAATTATATTTAAGGATTTTAGATTACGTCTTAACGATTTAGAGAAGATTAAAAATAAAATATATAGTAGTGGTTATAGTAAAAATTTACCGGTTTATTTAGGTAAAATACCTAAATTTAAAGGATCACAAAGAGAACTTTTTTCTTGTTTTTCTTATAATGATATTCAAGATATTTATGAAGAGAATAAACAATTAATGTTTGATATTTTAGAAATAGATGATGTTCTTAAAATAAATTATCCTGATTATCCGATAAATGATATTCGTTTTTTAACAATCGCTTTAAATTCAATTGAACTTTCTAACGAAGAGTATCGTAAATTTTTAAAGTATATTTTATCTTTAATTAGACTTAATAGTACTTGGCATGTTAATATGTTTAAACAAAATTATGTTATTGAACGCGAATTAGCTAGTTTAATTACGGCTAGTAATTCGGTTTATGATGAATATTTATTTGCTTTTTATTTTAAAGAATGGGCTTTATCGTTATTTAAAGATTATCCCTATGTTTTAGATAGAGAAGTTATTGAAAGTTATTTTAAAGATAATACGAGGTTACTTAATGCTTTAATCGAATTACAAAATAATCAAGATTATTACTTAAATGGTAATACAGAGTTAAGAAGTTTAAATAATGTTTTAGCCCCATTAGTAGCTAAAGCTTTAGAGGAAAAATTTAAGTATATTGAATTTAAAGATAATAATGATTTAGAGAGTTTTATGAATGAAGTAAGAATGACATTACATGATGAATTAGGGATAGAAGTATATGAAGCTAGATGTCGTCATAAAATGGCTTTAAATAAAAATCTTATTAAGAAATTAAAATTAGAAATAAAAAGGAGTGATAATTGATGAATTTACCAAGTTTAAAAGAGGCTCGTAAACGTAGTAGAGAAGATGTAGAAGTAGTTTATTTAGATAATAATGATACGAAAATAGTAGATAATAAGAAGTATTTTTTAAGAACTTATGGTTGTCAAATGAATGTTCATGATTCAGAACAAATAAAATTTATTTTAGAGAGTTTAGG
>CALVXQ010000046.1 GCA_944371435.1 uncultured Bacilli bacterium
AATATTGGTAATTTTTTTAAGCAAAAAAATTATTGGTATTTATCAACCAATAATTATTCCGTAATAACTTTAATTGCTCTATTCATTTTAGCATCATATTTAACTACTTCAACGCCACCAATTTCTATTAATAACTCTTCTTCTGTTATTCCATAATGACTAGCTAATTCAGCAGTACGTTTCTTAACTTCGTCTTCCGTAGGTTCAATCTTTTCTACTTCAGCAACTTTCTCTAATAAAAGTCTTTCTTTAACACGTTTAGTAGCATCTTTTTCTAACTCTTTATGAAGGAAATCATGATCAGTTCCTGTTACCTTCATATAATCTTCTAAGCTAATACCTTGAGCACGCATATTCATTTCAATTTCATTAATCATACGATGAATTTCTTCATCAATAATTTCCGGATTAATTTCTACCTTCATATTCTTTAAAGCTTTTTCTAAGCATTCATTAATGTACTTATTCTCAACTTCATTTTTCTTATGGCTTTGAATTTCCTCTTTAATTTTACTCTTTAATTCTTCTTCAGTATTTACATCTTTATAACCTAAATCTTCATAAAATTCTTTATTAAGTTCTGGTAATACTCTTTCTTTAATAGCTTTAATCTTAACTTTAAAAACAACTTCTTTTCTCTTTAAATTTTCAACATAATTTTCAGGAAACTTCAAATCTAAATCTTTTTCTTCATTAAGACTCATTCCTACTAATCCTTCTTCAAAACCAGGAATAAAAGTATGTGATCCAACTTCTAATTGATAATTTTCGGCAGAACCACCATCAAATTCTTTACCATCAAGGAAGCCTTTAAAATCGATAATAACAACATTACCAACTTCTACTTTACCATCATCTTTAGCAACTAATTCAGCTAGATGATTAGCACGATGCTTAATTTCTTCCTCTACTTCCTTAGCAGTTACTGTAACTTTACCTTTTTTAATTCCTAAATTCTTGTATTCTCCTAATTCTACTTCAGGAGCAGTTATAATTATATATGATAAAACTAATTTTTCTGCATCAACAGTCTTAACATCAACACTAGGTTTAATAACTGGTTTAAGATTGCTACCTTCAATAACGGTAGAATACTCATCACTTAAAATTTCATCGATGGCATCATTAAATAAAGATTCAACTCCATATTTTTTTAAATAAACATCTTTAGGAACATTACCTTTTCTAAAACCAGGCACTTCCACATTCTTTTTATTTTTTTGATATGCTTTATCTAATGCTTCTTGCCAAACATCACCAACATATTCTTTTTCAATATTTACAACATTTTTCATTAATACATAATCCTTTCTTAGCAATAATATTATAACTAAATATTAAGAATTAAACAAGATATTTAGGCTATTTTAACAATTTTAATTTGATAAGAACCATTAGGAGATGGTACATCTACTAATTCACCAACTTTTTTACCAATAATAGCTTGACCAATTGGTGATTCATTAGATATTTTATTTTCAAAAGGATCAGCTTCCATTGACCCTACTATTTTGTATTCTTCCTCTTCATTGTCATCAACGTAATTAATAACAACAGTAGAACCTACATTAACAGTTTCTTTATTATTACCATCCATAACAATGCAATGTTCTAATTTGAATTCTAATTCTTTAATACGACCTTCTACTTGTGCTTGTTCATTACGAGCAGCATCATATTCAGCATTTTCTGATAAATCACCTAAAGCACGAGCCTCTTGTAACGCTTCAATAACAGCAGGACGTTTATTTAACTTTAAATCATTTAGTTCACTCTCTAAGTCCAAATAACCTTGAGGAGTTAATAAAATGGTTTGTTCTTTTTTCATCTTTTATCTCTCCTTAAAATTAACAAACATAAGAATACTACAAATAATCATGAATGTCAAACACTTTTAATCGAATTATATAATCCTTTTTTAAAGGTATTTCACAAGGAATTTTAATAACTTGTTTTGGATGTCTAGCAGCATCAATTACTTTCCCATTTTCATCATATAAAGTAGGAATAACAAATTCTTTAGCATCCATATCATATCCCATTATTTCTGCCACATCACCAGGCTTAAAATAATTTCTTTCCTCAATAGTAGCAATCTTATTTTTTTCATCATAGTCTAATACTAGTGCTAAAAAATCTTGATTACTAATCTCATTACGACCAAGAAAATACTGTTCGTTATATCCAGGTAATTCTTTAAAGAATTGAGAAGTTGAATCACGATTTGCACATCTATTTAAAATATCTAGACAATACTTAGTATATTCCTTAGTTAAACTTTTATTTACTATTTTATCAATAATATGACGATAAACACTTATTACTGTTGCTATATAATAAATACTACGCATTCTTCCTTCAACTTTAAAAGAATTAACTCCAACTTTAATCATATCTTCAATATATGCTACCATATTTAAGTCTTTAGGCATCATTTCAAAGTCTTTTTCATTACCATCAATATTAAACGAATAACGACAAACTTGACTACAACCGCCGCGGTTAGAATCACGACCAGTAGCATAGTTAGACATTACACAACGGCCACTAAAAGAAGTACACATGGCCCCATGAATAAAAGCTTCTAAATCTAAATTAGTTTTCTCTTTAATTATTTTAATATCAGCTTCACTAGCTTCACGGGCTAAGACAATTCTTTTAGCACCAAGAGTTTTATAAAATAAAGCAGTATGATAATTCAAAGTACTAGCTTGAGTAGAAACATGTAATTCTAGTTGCAACTTTAATTTTGCCCACAACTTCATAATATAAATATCACTAACAATTATGCCATCAACATTAATTTTATCTAATTCTTTTAAATATTCTTCAATATTATCTAAATCATTGTTATGAGGAACAATATTTACTGTTACATAAACTCGTTTTTTTAAATTATGTGCATACTTACAAGCTTCCTTAATTTCTTCCAGGCTAAAATTTTTAGCATTAGCGCGTAATGAATAATCAACTCCCCCAATATAAACAGCATCTGCACCATATAAAAGGGCAATTTTAAGACGTTCTAAATCGCCAGCTGGGGCTAATAACTCAATCATTTTTACCTCCTAATTTAAAAATAGTCGGTTTATCTAATAATCCCTCATCAGCATTTAAAATACTCTTACCTTCTATAAAATCTAAAACACTGGCAAGCGGGATAAAACTAGTATTTAAGTAAAAATATAAAACATTATCTAAATCAAGTAAACTACGTCCATCAAATATGTTCTTTGCTAAACTAATAGTCCCATACTTATCTTCAACTAAATGCATACTTATACTACCAGCTTTATCTTTGATAATAACATTATTTTTATATGGCAAATTATAATACTTATAATAATTTGTTAATAGATAGCGACGAGAATACATTATCTGATTATAACCAAATATATGAATAATAACCGGTTTATTAACTTTACTAGTTATATAACTAAGTTCTTCTTTAGTTAGTTCATTACTTACAAAAACACTATCTACATATTCTAACCAAGTATTAAGCGAAGCATAATTACAATTAAAGTGATTAATAAATAAATAAACTTTTTTATTTAATCTTTTAATACTATCTAATAAACCTATGTCTTCAATGATAAAACCCATAACATCTATTTTTGGTAACAATTTAATTAAAGAATCTATTTCTTCACTATTTAATAAACGATTAATTAGACATAATTTATTAGCATCCACCTTATTTATCTCATCAATTTCAAAAGTATTTTCATAACCAATCGAATAATCCTTTAAGGCAAAAACAAAAGTAGTAATACCTACTTTCTTATATTCAGCAATATCTTCTAAATTGTTTATACTAACTAAAAACTTACTTTTCATCTTTTCGTTTACTAATTCCTATTCCATCACCAATATCTAAAATTTCCGTCGTAAATTCATCATTATTCTTTAAAAAATCAATATAACTTTCAATCTTACTAACTAATTGTCTTAAATTTTTACTCTCAATTGCACTACTTTTACCGACATAACCATGAAATTTTAAATTATCTGTAATAATAGTTCCTTTCTTACTTAAAAAATACTTAAACTTTTCAAAAAACTTAGTATATTGCCCTTTAGCAGCATCAATAAATATTAAATCATAACTAACACCCGTTAAATTAACTTCAAGAGCATCTTGATAAACAACATTTATTCTCTTATCTAGCTCGCACTTTTTTATATTCTTTAAGCACTCCATATAACGGGTTTCATCTCTTTCAATCGTCGTTACTGTTATATTAGGATCAACTGAAGCCATTAAAATTGATGAATAACCAATCGCACTACCTATTTCTAATATACTTTTAACATTATTATCTTTAATATACTGCATTATATATGCAATCGACTCCTTTTCAATGATAGGAACATTATTTTCTTTTGCATACTTCTCTATTTCTAATATTTTTTCTTTCATCATTATCACCTACTTAATACGTATACCATAAACCACTATTTTTTAATTCATTAATAATTTTAGTAAATTCATCATAGTTTTCTGCATAATAAGTTTTCTTATTTTTATCTGCAACAAAATAATAATAATCAGATTCAGTTGGATTAATCGTAGCTACTAAACTATCCAAAGATACTCCACAAATTGGACCAACTGGTAATCCGGTAAAACAAGTACTTCTTGTATTATAGGGATTACAAGTATTATACTCATCAAGTGTTAATTCAACATCAAAATCTTTACCAAAAGCATAATAAGTTGTTACATCACTACCTAAATGCCAATTATCATTTAAACGATTATAAAAGACACCTGCTACACCACTACGATCAGTACTACTAGCACCCTCTAGTTCAACAATTGAGGCTAAAGTTAATATTTGATGAACAGTCATATTACCTGTGGCAATCTTTTCTTTATATGGTTCCAATTTATTACTTAAACCATTAATCAATACCTCAATAATTTCTTTAATACTAGCATCTTTATTAAACATGTAAGTATCAGGGAATAAATATCCTTCTAAAGGATAATAAATTTCTTCATTTAAAATCTCATCAGTAATAAACCAATATTTATCGATTAACTCATGTAAATATTCTTCATCACTCAAAACACTTAATATTTCATCGCTAGTGTAAGGAAAATTCTCGGCTATTACATCAACATAATCTACTAATCTTTTTCCTTCAATAAATGTTACCAACTTTTCATCTTTAAAACAATCCCCAGTAACAAATTTGTTTAGAATCTCTTCTGTAGTCATATTCCTTTTTAGAATATATACCCCCGCCTGTAAATTATTAATACTATGTAATTTAATATAAACTTTAGTAACAAAGGAATTTTTAATCAAATTTTCCTCTTTTAAAGTATCTACAATATTATTAATACCACTACCTGCTTCTATTTCAAAAAATATTTCCGTATCATCAGAAGAAACCTTTCCTAAAGAAAAATGGTAGTAACAAAGAATTCCTATTATTAATAAAATCCAAAAAATCCCAACCCCTATTAATATTTTTTTTATCAAGCTTTATCACTACTTTCAATTTTACTTTGAATTGAATTTAAAATGTTTTCTATCACATCCCATTCAGCTTCTGTTTCAATTGGATAAACATTTTGATCTTCACCACTAGGATCGTAAATAGAAGCATATACTCTTTCTTTACCATCTTTATCTACATAATGATCAGTATAAACCATATAACTTTTTTTAGTTACTTCACTATCAAAAGTAAAAAGCATTTCATAAGTTTTTTCTTCTCCTAAATCATTTTTTAAGGAAAATAAAGATTTACTTGTTTCCATTATTCTTCTCCATTCTTAAATACGTATCTAGAATAATCATTGCTGCGGCACTATCGATAACATCTTTTCTTTTTTTACGGGACATATCATTAGTTAAAAGAATATTTTCAGCTTCAATGGTACTTAAACGTTCATCAACTAAAATAATTGGTATGTCAACTAATTTACTTAATTTTTCTTTAAAACTAATACTTCTTAAGGCTGCCTCACCAGAAGTATTATTCATATTCTTAGGTAACCCTAATACAATCTTTTCGACATGTTCTTTATTTATAATATTTAGTACTTCATTTAATAAACTATCATAATTATCATATCTAATAGTTTTATAAGGATTAGCTATTATATTAGTATGAGAAATGGCAACTCCTAAAGTTTTAGCTCCTAAATCTAGTCCTAAGATACTCATTATTCTAATACTTTTCTCAATAAAACTGCTATTAATTCACTTTTATCTAATTTTAAGATTTTATCTCTAGCATTTTTATAATTAGTAATATAAGTTGGATCATTATTTACAATGTATCCTACTATTTGATTTATGGGATTATAACCTTTTTCCTGTAATATAGAAGCCACTTCATTTAAAGTATTAATAACTAACTCACTTTTAAAATTAGCTATATCAAAAAGAGTTGTCTTATCCATAGAATCCTCCTAAGTACATCGTTATTGTAACATTAATTTAAATACTTTTCAAATTATATAAAAAAAATAGAACGTTTATATGTTTCTATTCTTATAAATAAATTAAACTAAAACATTAAATAAAATAACGACTAAAGATAAAAATATTAATAAAATGTCACTAACTATTCCAATACGATTTTTATTTTTAATAGATATATTTTTAAAACTATAAAAGATAATATTTACTAAATAAATATAGGGGATTATACCAACATTACCAAATAAAATATTTAAAATACCAGCAAATATATTTAAAGTATATATCTTATAATTCCAAGATGTTTTCTTCTCTGTAAAATAAAATATTATGCTTAAAATCGTAATAATTATTATTAATATCCAATTAATATTCATTATTAAAGTAGGTAAATTTATTAAATCAGTATTAGCTTTAGGATTTATTAAAACTGCTAACTTTAATGCATAATACCAGTCTGAAGTTAAAATATAATTATTTAAAAATATTAATAATACACTAATTAAGGAAAAAAAGAGTAAAGTTTTTCCTTTTTTAGAAATAATACCATAATTTTCTAAATTATCATTATTTTTATGTCTTTCAACTTTTTTTATTATAAAAATACTATTATCATATTCATTATTCATTATATAAACTCCACTTCTAATTACAATAAATTATTCTAGTATAGTGTTATTGTAACATTAAATTACCTAGTTTTCAAATTAACGAAAATGTTAAATTACTAATTAAATAAAAAAATAAAAGTATAAAAAGCTTTCTAACTGCATAATAGAAGGCTAACTTTTATTCATTAAAACATCTTTAACTTAGCTAGTTAAACCATTTTGATTATAGACTTTAGCATAACAAACATTTTGGCTATTCTTATAAAATTCTTTTTGTAAATTATAAATCTCTGTATTAATGTTTCTAATTACTTTTTCAAAATCATCATAACCATGTAACGTTAATATACTTACTAAGTAGGGATTTTCAGCATAAACAATTCCATTAGCATGATAATAACTATTATATTCGCCATATTTTTGAACAGCACTTATTCCCTCATTAGGAAAATTCAAATAATTTTGATCACTATTAACAAAATATGATTTTAATTCTTCTCCTAACTCGCCAGTATTATTTATTAAATCATTTAATGTTTCTAAATAAATCATCGAATCACGATTATTAATCGCTCCAAAATCATCAGTTCCCACCAAAGTAGTTGTAGCACCTAAACTATTGCCAAACTCCTTTAAAGTACTCTTACCAATATAATCAACTAACAT
>CALVXQ010000047.1 GCA_944371435.1 uncultured Bacilli bacterium
AAAGATGAATCATTAGATAATTATCAAAATGTTGAAGACTTAGCTATAGAGGATATATATAGTTATAATGCTTTTTTTAAAGATATATTAGAAGTATATAATTTATGTTCATTAAATGAACGTCAAAGACAAGTCTTAGATTTACGTTATGGATTAACTTTAGGGTATCCTTTAACGTGTGAAGAAATTGGTAAAATGTTTAATGTTACAAGAGCTCGTGTAAGTAATATAGAAAATCAAGCTTTAAGAAGAATTAAAAAGTCTAAAAAAGCGATGAGAATATTAAGTAAATATAATCAATAAATAGATTTAAAAAACTTGCAAATAATTTATTATTAATCTATAATACCAGTAGATACGTTGAAAAAGAGGAGTAATATATTTAGTTTAATAGAGAGTTAGTGGTTGGTGGAAACTAATAAAATAAATATATGAAGGTTGCTTTGGAGTTGAATCGTTAATCACGTTATAGATTTAAAGTGTATGATAAAGTCATAAAATAAGGTGGTACCGCGGGTTATCTCGTCCTTATATTTATGACTTTTTTTATATAGAAAAGAGGTTATTATGTTAGATACAAAATATAATCATTTAGAAGTAGAAAAAGATAAGTATAAAACATGGAAAGATTTAGGGTATTTTAAAAGTGGTAATACAGATAAATTACCATATTGTATAGTAATTCCTCCTCCTAATGTAACAGGTAAACTACATATAGGACATGCTTATGATACGGCTATTCAAGATGTAATAATTAGATATAAAAGAATGCAAGGTTATGATTGTCTATGGTTACCAGGAATGGATCATGCTGCCATTGCTACTGAAGCTAAAGTAGTTAAAAGATTAAAAGAACAAGGTATCGATAAGTATGAATATGGAAGAGAAAACTTCTTAAAAGCTTGTTGGGATTGGACTAAAGAATATAGTGATAATATTCGTAATCAATGGGCTAAATTAGGTTTATCTGTTGATTATTCTAAAGAAAGATTTACTTTAGATAAGGGGTTAAATGATGCGGTTACTAAAGTATTTGTTGATTATTATAATAAAGGATTAATCTATCGTGGTGAAAGAATAATTAACTGGGATCCTGTTGCTATGACAGCTTTAAGTAATGAAGAAGTTATTTATAAAGAAGATAAAGGTGCTTTTTATCATTTAAAATATTATTTAGAAGATAGTAATGATTACTTAGAAGTAGCAACAACAAGACCTGAAACCTTATTTGGTGATGTAGCTGTTATCGTTAATCCTAAAGATAAAAGATATCAAAAGTATATTGGTAAAAATGTTATATTACCAGTAGTTAATAAAAAAATACCCGTTTTAGCTGATATGCATGCTGATATGGAATTTGGTACTGGGGTAGTTAAAGTAACACCTGCTCATGATCCTAATGACTACGAAGTAGGATTACGTCATAACCTAGAACGTGTTGTTGTTATGAATAAAGATGCAACCATGAATAGCTTATGTGGTAAGTATGCGGGTATGACTAGAGAAGAATGTCGTAGCGCTTTAGTTAATGATTTAAAAGAAGAAGGTATTTTAATTAGAGTAGAAGAGATAACGCATAATGTAGGACATTCTGAAAGAACTGATGCCGTAGTAGAACCATATCTTTCTAAACAATGGTTTGTTAAAATGCGTCCTTTAGCTGATAAAGTATTAGAAAATCAAAAAAATAAAGATACCAAAGTTAATTTTATTCCGGAAAGATTTGAAAAGATAATGAATCACTGGATGGAAATAACTTATGATTGGTGTATTTCGCGTCAATTATGGTGGGGACACCGAATCCCTGCTTGGTATAAAGGTGATGAAGTATATGTTGGAAAAGAAGCTCCAAAAGGTGAAGGTTGGGTTCAAGATGAAGACGTTTTAGATACATGGTTTTCATCGGCTTTATGGCCATTTTCAACTTTAGGTTATCCAAATAATACTGAAGATTTTAAACGTTATTTTCCAACTGATTGTTTAGTAACTGGTTATGATATTATTCCTTTTTGGGTAAATAGAATGACTTTCCAATCTCTAGAAATAAATGGAGTAAGACCATTTAAAGATTGTATCGTTCATGGTTTAGTAAGAGATTCAATGGGCAGAAAAATGTCTAAATCTTTAGGTAATGGTATTGATCCTATGGATATGATCAAAGACTATGGAGCAGATTCCCTAAGATACTATTTAGTTACGGATTGTGCTTTTGGTACTGATTTACGTTTTGATATCGAAAAAATTAAAAGTACTTGGAACTTTATTAATAAGTTATGGAATGCATCTCGTTTTGTTTTAATGAATATTGAATCTTTAAAAGAATTAGATTTTAGTACTTTAAATGAAGCCGATAAATGGATACTTACAAGATATGAGAATATTGTTAAAAGTACTATTAAACATATGGATAAATATGAATTTAACTTAGTGGGTAGTGAAGTATATAATTTTATATGGAATGATTTTTGCTCTAATTATATTGAAATGGCTAAATTTAGTTTAGATAATATATCTACCTTAAGTACTTTATATAAAGTATTACTAGGTATAATAAAAATAATGCATCCTTTTATGCCATTTGTTACGGAAGAAATATATAGTATGTTACCTATTAAAGATAATAAATCTATTATGATTAGTAATTATCCTAAGTATGAAAAAAAATATATTTATGATAAAGAAGAAAAAGATGTTACTAAATTATTAGAATTTATTACTTTATTTAGAAATAAAAAGTTAGAAAATAATATTGGTAAAGAATTTAAAGTAAAAACTAATAATACTAATAAATTATTATTAAATATGTTAAAGATAAATGATAAAATAATTGATAAAGATATAGATTCTTCTAAAATTGATGTTAATTTATATGATATAAGTATGAGTATTTATTATGATGATAATGGTAATAAAGAAAAGTATTTAGAAGAATTAAATAATAATAAAAAGAAGTTAGAAGCTTCTATATTACGTAGACAAAAATTATTAAGTAATGAAAATTATGTAAGTAAAGCTCCTAGTAACATAGTTGAACAAGAAAAATTAAATTTAAAATTAGAATTAGAAAAGTTAGAAAATATAAATAAAGAATTGGGTGATAATAATGGGTAGTTTAGTTAAAGATATAACTGATAGAGAAGTTGATTTTGCTAAGTGGTATACTGATGTATGTAAAAAAGCAGATTTAGTTGATTATTCTTCTGTAAAGGGTAGTATGATTATTCGCCCATATGGGTATGCTATATGGGAAAATATGGTTAGTATATTAGATAAAGAGTTTAAAAAGTTAGGTCATGTAAATGTGCAAATGCCTTTATTAATACCAGAATCTCTTCTTAATATTGAAAAAGAACATGTTGAAGGTTTTGCTCCCGAAGTTGCTTGGGTTACATATGGTGGTAGTGAAAAGTTAGAAGAAAGAATGTGTATTAGACCTACATCAGAAACTTTATTTTGTGAACATTATAAAAAGATTATTAAATCTTATCGTGATTTACCTTTACTATATAATCAATGGGCTACCATTGTTAGATGGGAAAAAACAACAAGACCATTTTTAAGAAGTAGAGAAATATTATGGCAAGAAGGACATACGATGCATGCAACTAGTACTGAAGCTAGAGAAGAAACTTTACGTATGTTAAAGGTATATGAAGATTTTCAAAGAAATTATTTAGCTATTCCTGTTATAGTAGGTCGTAAAACCGAAAAAGAAAAGTTTGCTGGTGCTGAAGAAACTTATACATTAGAAGCTATGATGTGGGATGGTGTTGCTTTACAAAATGGAACAAGTCATTATTTTGGTCAACATTTTGCTAAAGCTTTTGGTATTCAATTTTTAGATAAAGATAATACTTTAAAAACTCCTTATCAAACTTCTTGGGGAGTATCTACAAGAATGATTGGTGGTTTAATTATGACCCATTCTGATAATAGAGGATTAGTTTTACCACCTAAAATAGCCCCAATAAAAGTATGTATTATCCCTATTGGTGATGTTACTAATGAACTAAGTAGTTTAGAGGCTAAATTAAATGCTAATAATATAACTTATAAAGTAGATAATTCTGATAAAACACCAGGATTTAAATTTGCTTTAGCAGAAGTAAAAGGTTATCCGATTAGAATCGAGTTAGGTAAAAGAGATTTAGATAATGGTTTTATTACTTTAGTAAGAAGAGATACTTTAGAAAAGATAAAAGTAAATACTAATGAAGATATAATATCTGTTATTTTAGAATTACTTAATGATATTCAAACTGATATGTATAATAAAGCTTTAGAAAGACGTAATAATATGTTATATAAAGCAAATACATATGATGAATTTAAAAAGATATCATCTAATGGTAATGGTTTTATTGAAGTTAATTTATGTAATGATCCTCATTGTGAAGATAAAATAAAAGAAGATACTGGTTTAAAATCGCGTTGTATAATTGATAAAGAAGTAGATAATACATGTATAGTCTGTGGTAAAAAAGCTAATTATAAAGTATATTTCGGAAGACAATATTAATGTTAAATATAGTTTTATTTGAACCAGAAATACCACAGAATACTGGTAATATAATGCGTACTTGTGTTGCTACTCATACTAAATTACATTTAATTAAACCTTTAGGTTTTTCTTTAGATGAAAAATATATTAAAAGAAGTGGGGTTAATTATATTAAATATTGTGATTATACTATATATGAAAATATTGATGATTTCTTTAGTAAAAATAAAGGTACTTATTATTTTCTAACTAGATATGGTCATAAACCTCATACTTCTTTTGATTATAGTAATAAAGATGAAAATATCTACTTTTTCTTTGGTAAAGAATCAACAGGTATACCTCCTAAGATATTAAAACCATATATAAATAATTGTTTAAGAATACCGATGACTGATAAAGTAAGAGCATTAAATGTTTCTAATACAGTTGCTATTGTTTTATACGAAGCTCTTCGTCAACAAGATTATTTAGATTTACTAAGAGATGAACCTCATAAATCTAAATATTATATTGAAGAAAGTGAGGAATAATGGTTTGTAAAAAATGTGGACATGCTTTAGGTAGTAAAGATGCTATATGTCCTAATTGTGGTGCATTAATGAGTAGGGAACAACTAGATATTCGTAAAGAAATGAATAAAGGAAAGAATCCTTATTTAGAACGTATTTATAATATTAAACAAAAAAATAAAGAGTATAATAATGATGATCCTACAAATACTAATAATACAGCATATGCAATATTTATTGTAATTTGTATATTAGTATTAGCTATAATAATTGCTGCTATTTTACTTAGGTGATAAAATATGAATCTATTATTAACTTGTTTAGGAATATTTATGGCTCGTATATTAGATGTATCATTAGGTACAATAAGAACTATTATAATGGTAAAAGGTAATAGTCTTAAATGTGCTTTTATAGCTTTCTTTGAAGTCTTTGTCTGGTTTATAGTAGCTAGAGAAGCTTTAAATACCGAACATATATCTTTATGGATTGCTATATCTTATTCAGCAGGTTATGCTACTGGTACTTATATAGGTAGTAAATTAAGTAATATCTTTATTAAAGGTAATACTACTTGTCAAGTAATTACCTCTAAAGCTACTAAAAATAATATTAAGTTATTAAGAGATAAAGGTTATGCTTTAACTATTTTAGATATTAAAGATTATTATGATGGTATTAAAAAAAAGATGTTATTAATAGAAATAAATAATACTAAGATAAAAGAATTATCTAAATTAATACGTAAAATAGATAATAATGCTTTTATTACTTTTAGTGAAACAAAAACAGTTATTAATGGATTTATAAAATAAATACTCGTTAGCATTTGCTAACGAGTATTTATTATGCTAAAGTAGCATCACTTATCGTAGTTAAAAACTTATTCATAATATATAAATAATCATTATTATTTTCTTTTTCTGTTTCATCTAAAACATTCATTAAGTTTATTTCAATGACATTAGCTTTATAATCATCTTTTAATTCCGTAATTATATCAGAACTTTCATTCTTTTTTATAAATAAATTTTTATAATTTCCATTCTTAAAATTATCTTTAATACTTTCGATATTAGTATCACTATCTTCTAAAGATATAACTTTAAATCCATAATTTTCTAAAAATTTAAATATATTAGAACTAACAATAATAGTTTCTTGTTCTTTACTACTAGCAGCATAACCAACTGCTCTTAAATTAGCATCTAAGATAGATACTTTTTCTTGTAAATCATTATAATTACGATTAATTTCTTCTATAATATATTTACTACTTATAAAATCACATAAATTATTTTTAATAGTAGTTGCTAACATTAAAAAGTTATTAGGACTTAACCATAATTCTTCCGGAGTATTACCATATTCAATATTTAACCCATAACTAACATCAATAATTTTCATATTTTTATTCTTATTAATAAAATTTCTAGCTATTTGTTTTTCATCACTTAAACCATTATATACAAATAAATCAGCTTTACTATAATCATCAATTTGTTTTTCTGTTAATTCATAAGTATAAACATCAACTCCACTAGGATAAATACTACTAATATTTGCATAATTTCCATATAAAGTATCTACAATATATTCGATTGGATAAACACTTGTAATAATATTTATTCCTTCCATATTATCTCTTTTAAAACATCCAGATAACATAAATAAAGAGATAACTAAACATAATAACTTAGATATTCTTTTCATAATCTTCCTTCCTAATTAATGGATCATACCCATAATGTTTATTAAAAGGATTACATCTTAATATTCTTTTAATACCTAAATATAACCCTTTAATAGTACCATATTCATTTAAAGCCTCTATCATATAATTAGAACAAGTAGGATAGAAACGACAATGATAATGACTATTAATAGGTATTAATTGATATAACTTAATTAATTTAATAATAATATATTTCATCTTCCATCACTAATATTTTACTATATATTTTTTTATAAGTAAACATTGACTATAGTAAATAATTAATGCTAAAATATAATTGAGAGGATAGGATATGAAAAAGTATATAATAATTTTAATAACTTCTTTAATAATAAGTATATCTTTAATAAGTTTAACAATTATTGATAACTATAATAAACCTAAAGTTACTCCTATAGATGATAGTTATTTAGCTTACTTTGTAGATGGACAAGAAACTAATACAATACCTGAAAAAGGTAATTACGATGTATCAATAACTTGTGATAAAGGTGCTAATGCTACCTGGGATTATGATAACTGGGCAATAACTATATATAATGCTACCCAAACAGGTACTAGATGTAGTGTTACATTTACTACTAAAAAAGAATTTAATGATGGTACTGGAGCTGCAAGTCCCGAATTATTTGCTGGTTTAATACCTGTTACTTATGATAGTAGTAATAATATTGTTGTTGCTGATATAAGTAGTGAATGGTATAAC
>CALVXQ010000048.1 GCA_944371435.1 uncultured Bacilli bacterium
TTAAAATTAACGTATGGAAATAACAAATACTTATTTATGGGGGACGCAACAGATTCCGTAGAAAAAGATATTATTAACGATGATATTGAGGCTGATGTAATAAAAATTGGCCATCATGGTTCAAAATATTCCTCTACTGCAGAATTTATTAAAAAGGTAAATCCTGAATATGCAATTATTTCAGTAGGACAAAACAATTCATATGATCATCCTAGTACTAGCACGATTGACTTATTAGAAAGTAACAATATTCAAATATATCGTACTGATGTAGATGGAACAATCATCTCATCAAGTGATGGTAATACAATTACTTTTAGAACTGAACAAACTAATACGGATGGTTAATATGAAATATGCGGTCGATAGAATTGAAGATAAAATAATAGTCTTAGAAAACTTAAGTGATAAAAGTATCATTGAATTACCTAAAGAAAATATTAATTTCTTGGTAAAAGAAAAAGATATTTTAGTATATGATAAAGGAACATATAGACTAGATAATAAAACTAAAAAGGATAGAATAAAAATAATTCAAGAAAAATTTAACAAAGTAAAAAAGAACCTATAAAGCACTATAACTTCATAGGTTTTTTATTTAATTATTTTATATTAATAAGACCATAGTTTTTGTCTTTTCTTCTATACAAAACAGAAATAGCATCATTATCAGCATTTTTAAAAACAAAGAAATCATGTCCCAATAATTCCAATTGTAATATTGCTTCTTCTTCACTCATAGGCTTACTATCAAAGTTTTTTCTCTTAACAATTTTTTTAGTATCTGTTGGAGTATCATCGTTAAAATCAAGAGAAAATGTTACTTCGTTTGTAACTTTAAGTCTTTTTTCTAAACGTGATTTATTTTTTCTAATCTGTCTTTCTAATTTATCA
This sequence comes from uncultured Bacilli bacterium, assembly GCA_944371435.1. Classification (GTDB taxonomy): domain Bacteria; phylum Bacillota_I; class Bacilli_A; order RF39; family UBA660; genus CAG-605. Next base: position 895 of record CALVXQ010000048.1, read on the forward strand.
ATCACTGAATCAATAGCAGCATATAAATCATCATCAACTTCTTCTCGTCTTAAAGTTAAACTTCCTGTTGGAATAGTTACTTCAATAGTCTTAGAACTTTTATTTGATTTTATTACAACATAAGCCTCTATATCATCACTATTAAAGTACTTATCTAAGCGCCCCATTTTTTCTTCAATATAATTCTTAATTGCAGCAGTTGCTGTAATCTTTTCACCACGAATCTTAATTCGCATACAATACCTCCAACTACATTATAACAAAAAAGATATCAAATTTCTAGTTTATTGATATCTAAAACCTTTTTAGCTATGTAATTCTTATGATTACTAAATATATATATTCTATTATCATCAATATTATTTAAAAAATTTCCGAATGCATATATCTTTTTAAGATTATATTTGTTAATAAATTCCTTTAATAAATATTTATAAATTTTAATTGTATTATTTTTATATAATAAATACATTGTATTATAATTACTTATTAAATAAGCCTTATTATCTAATAAATTACGAATATAAATAAGATTAATTTTATTAAAATTTAATTCTTCAAAAATATCGGAATAATAAAAAGTATCTTTTTCGGTAATAGGAAAATTTAAGTATATATCTAAATTATAAGGTACTATATTACTCATAAATTTTTCTTGTTTATTATATTCTTTAAATTCTTTTAAAAAAGAATGTTTATCTTGAATATCACTATCTTTTACATAGTTAGATAAAAACGAGTATATTTTATTTGTAATTATTTGATAAGTATTATCGTTAAAATAAATACTTATTTTATTCATTAATTACTTCTTCATAATCATAAAGATAAAATTCTTCAGGATTTATTAATTCTCCTTTATAAAATACTTCAAAATGAAGAGCGTTAGAATTATCAGAAGTTAAAGTATTATTACCGGATAAAGCAATTATATCCCCTTGTTTAACGCTGGCACCAATTGTTACTTTTACTTCACCTAAATTCTGATAAATCGTTGTTAAGGAGTTAGTATGTTCTATTTCAACTATATTTCCCATTATACTATCTTCTTTAACATTTTTTACAACTCCATCTAAAACTGCAACACAGTCAAATACCTCATTAGCCGTATATAAAACTCCAGTATTTGGCATATATATTCCTTCATAATAAATTAGAGCAGCAGTTTGTTCTTCCTCAGTTCCTTCACGATTGTAAAAAGGGATAGTAGCAGTAACAGAGTCTAAAACGTATGGTCTTATGATTGACTTAGAACTAGTAGTAGCATTAACCATTTCGTCATTTTCATTATAATTACCATTTATTACTGGTTCATTATCGTTATCTTTAACAGGAGCTTCATAAGATAATATTTCGTACATTTTATAACTACTAAATAAAATAGTACATATTAATATTAAACATATAGTAGGAATTACATAACCTCTTAGTTTTTTTCTTTTCATCATTTCACCTTCCTATTAGAAAGTGTTAACAAAAGAAAAAAGAATTATACATTATATTTTTCTATTTCTACATTTTGATAATAATGTTGTAATATTTCAACAAAATTTTTATTATCTTTAGCCATTCCATTGGCACCATATTGACTCATACCTACCCCATGCCCATAACCTTTAGTAGTTATAGTTACATATTCATCGATACTAATAGCAAAATCAGTAGAACGTAAATCTAATAATTGGCGAACTTCCACACCACTAAAATCCTTATTATTAATTTTTAAAGAAGTAACTCGATTAGAAACATCCCTTTTTATAGATGAAATAGTTATTTTATTACAAGATATATCTAATTTATTACAAAATTCCTGTCTACTCATAACTTTATCATATTTAAACTTATTTAAAGATTCATTATCATAATCTGATTCAACTTCTTTTATATAGGGTAAATCTTCATTAAAAACAACTAGAGAATCTTCAGTCATTCCATTACTCATAGCATAATAGTAAGACTTAATCAATTCACCATTATACGTTAAAACCAAATCTTTTGTCTCTAATACTAAGTTTTTAATCTTATTATAATAGTAATCAAATTCATCTTGCCACTTTTCTTGCATTTGTTCCACACTGATATAGGCTTGCATACTAGTGGTTAAATATTGCTTACTCTGTAAATTATAAAGAGCAAAAGTTCGCGCGGCTACGGATTGAGCTTTAATTGCCTCATCAGAAAAAGAAGCAGGCATTTCTTGCGCTACTACTCCGATTACATAATCTTCTAATGGTAAAGTTAATAATTCATCATTTATTTGCAATTGTACTAAGATATCACTATTTTCATTAAAATGTAAATTTTCTTCTGGTTTAGATAATATTGCTATTGGAGTTAATACTATTACTAATAAAAGATAAATTTTATTTTTCATATCTCATCCTTTAAGAAATAAAATCAACCATAAAATTTGTTATTAAGTAACTAATAGCAAAACCAAATACTAGTATTAATACTCTAGCTTCGATAAACTTATTTCTTTTCATTATTTTATCAAAATTAATTCCGCTAAGAGCAAAGACACTTAAAAACAAATTTATAGTATACAATATGGTTTTATAATTCATTATATGTTCCTTCCTCATAAGATATGATTTTATTTACTCTTCTTTTATGTTTTTCTAAATCTGACTTCTCTGTTTCTAAGAAAACTTTAACAATAGCTAAAGCTTCTTCTTGAGGCAATGATGCTGGAATAGCGATAGCATTACAATCATTATGACTTCGTGCTAATTTTGCATCTTCAGCACTTAAAACACGACCACAACGTAATCTTTTTACCTTATTAGCCGCAATCGAAATACCAATACCTGTCCCGCAAATTAAAACTGCTTTGTCTGAATTTTTATCCATTAATTTACCAATATTAAAAGCAAAATCAGGATAATCATCCTCCGGATTATTAGGAATACTAGATTCTATAATCTCATAATCTTTCTTTAATTGATTTTTCAAAAATTCTTTTAGATCAACACCACGATGATCACATGCAATATATACTTTCATTTATATTTTCTCCTTTAATAATTCATTTATATTATTTTTTAACCCAGCCTTATAATTAACTAAATTAAGAAGTTGGGGAAATTGATAATTAGGGTAAGGATTAACATTTATTAAAATAGGTTTTTCTCTACTTATAGCAATATCTACTTCGCTAAATTTTACTTCCTTTATAGATTCTGCGACCTTACAAGCCAATCTCTTACTACGAGGCCATTTAGGAATTTGGAAATTAATTAAATTTATATTAGAAAATGGATGAACATCATAACTATCTTGATAAATACTTATTCCCTTGTAATCGATAATTCCTGTTTCTAAATTTATTGAAGCATAAATGTTATTAGTAATATCTGCATAAACACTTTTTTCATTCTTCGAAGTAATTAAGTAACTACTATATATATTACCTTTTAAAATAATAAACCTAATAATATTTAAAGATGCACCATTTAACGTAGATAATGTATCATTTTGGATAATATTTTCCACTACTACTGAATACTTAGATAGTACTAACTCATTATATTTATTAGTATAGTTTTTCAAATTTATTTCTACTTCTTGCCATGATTTATCACTTAAATTTATTGATAAAGCATATATTTTCTTTTTGTTTTTAATAAATTTATAATATTCTGTTAAATTAGTACCATCTAAATATAACCAGTTAAAGCCTAAATAATCATTAAATTTTTTGTTAAAGCTTTCTCTATTTTTATAAATATTAAAATCTTTTATCTTATTATATTTACTAATTAGTTTTTTATTTTCCCGTTTAGTCAATAATTTTTTTCTTAAATCCTCAGGAATATTGTATGCTTTATAGACATTGTAATCAATCGCACTTAAGCCATATTTAATGTTACAATTCAAAATATCCAAAAAAATTTTTATTTTTGATATATCTGTTTCGGCATTAACATATTTGATTATTTTCCCTAAACTTTGCATACAATAATCATCCCCTTTAATTATATAAAATAAAGAAAAAAACTACAAATAAATTTAAACTTAAAAAAAATAAACAGTTACGATAATTGTCCCTGTCTATTTTTGATAAGATTATTTTTCTTGATTTAAACCATACTTACGATTAAATTTTTCAACTGAGCCAGTTTTCTTTACCTTAGCTTGACTACCAGTATAAAAAGGATGGCATGCACTACATACATCACATTGAATACTAGACTTTGTTGACATAACCGTAAAAGTATTTCCACATGCACAACGTACTTCTACTTCATGCATTTCTGGATGTAAATTCTTTTTCATTTTACTCTCCTTCCGCCATGTTAAAAATTTTAACATAGAATATTCCGTCTAAAGTATTATATCATATGTAAATAAAATTTCAACTACAAAATATTCCAGGCCGTAGTTATGCTTTTTTTAATATTTTTAGCAATCACTTCTTGATTAGGGGATGATAATAAAAAATCTATTTTTCGGGATTTACATAAATCTTTTAAATTATATATCATAGATAAGCTTGGTGGCGAGATATAAATTATTTGGTAACTATTTAATCTTCTTAATTCTTTAAATAATAAATTCAATTTATCTATTAACTCACTTATACTTAATTCCTCTTTAGATATTTCAAATTCCCCTAAATATATAATTAAAACTTTAGAATCATGAATCTTCTCATGAATACCATTCTCATTTTCTTTAATACTTGCTAAAACATTTTCTATTTCCAAATTTTTTTTACTAAATTCCGTATACGTATAATCTACTGTATTATCCAATAAATTTCTTAAATACTCATTATAATTTAACTCAGGTGTTGTAGTTTTATCATAAAAACTCATTATAGAAATTTTATTCTCTATATTAGTAGTAAATATTAAATATGTCAAAAACAAAGATGCTAATACCAGAAAAAATATTTTAATACGCATACATTGTCCCCCACTAATAACTATATTTAATTTTATTCAACTATTTTAATTTTAGCACCAACCTTTTTTAACTTAATAGGTAGACTATCATAACCTCTTAAAATATGTTTGACACCATCTATTTTGGTTATTCCTTTAGCAATTAAGGCAGCTAAAACAAGGGTAGCACCAGCTCTTAAATCTGTTGCCGTTACACTTGTCCCATGTAAATGACACGGACCCTTAATCAAAGCAATATTATTGTTATCCATTTTAATCTTCGCACCCATTTTCTGCAAATACTTAATATGTTGCATACGATTTTCATATATAGTTTCTTCAAATAAAGAAACACCATTACAGCGAGCTAAAAAAACTTGCATAGGTTGTCCTAAATCAGTTACAAAGCCAGGATAAACTAAAGTTTTAACGTTTATTGGGATTAAGTTTTTGGAAGAACTAACAGTAATTTTATCAGAATCTATTTGCATTTTAACTCCAGAAGCTTCTAATTTACTTATGAGGGCCTCTAAATGGTTAGGATTCAAGTTATTTATTACAAGATCTTTACCTATTAAAGCTCCGGCTAATAAATATGTACCAGCTTCGATACGATCAGGAATTATTTTTATATTTCCATTATGAAATTTATTAACACCAGTAATTACTATCTCCTTTGTACCAGCCCCAGTTATTTTAGCTCCCATACTATTTAAAAAGTCCGCTACGTTAACTATTTCTGGTTCCATCGCCGCATTACTTATTCTCGTAATACCGGAAGCTTTACAAGCTGCTAACATAATATTAATCGTAGCACCCACTGAGGGAAAACGCAAATCAATATCGGCACCATTTAGTTCTTTAGCATCTAAAATATATTTATCATCTAGAAAGGTTACTTGAACCCCCATTTTTTCAAAACTCTTCAAATGAATATCAATTGGACGTGCTCCAATATTACAACCACCTGGATAATACAACTCAGCATGACGATACTTAGCCAATAAAGCGCCCATAAAATAATAAGATGCACGTAATTTTGTTGATAATTCAGCAGGAATTAAAATATTTTTTAAATTAGAATTATTTATCTTTAATGTATTGTCTGTAAAAGTACTATCAACTCCTAATAAATTTAAAATACTGATTAAATCATTTGTATCCGATATATTAGGAACATTTTCTATTACAGCCTCCTGTTCGGCTAATATTGATGCAGGTATAATAGCAACAATACTATTTTTAGCTCCACTTACATTAATTACTCCCGATAAAGTATGTCCACCCTCAATTAATAACTTTGACATAAATTCACTTTCTTCCTCTCTTAATTTTATCATAAATATATAAAAATATTAAATAATTACTTAAGTATGTGAATTAAACGTAGATTTTTATTTGGAATTCCGTTTTATAATAAAAAACTGAAATAAGTCTGATAGTAGTCTAATAAAATATA
>CALVXQ010000049.1 GCA_944371435.1 uncultured Bacilli bacterium
AGTATACTTTCTATTAGAAACCCAATTGATTACCGGACGCAAGCCAAGCCAGGTTTCGGTAACCCAGGTGCTGTCGGCATAGCCGACCGCGTTCTGATTGAACTCGCGCGCACCGGTATCGGTAGCGTTGAAGTAGCGCGGCGACATAGACCAATAATACCCATTTTGGTATAGATAAGTTAATCGATTCATATATCCGTTGGCAAAATAAAAAAGTTGTTTTTACACAACTTTTTAACGAAAATATATTAATACAAATGTAGCTACAATAATACAATAAATTGAAAATTTCCATAGTTTACCGTTTTTAACCATATTAGATAACCAACCATAAGTTAAGTAAGTGAATATAAAAGCCATAATAGCAGCAAATCCATAACTTAATATTAATGATGAATCCATTCCAGTTTGGGCTATATCAAATATACTTAAACCGAAAGAGGCAATTGATACTGGAAAATATAACATAAAAGTATATCGTAATGAAGTAGCTCTACTTAATCCACATAGTAGACAACCTACTAAAGTCATACCACTACGTGATAGACCAGGAAATAAAGCAATTGTTTGGAATAAACCAATTAATATTGCATCTTTATAAGTTATATCTTGATCTTTTTTTGTACCTTTAGCATTTCTTACGATAAATAAAGCAATCGCCGTAATGTATAAAGCAATTCCTACTTTTCTTACAGAAGCGGCTGCTTCGACTTGATCTTTAAATAATAAGCCCATAATTCCTACTGGTATAGAACCAATTACAATTAATAAACAATATTTAAAATCATGAAAATACTTTTCTTTTTCCTTACCTTTAGTAAAAATATATTTAAAAAAGTTTGTTACTAAACGGACAATGTCTTTCCAAAATATTAAAAAGATAGCTAATAATGATCCGAAATTAACAATAATTTCAAAATTCAAATCAGTAGACATGTTATTAAATAATTCTCGTATAATTAATAAGTGACCACTACTTGAGATAGGAAGTGGTTCTGTAATCCCTTGAATAATTCCTAAGATTACATATTTAATAAACTCCATAAAAAAATCACCTAACTAATTATATAATAAAACTTTGAAAAAATAAATAAATTTTAATGGTGATATTATGTTTTTAGTGGTATTTGAAACTATAATGGTTAGTATATTTTTAACTTATGCTTTTATTAATTTGAATTTATTAGTAATAACTAATTCTTTATTAGAATATATGAAGACTATTTTTTTTAGTATTGAATTTATTTTTTTTATAATAGGAATATTTTTAATTAGTTTTGGTTCCTTTTGGCATAAAAATAAACGATAAATTCTTGAATATTTATTATTATTTCGATATACTAAAGTTGAAATGAAGAATTACTTAGAAAGGCTAGAAAATGAAAATAAATAACAAAGTTATTGAAAAAGACAAAGATAAAGTATTAGATACAGTATTGGCTGATATAGAAAAGCAATTTGGTAAGGGTTCAATAATGCGTTTAGGAGGTTCTAATCACTTAAATATTGAAGTAACTCCAACGGGGAGTTTAGCTTTAGATGTTGCCTTAGGGGTAGGTGGTTATCCCAAGGGTAGAATAATTGAAATTTATGGGCCAGAATCGAGTGGTAAAACCACTTTCGCTCTTCATGCAATTGCAGAAGTACAAAAACGCGGTGGTCGGGCTGCTTTTATCGATGCAGAACATGCCCTTGATCCTGTTTATGCTAAAAATTTAGGTGTAGATATTAATGAATTATTATTATCACAACCTGATACTGGGGAGCAAGCTTTAGAAATATGTGAAGCTTTAGTTCGAAGTGAAGTTGTAAATATTGTTGTAATTGACTCTGTCGCAGCTTTAGTACCCCAAGCGGAAATTGAAGGAGAAATGGGTGACAATCATATTGGTTTGCAAGCTAGATTAATGTCTCAAGCTTTAAGAAAATTATCAGGTACGATTAATAAAACTAAAACTACTGCTATTTTTATAAATCAGTTACGTGAAAAAGTAGGTGTCTTGTTTGGTAATCCTGAAACAACTCCCGGTGGAAGAGCTTTAAAGTTTTATGCTACTATACGTTTAGATGTTCGTCGTGCGGAACAAATTAAAGAAGGCGATAGAATTATTGGTAATCGTACAAATGTTAAAGTTGTTAAGAATAAAGTGGCTCCTCCTTTTAAGAGTGCATCTGTTGATATTATGTATGGAGAGGGAATATCTAAAGATTCAGAATTAGTTGATTTAGGAGTTGAAATAAACATAATTGAAAAAAGTGGGGCTTGGTATTCTTACAATGGAGAAAAGATTGGTCAAGGTAAAGAAAATGTAAAGTTATTTTTACAAGCTCATCAAGATATTAGGGAAAAAATTGAAAAACAAATTCGTGAACATTTTAATTTTAAAAATTAATAATATTATTTAGAGAAACTATTTAAAAACTAGTTTCTTTTTTTAAGGATTATGGTAAAATATTAAATTATGTAAAGGGGGATATTATGAGAGTAGTAAAGTGTACTCGTCGTAGACATCATCATCATTTTTTAGCTATAATTTTATTTATCATTATTGTCATATTATCTTTCATAGTATCTTTTTTCTATTATATAAAATTAAATGCTCCTGTTTATGATGAAAATCTGTTTTATGAAAAACAAGCTAGTATAATTTATGATAAGAATCTTGATGTAATAGCTAGATTAGGAGATGAAGATAGAGAAATTGTTCAATATGAAGATTTACCTCAAGTATTGATAGATGCTATTGTTGCTACTGAAGATAATCGTTTTTTTCAACATAATGGATTTGATTTAATGCGGTTTATAAAAGCTAGTATTGGTCAATTAAAAGGGGATAAAAATGCTGGAGGAGCATCTACTATAACTATGCAGTTATCTAAGAATACCTTTACTTCTAACGAGGTTGAAGGTATTACAGGAATTATTCGTAAATTTACAGATATTTATTTAGCTGTATTTGAAATTGAAACACATTTATCAAAAGAAGAAATATTAGAAATTTATGTTAATGCTCCTTATTTAGGAAATAATAGTTATGGTGTTGAAATGGCTAGTCAAAATTACTTTGGCAAAAGTGTTCGTGACATTACTTTATCGGAAGCTGCTTTATTAGCTGGATTATTTAATGCACCAGGAATCGATGATCCTTATTATAGTATTGATAATGCTACCACAAGAAGAAATGAAGTTTTAGCTTTAATGTATAAACATGGTTATATTACTAAGGAACAATATGATGATGAATTAAAAGTTGATGTTGCTTCTTTATTAACTAATCATGTAATTACTAATAAATATCAAGGGTTTATTGATACTGTTGTTTGGGAAGTGGTTTCTGATTTAGGTGTATCACCTTATAATGTGCCAATGATAATTTATACTACTTTAGATCCTACGATTCAGGATGCTGTTGATGAAGTAATGAATAATCCTAATAATTTTAAAGATGATATTATTCAAGCTGGGCTAGCTGTTACAAGTAGTATTGATGGTTCAATAGTAGCAATTGGTAGTGGTCGTAATCGTACTGGTCAATTATTGTATAATTATGCTACTATGATTAATCGTCAACCTGGATCAGCAATCAAACCTTTTATGGATTATGGGCCTTTATTTGAATATACTGATGCCACACCAAATGATTTGATATTGGATGCTCCTTATAGTTATACCGATGGATCTGAAATATATAATGCTAATCGTGATTATAAGGGTTATATAACATTAAAGGATGCTTTAGCCGAATCACGAAATATTCCAGCTTTAAAAGTTTTTCAACAAGTTGATAAAAATTTAATTGCAAATTATGTTCATTCTTTTGGAATTGATTATGGTAAGAATCTGTATGAATCTGCTAGTATTGGAGCTTTTGAAGGAGTATCACCATTAACTTTATCGGCCGCTTATGGGGCTTATGCTAGGGGAGGTATTTATATTGAACCATATTCGTATACTAAAATTATTTTACGAGCAACTTCCGAAGAAATTGTCCCTGAAATAAAGCAACATCGGGTTTGTAGTGAAAAAACAGCTAAATATTTTAATGATATTTTACTTTATGCCGTTGATAAAAAAAGTATTTTAGGAACTTTAGATATTGGTGATACGGAAGCTGCTGGTAAAACAGGAACAACTACTGTAGCTAATAATGTAATAGAAAAATTAAAATTACCAGAATCAACTATTATGGATACTTGGGGATGTTTATATACTAGAGAATATTCGGTAAGTTTATGGTATGGATATGATGAGGTAACTAAAAAAACGTATACATTACCAGTAGATGGGACTTTAGGAAGAAGAAGAATATTAAAGAAATTTGCCCGTTTAGTTTTAAATACTGGGTCTTCTTTAGTAACTTCTGATTAATTTATTTGCTTGCTAATTTTAGTAAAATTAATTATAATTGTATTATAGATTAATTTCTATTGTTATAGGGAGGAAATTTATGGAATTTGATTTAGAATCCATAATAACTCTTTTAATTGGAACTTTTTTAGGAATTGTAATATTTAGTATTTTATATATAATTAAACGAAAAAATATTGAAGAAAAAGCTAATAAATTATTAGAGGATGCTATTAAGGAAGCAGAAAAGAAAAAGCTTGATGCAATGGTAAAATTTAAGGAGGAATCTTATCGTTTAAAGCAAGAAACTGATAAAGAATTAAAAGAACGAAAAAGTGAATTGAAAGAAACGGAAGAACGTTTATTACAAAGAGAGAGTAATTTAGATAAAAGAGAAGAGATGTTACAGTCACGTTCTGTTCTTTTGGATAAAAAAGATGATGATTTACTTCGTAAACAAAAAGAGTTACAAGAAAAAGATTTAAAAATGGATGAATTGTTAAAACAGGAAACAGAAAAGTTAGAAAGTATTAGTAAACTGTCTGAAGAAAAAGCTCATGATTTAATTATGCAAAAAGTTGAAGAAAAAATGACGCGAGAAATAGTAGAGTATGTTAAAGAGGAAGAGGCAGCTGCTAAGTTATCTGCGCATGAAAAAGCTAAAAACTTGATTGTCGATGCAATGCAAAGATATTCTGGTGATGTTACAAGTGAGCAGACTATAAGTACTATTGATTTACCAAATGATGAAATGAAGGGAAGATTGATAGGAAGGGAAGGAAGAAATATTCGTGCGATTGAATCTGTAACGGGAGTTGATTTAATAATTGATGATACACCAGAAACAATCGTTATATCTTCTTTTGATCCCTTGCGTCGTGAGATAGCTAGGATAACAATTGAAACATTGATTAAGGATGGACGTATTCATCCTTCACGAATTGAAGAAGTATACGAAAAAGTTGTTGGGGATATGAATACTAAGATAACTGAATTTGGTAACAATGTTGTTTATGACTTGGGCTTGACTAAAGTTGATCCTGAATTAATCAATCTTATTGGTAAACTTCATTTTCGTACTAGTTACGGACAAAATGCTTTGCAACATTCAGTTGAGGTAGCAAACTTGTGTGGTTTGATGGCTGCTGAATTAGGAGAAAATATTAATTTGGCCAAGAGAGCTGGATTATTGCATGATATTGGTAAAGCTGTAGATTATGAAATAGAAGGGTCTCATGTTGAACTAGGAATAAATATTGCTAAAAAATTTCATGAAGATGAAGTTGTAGTAAATGCGATTGCTTCTCATCATGGTGATGCAGAGCAAAAAAGTGTTATTGCCGTTTTAGTTCAAATTGCTGATACCTTATCAGCAGCTCGTCCTGGAGCAAGGAATGATTCTTTAGAAAATTATATTAAGCGTTTAGAAACTCTTGAACAAATTGGTAATTCTTTTGCTGGAGTTGAAAAGACTTATGCTATGCAGGCTGGCCGTGATCTACGAGTAATGGTAAAACCTGAAGATGTTGATGATGCCAAAGCTTATAAATTGGCACGCGATATTAAAAGTAAAATTGAAGCTGAGATGCAATATCCAGGAACTATAAAAATAACTGTAATTAGGGAAACTCGTGCCCAAGAAGAAGCTCGTTAAAATAACGAGTTTTTAAATGCTTGTTTGCTTACCGGACGCAAGCCATACTTTGAGCTTACATTTTGGTAACCACCTGATGCACTTTGAAGAAAAATACGGGAAGCACTTGTCTCAAATGCAAAGAGTACTGGCGACATTAACCAATAAACTCTATTTGGTGAGTATTAGTAAATCGATTAATATATCCGTTGGCAAAGGAAGTAACACTTTTTAATTACTCACATATAATATATTATAAACTAGCATATTTTAAATTACTTTGTGATTAATTAGGAAGGAGATTTTATGATATTTCCCGTTGATTTTATCAAGGTTACGCAAGGATTTCATAATAGTAAAGCAATTGATTTAGCAACTGATGATGGAGTTTATCAGGATGTAAGAGCGGCCACGAATGGAGTAGTACATGTTGTGGATTGGCAGGAAAATTCCGGAGGTAATGTTATATATCTAAAACATGATGATGGGATTGTATCACAATATGGTCATCTCAGTAAGGTTTATGTAAAAAAAGGACAAAGAGTAAGTCTAGGTGAGATAATTGGTAAACAGGGTGCTACAGGAAAAGTGACCGGACCACATTTGCATTTTGGCTTAAGTAGTCCGGATGTAAACTTTTATCGAGATGCTAATTTAAATCCTTTTGATTATTGTTATGTCTATCCTTGGCAGACTGTTGCTTCTAGTACAGAAGAAAAATATGGTAATGAACTAAGATATTATAATCCTGATGAAGATGATAGAGAAAATATCAAATATGTTTATAATGTAGATGATGAAGGTCTTAATGTAAGATATTCACCAAATGGACCTAAAACTGGTAAATTATTAATGACTGCTACCAAAGTTCACGTATATGAAGAAGTAGATGGGTGGAGTAGAATTGGTGATGATGAATGGGTTTTTAGCCGTTATTTAGCAAATGAATGCCCAATATATTACATAGTATCTGGAGCAGATAAAGAAGGATTAAACGTTCGTAATAAACCGACTATTTATATGTCTAAGATATTAAATGTTATAAAAAATGGTTCTAGAGTTGAAATATATGCGATAGATGGTAGTTGGGCTAAAGTAAGTAAAGATGAAAATCGTTGGTGTAGTAAAAAATTCTTAGAAAAGGTTAACTAAGATAGCTTGTCAAATCAATAAAATAATGATAGAATAGTAATGTCTTTGGGACATTATTATTTTGGT
>CALVXQ010000050.1 GCA_944371435.1 uncultured Bacilli bacterium
TGATACAATTTTGTTGGTGATATATATGCTTTATTTATTAGTTAGTAATAGCTATCATATTTTAGATGAAGAGATAAAAAAGATTGTAAAAGAAGAAAAATATGAAGTTATTGATTATTTAAAGACTACTTTAGAAGATATAGTGTTAGAAGCTAATTATAGTGATTTATTTGCTAGTAAGAAAATATTAGTTGTTAAAAATGCTTTATTTTTTAGTACTAAAACCGATACTTCTATCTTAGATAAATATTTAGCTAATATTAATCCTGATACTATTTTAATATTTACTTGTAGTAGTATAGATGAGCGTTTAAAAATAACTAAAACGTTTAAAGCAAAATTTCCAACTAAAATAATTAATAATTTATATCAAAAAGATATAGTTAATCGTTTATTAGAATTAGCTAAAAATAATTCTTATACTTTAAGTTTAGAAAGTGCTACATATATAAGTAAATCTTCTTTAGATAATTATGATATTGCTTATAATAATTTAGAAAAAATATTTTTATATTATAATAATCCTTGTCAAATAAGGGATATAGACGTTCATAATTTAGTTTCTGTTTCTTTAGAAGAAAATAATTTTAAATTTGTTGAAAGTGTTTTAAATAAAAATCTTAAAAATGCTTTTAAGATATTAAATGATTTAAAGATAAAAAAAATAGAGCCTTTAAGTTTATTTAGCTTATTAGCTCGTGAATATCGTTTAATGCTTATTTTAAAAGAAGAATATCAAAAATATAGTCGTAGTAATTTATTAAGTCTTTTAAATATTAAAGATTGGCAATTAGATAAATTATTAAGACAAGCTTCTTCTTATAATAATACTTATTTAGAAGAAAGAATTTTAGAAATATGTCATTATGATTATGCAATTAAATCTGGTAAAATTGATAAATATTTAGCTTTAGAATTATTTATCTTGCACATCTGTTAGTTTTAATGTGTTTTTATAATCAAATTTAACATATTTTTTTAAATTTTCTAAACCTATCTTATCTTTTAGTATTCGGGCAGTTTTATCAACTTCAATTCCTGCTCCTAGAGGAATATCCATACCTAATTCTTGGCTCATTTTTTTAATCTCTTTTAAGAATATATATCTACTTATAATAGCAGCAGCTCCTACTGATAGAGCTTGATCTTCGGCTTTAGTAATAAAGGTAACATTTTTAATTTGTTCTTTACTATCTTTAATATATTCATAAAATTTTTTAGGATAGACAAACTGATCAATAATAATCTTTTTATAAGGATAATTATCTTTTTTTATTAAAGTAGTTAAGACTTTGTTATGTAAAATAGCTTTTATTTTATTTAAGTTTCTATCTTCTTCTGGTAAATTATTATAAGCTGAATTATCAAGAATATAAGTAACATAAGGTATATTTTTAATTAATTCTTTAGCAATTTCTTTAATTTTACTATCAGTTATTTTTTTAGAATCTCTAACTCCAAGAGTCTTTAAGTAAGGTATTTTATCTTTAGCTACAAAAGTTGCAGTTACGACAATGGGCCCGAAGTAATCACCAGTTCCTACTTCATCAGAGCCAATAGTATCTGTATCATAAAATACTTTAGGACTTTCTTTTTTCTTTTCTTTTTTATCTAAAGAAATAATTCTTTTATTAACTATTCTTTCCTGTTCTATCCAGATACTAGCTTCAATATCAGCAGAAAGGCCTTGAAACATTACTTTACCTGATTCATATAATGTAATAATCGTATCATAGTTAATTACTTGAAATACGGCATAAGGTGGTGTTTTACGAGCTGGATATTTTAAATAATAGTTAATAAATTTTTCTTTTAAATTATCGCTTATTTTGAAAACTATATATTTATTATTATTCATAAGTACCCCTTTCAAAACTATGCATATTTTAGCATGTTTTACTTTATTTTTCAAATTAATTATTATATACTTAATTATAAGGATGTGAATTATGGTTAACACGGTAGATGTTATAATAGTTATTTTCCTATTGTTAGGAGCACTATATGGTTTTAAACGGGGAGTAATAAAGAGTTCTGTATCTTTTTTTGGAACTTTACTAGTTATTATTTTAGCGTTTAGTTTAAAAAATCCCTTATCAGAATTTATGTATCTGCATTTTCCCTTTTTTAATTTCACCGGGGAGCTAGCAGGAATAAGTGTTTTTAATATTTTGATTTATGAGGGTATAGCTTTTTTAATAATATTTGGTATTTTAGAAGTATTATTAAAGTTAGTAATATTTGCTAGTGGTATTTTAGAAAAAATATTAAGACTTACGATAGTATTTGGAGCATTTTCTAAGTTTTTAGGGTTAATATTTGGTTTTATCGAATATTACTTGATTACCTTTGTTGTATTATTTATCTTGGCTAATTTAAGTTTTTCGGCTCCATATATTGAAGAAAGTAATTTAGCTAGTAAAATATTGTTAGGTACTCCAGTATTAGGTGAGGTAATTCATGATGAAGCTAATGCGATTAAAGAAATATTAGATTTACAAGAAGTTTATGATGATAATAAAGAAGAATGTAATAAGGAAGCCTTTGCTATTTTAATTAAATATAATATATTAAGTGTTGATAGTGCTGAAGAGTTAATTAATAGTGGCAAATTAAAAATTGCTGGGGCTGAAGAAATTATTTTAGAATATAGAAAGTAGGTTAATAATGATAAAGTATTTAGAAAATAATGATTTTAATAATGAGTTAAAAGGAAAGAAAGTTTTAGTTGATTTTTATGCGGATTGGTGTGGACCTTGCAAAATGATGGGTAAGGTACTAGAACAAGTTGACTTTGATGTTCTTAAAGTTAACGTTGATACTCATAGTGATATAGCTAAAGAATATGGTGTTATGTCAATACCAACTCTTATTCTTTTTGATGATGGTAAGGAAGTTAAAAAGAGTATTGGTTTTATGGGTAAGGATGATTTAGAAGATTTTTTGAAATAGTAATAATCAACTTTAAAGATTGGAAAATAAGATTTATTTCAGTCTTTTTTGTTTATTATATTTTAATGGGAGGATTTAAGTATGAATGATAAGTTTAATTTAACAAGAGAACAAAATGTATTTATTGCTAAACGAAATATTGTTGATTATATATGGAAAAGTGCTAATTTAGAGGGGATAGAAGTAACTTACCCAGAAACCCAAGCAATTTATGATGGAGGAATAGTTAATGGTTTAACTGTGAATAATATTATTGCTATATGCAATTTAAAAAATGCTTGGCAATTTATTTTAGAAAATGCTGATATCAATTATGATTTTAATTTATTATGTCACATTCATAAATTAGTTGCTGATAGATTAGTTTTAGAACAAGATTTAGGAAGAATAAGAACTACTCCGGTTAATGTTGGTGGTACTAAGTGGCAACCTCAATTTCCAATTGAATCACAAATAGTTGAAGAACTTAATATTTTATTAAATCAAAAAGAAAAATCTAAGACCGAAATAGCTATAGAGCTTATGTTGTACATCATGCGAAGGCAAATGTTTATAGACGGAAATAAAAGAGTAGCAATGTTATTTGCTAATAAAATTATGATTGATAATGGGTGTGGAATAATAACAGTTGCTCAAGAATATCAACCTACTTTTTATGAAAAATTGATTAAATATTATGAAACTAATGAAATGACCGATATAAAAAAATGGATTTATAACTACTGTATAGATGGTATTAAACTATAAATATATGATATACTTTCTATTTAGGAAGTGATTACTTATGCAAAAAATAGAATTGCTAGCCCCAGCTGGTTCGATGTCTGCTTTAAAATTAGCAGTAATGGCTGGATGTGATGCTGTTTATTTAGGAGGAAAAAGTTTTGGTGCTAGAGCCTTTTCAACTAATTTTACTAATGATGAATTAATTGCCGCTATTAAGTATTGTCATTTATATGGGGTAAAAGTTTATGTTACTTGTAATACTTTAATTTATGAAAAAGAAGTAGAAGATTTTTTAAACTATGTAAGATTTTTACATCAAAATAATGTTGATGCTATATTACTTCAAGATATTGGCATGTTAGATTTAGTTCGTAAAAAATTTCCTAATTTAGAAATTCATGCTTCAACCCAAATGCACATCCATAATTTAGATGGCGTAAAACTAATGGAGAAGTTAGGAGTTAAAAGGGTAGTATTAGCTAGAGAAACTAATTTAGAAACTATAAAATATATTAAAGAAAATTCTAGTATTGAATTAGAAGTATTTGGTCATGGTTCTTTATGTATGGCTTATTCAGGCCAATGTTTAATGTCTTATTTCTTAGGAGGAAGAAGCGGTAATCGTGGAGAATGTGCTGGTTCTTGTCGTTTAAGTTATGATGTAATAAAAAATAAAGAAATTATTAAAGGAACTTATCCCTTATCTTGTCGTGATTTATGTACTATTTACGATATTGATAAATTAATAGCAGCCAGAATAACTTCTTTAAAAATTGAAGGAAGAATGAAGTCTGCTTATTATGTTTATTTAGTTACAAAGTTATATCGCTATACTATCGATAATTATTATCAAACAGGTAAAATAGTAGTTAATGAAAATATTTTAAATGACTTAAAAAAGACTTTTAATAGACTTTATACTAGAGGCTACTTATTTAATAGTACAGATATTATTAATCCGGTAAGACCTAATAATAATGGAGTTTTAATTGGCAAAGTTATTAAAACTAAACAAAATAATATAACGATTAAGTTATTAGATGACATCCATATTGGTGATGGTTTAAGGATAGTTGGTAAAAAAGATGTTGGGGTTATTGTTAATGAGTTTTATAAAGATAAAAAACTAGTTAAAGAAGCTAAGAAAGATGATTTAATAAGATTAAAAGTTAAGGATACAGTAGATATTAATTCTAAGGTATTTTTAACTAGTTCTAAGTATATTAATGATTCTATTGATGAATATGTCAGTAAAAACCCCCGTAAAGTTAAGATAGATATTATCTTTACAGCCTTTTTAAATCAGAATATTTCTTTAGAAGTTAGTGATGGGATAAATAATGTTAAGGTAATAGGTAGTATAGTTAGTAAATCGAATAATATCGTATTAACAAAAGATGATATTTTCTTGAAGTTAAAAAAACTTGGTAATACTATTTATGAATTAAATAAGATATCTATTAATATAGATTCTAATATTTTTATACCTTTAAAAGAGATTAATAATCTTCGAAGAGAAGCTTTAGAAAAATTAAATAATTTAAGAATTGGTTTAAGTAATTTCCAAGAGAAAGATTATTATATTGAGGTAGATAATTATCCCGTAGAGCATGAAAAAGGACTTGCTTCTTTTTATAATAACTATTTTTTACCAGTTGTAGATAGTTATCCTAATATACCTAATGGTTCTTTAGTTAGTGAACTGGGAGCTTTATATAATAATACGCAAGTAGTTACTGATTATACTTTTAATGTTTGTAATTCTTATACCGTAGCATTCTTACATAGTTTAGGTGTGAGAAAAATTACTCTATCTTTAGAATTAAGTGTTGATGCTATTAAAGAATTAATTACGGCTTATCATAATAGGTATCATAAACATCCTAATCTTGAGGTTATATGCTCTTATTATCCTATTTTAATGATTACTAAGTTTGATTTTAATAAATATTATCAAACAGATAATTTATTATTAAAGGATAGATATAATAAGTATTATAAGATAGTAAGATTAAATAATATTAGTTTAGTTATAAGTAATAAACTTATTAATAAAGAAAATATTAATTATTATGATTTAGGGGTAAACCATGTAAGATATAACCTTTACAAAAATTATTAAACAAGGTACAATATAAGTATAAATTAGTAAGGATGTTTATAATGATACAATTAATATACTATGTGTTTTTTGGTTTAACATTATTTTATGGCTTATACTATGCTTTAACCGGATTATATGGTTTTTTAAAACCTAAAAAGTTTCGTATTATTCCTCATGATCCGAAAAATAAATTTGCTATTGTCGTTGCAGCTCGTAACGAGGAACAAGTAATAGGTAATTTGGTTACTTCTCTTTTAGAATGTAATTATCCTAAAGAGTTATATGATGTTTATGTAGCAGTTAATAATACTACTGATAATACTGCTAAAGTTGCTAAAAAAGCTGGTGGTATTGTAATTGATGTCAAAAAGAAAGTGAAGTCTAAGGGTGAAGTTTTAAGATATGTTTTCGATATTTTGAAAAAAGATAAAAGTATTGATGCTTATATAATATTTGATGCTGATAATATCGTTCATCCTGATTTTTTACGAAAAATGAATGATGCTTTATGTTGTGGATATCGAGTTGCTCAAGGGTTTCGTGATAGTAAAAATATTTCCGATAATTGGATAAGTGGTTCTTATTCGTTGTATTATTATATGCAAAACTTCTTCTTTAATCGTGCTCGTATGGCTATGCGTCAATCAGCTTCGATTAATGGAACGGGCTTTATGGTAAAAAAAGAAATTATTGATGAATATGGGTTTGAAACTCATACCTTAACTGAAGATATTGAGTTTACTGCAATTTGTGCTTTACGAAATGAACGTATAGCATTTGTTGAGGCAGCAGTAACTTATGATGAACAACCAGTTGATTTTGTTGCTAGTTGGAAACAAAGAAAAAGATGGAGTGTTGGTTGCTTACAATGTTTAAAATTATATTGGAAAGATTTGTTAAAACATTTTCTAAAAACCGGTAATCAACCATCATTTGATATGTTTATGAATTTTGTCGCTCCTGTTATTCAAGTTATATGTCTATTAGAATTTATTGCTTTAATTGTATTTCGTATCTTTAATATTCGTTTATATGATTTATTTTCGGCTTTATTTTCATCAGGAGCATTCTTCTTTATTCTTACTTATGTAGGTGGTATATTTATTAGTGTCTTTATCTTAAAATACAATAAGAGAAAGGCTAAGAGTGTTTTAAGTGCAATTGCTTTATTTGCTTTATTTATCTTAACTTGGATACCTATCAATGTTGTTTGTTTATTTAAAAAAGATATGGTTTGGGAAGAGATTAAGCATAATAGGGGAATTAAAACTTCAGAACTTAAATTTAATAAGTAATGTTAAAGAATGTTAATAATATATTAATTTCCGACCAAGATATAAAGATATTAAATAAATATGGGATAGATATTACTAAATGTTATAAT
>CALVXQ010000051.1 GCA_944371435.1 uncultured Bacilli bacterium
GCAAACACAGCACCCTTAGCAGCATGATAAGGAGTTAACTCTTGAGAACCAAGTGTTCCATATATTGATGATAAATTTATAATACTACCCTTATTATTTTCTAACATATAAGGAATTGTATACTTCGTACAATAAAATACCCCTTTTACATCAACATTAAATACTTGATCCCATTCTTCTACCGTAAGTTCATGAGCTTTTTTATCAACACCAGTTATACCAGCATTATTAATTAAAATGTCGATTTTACCAAAATGATTTTTAACTTCCGCTATTGCATTTTTTACATTCTCTTCGTTAGAAACATCTACTTGCCAAAATTTAGCATCCCCGCCATTTCTTAAAATTTCATCAACTGTATCTGCTCCCGATTTAGCATCTATTTCAAACACAGCAACTTTACAACCTTCTTTAGCGAATAAAATACTAGTTTCTCTACCCATTCCAGCACCAGCACCAGTAATTATCGCTACTTTATCTTTTAATCTATCCATAATATCCTCCTGCCATAATTTTAACATACAATAATATTTCTAGGATTTAAGAAAGTTATTTATTAACACAAATAATGTTAAGAGCAAAAAAAGTAGGCTTATTTCCTACCTACTTCATTAACAATAATTTTATCATCTTTACAATCTACTATTATTTCTTGATTCTCTTTAATTTCATTAGTAATCAACTTTCTAGCTAAGATTGTTTCTAATTCTTTATTAACTAACCTTTTTAAAGGTCTTGCACCATAATATTCATCGTAACCATTATCGATAAAATATTTTCTAGCTGAATCGGTTAATTTTATTTTTACATTTAATTCTTTTAGACGACTTTCAATTTCCCCAATTATCTTATCTAAAATTTCACTTAAGCACTCCTTAGATAATTTCTTAAACATAATAATTTCATCAAGACGATTTAAAAATTCTGGTTTAAAGTACTTATGTAATTCTAATTCAACTTTTTCTGGCTCATTATTTAAGATATATTCACTACCAACATTAGAAGTCATAATTATAATAGTATTTTTAAAATCTACTACATGACCATTAGAATCGGTTAAACGACCATCATCTAGAATTTGTAATAATAAATTAAGAACATCAGGATGAGCCTTTTCTATTTCATCAAATAAAATTATACTATATGGATTTCTTCTTACGGCTTCGGTTAATTGACCACCTTCATCATAACCAATATAACCAGGAGCTGCCCCGATTAAACGAGATACAGAATACTTTTCCATATACTCAGACATATCAATTCTAATCATATGATGTTCATCATCAAATAACTCATATGCTAGAGTCTTAGCTACTTCGGTTTTACCAACTCCAGTTGGTCCTAGAAACATAAATGACCCGATAGGACGACTAGGATCTTTAATACCACTACGACTACGTAATATAGCATCACTTACTAATTTTAAAGCTTCATCTTGACCTTTTACACGTTTCTTTAAATTTTCTTCCAAAGATAAAACTTTTTCTTTTTCACTACTAACTAGTTTAGCTATAGGTATATTAGTCCACTTACTAATTACATTAGCAATATCATCACTTGTTACTGTATCACTTAATATACGATTTTTCTCTTGACTAGATAATTCTTTTAATTCTTTTTCTAAATCAGGAATTATTCCATGACGTAATTTAGCAGCACGTTCTAAATCATAATTATTTTCAGCAAATTCTAAATCATATTTAGCTTTTTCTAATTCTTGCTTCTTTGTTTTTATGGTGTCATTTATCTCTTTTTCTTTATTCCAAGCTGTCTTTAAATCTGCTTCTTTTAATTTCATTTCGTAAAGTTCTTTATCAATTTCTTCTTTTCTTTTAATAGATAATTCATCTTTTTCTCTTTTAATAGCTTCTCTTTCTATTTCCAAACGCATAATATTTCTTGTTAGTTCATCTAATTCCGTAGGAACACTATCCATTTGAACACGAATAGTAGCACAAGCCTCATCTACTAAATCTATTGCTTTATCCGGTAAATAACGATCAGTAATATAACGATTTGATAAAGTAGCAGCTGATACTAAAGCCTTATCTTGAATAGTAACACCATGATGGATTTCAAATCTTTCTTTTAAACCACGTAGAATAGTTATAGTATCTAACACGCTAGGTTCTTTAACTAAAACTTTTTGAAATCTTCTTTCTAAAGCTCCATCTTTTTCAATATATTTACGATACTCATTTAATGTTGTAGCCCCAATAGTATGAATCTCACCACGAGCTAACATCGGTTTTAGAATATTGCCGGTATCCATTGCTCCTTCAACAGCGCCAGTTCCGACAATTAAGTGAATCTCATCGATGAACATAATTATGTTGCCTTCACTCTTCTTGATTTCATCTAAAACTTTTTTTAAACGTTCTTCAAATTCACCACGATATTTAGCACCAGCTACCAAAGATGCCATATTAAGTTCCCAAATAACCTTATCTTTTAGAGAACTAGGGACATCACCTCTTACAATACGTTGGGCTAACCCCTCGATAATAGCAGTTTTACCAACTCCTGGTTCACCAATTAAGACAGGATTATTTTTGGTTTTACGGGATAGAATTCTAGTTATACTTCTGATTTCTTCATCACGACCTATAACTGGATCTATTTTTCTTTTCTTTACTTCTTCATTAATATTACGCCCATATTTTTCTAAAACATTTTCATTTTCTTGATTTTCACTATACATATAATAACACCTCTTTTTCTAACATCTAATTATACCACAAAATTAGCACTTGTCAATAGCGAGTGCTAATTTTTAAATTGTTAAAAACCGTTAAACACGGTCATTAACAACTTCAACTTTTAATTTTTCATTGCGATTACATTTAACTGTAAATTTTTTCTTACATGTAGGACAGATAACATCATGTTTACCCTTTTTTAAAGGCAATTTTATCATTTGTTTACAATAAGGACACTTCTTATACAAGGCATGATTATAATTTTTAATTATATTCCAATATAATTTAATTTTCTTCTTAGGAGTTCTTATTATATTCTCAAATAACCTATTTTCTTTTTGACGAGCTGATATGTTTTTAGAAAATATTCTAAATACTATTAATATAATTAATAATAATTGAATTAAACTTAAGAAGAAATTATTTATAAATATATTTAAAACTATACATAAAATAATTAATATTAAATTAACATAGAATAAACTATCTATACCATTATATCCCCTTAATAATTGATTAATTAATTTCTGATATTTCAAATTAACCTCACTTTGATAGATATTTACAAATCAAATTACTTAATTCAGTAGGATTATCAATTGGTAAACCTTCTATTAATCTAGCTTCAGCATATAAAATTTTAGTATATTCTTTTAATTCTTCTTTATCATTTTCATACAAATTTATAATCTTCTTAGCTATTTCATGATTAGAATTAATCTCTAATACTTTATTAGCCTTAATATCATTTTGAAAAGGCATTGTACTCATAGCTTTTTCCATTTGAGCAGAAATTTCTCCTTCACTAGTTAGGCAAACAGGATGAGTTTTTAAAGTATTAGTAAACCTTATATCTTTAATTTCTGGAATTGCTTCTTTCATAAGTTTGAACATATCTTGAGAACTATCATTTTTTTCTTTTAATTCTTTCTTTTCTTCTTCTGTTGTTAAATCAAGATTATCAGCACAAACATTCATGAATTCTTTATCCTGATATTTATGTAAAGTCATAATAGTAAATTCGTCAATATAATCGGTGCAATAAAGAATCTCATACCCTTTATCTTTTACAGCATCAACTTGAGGAAGACTATCTATCTTATCAATGGTTTCGCCACATGCATAATAAATTTTATCTTGTTTTTCAGCCATACCGGTTACATATTCTTGTAAAGTACGTAATTTTTTGTCTTTTGATGTATTAAACATGATTAAATCAACTAATTTATCTTTATCTAATCCATAATTCGAATATATACCATATTTCAATTGCATACCAAAAGCTTGATAAAATTTTTCATAATCTTCACGTTTATTATCACGCATATCTTCTAATTCTTTTTTAATTTTCTTTTCGATAGAAGCAGCCATCGTTTTTAAAATACGATTCTGTTGCAATGTCTCACGAGATATATTTAGATGTAAATCAGGAGAATCGACTACACCTTTAACAAAACTATAATAATCAGGAAGCAAGTCGCTACATTTTTCCATTATTAATACACCGTTAGAATATAATTGTAACCCTTTTTCATAGTTTTTAGTGTAATAATCAAATGGCGCATGGCTTGGAATATATAATAATGCCGTGTATTCAATAGTACCTTCTAATTTAGAATGAATAACACGTAAAGGGTTTTCATAATCATCAAATTTATCAGAATAGAATACGTCATAATCTTCTTGTTTAATCTTATTTTTATCCCTCTTCCATAATGGTGTTAAAGAATTTAAAGTTGCTAATTCTTCAACTGTTTCATATTCATTAGGATCTTTTTCATTTTTCTTTTCTTTTAAATGTTGATGATGTTTTAACATTGTAATTGGATAAGTAATATAATCACTATACTTCTTAACTAAAGCTTCGATTTTGTATTCATCTAAATACGCAGAATAATCTTCTTCGTCAGTATCATCTTTTAAATACAAAATTACGTCTGTACCATAATTTTCTTTAGTTGCTTCACTAATGGTATAACCATCAATGCCACTAGAAGTCCACTTATAACTAGCATCTTCGCCATATTTCTTAGAAACAACTTCAACTTTTTTGGCAACCATAAATGATGAGTAGAAACCAACACCAAATTGTCCAATTATATCAATATCTTTTTTATGTTCATTAGAAGTTTTAAATTCGGCTGAACCACTCTTAGCAATAGTTCCTAAATTTTCTTCTAATTCTTCTTTATTCATACCGATACCATTATCACAAATGGTTAAAGTACGTTTATCTTTATCTATAGATATTCTTACTGCTAAGGAATCCTTATCTAGTTTGATTGAATTGTCTGTTAATGACATATAATGTAACTTGTCAATTGCATCTGAAGCATTAGATATTAATTCACGTAAGAAAATATCTTTATTTGTATATATTGAATTTATCATTAAATCCATTAATTTTTTAGATTCTGCTTTGAATTCTTTCTTTTTCATAACAATCTCCTTTGCACATAACAAATGTAAGTGCTAATATAAATATAGAATAATATTTAGCACTTGTCAATAGTAAGTGCTAAATATTTTATAGTTATTTTAACTATGCAATTTTCTTCCTTAGAATATAATATAGTAAAGATAACAAAATATTAATTATTTTTCTTTATTTTTGACAAAACTAATAATTTTGTTATCTTTTGCACATAATAAATTTCCTCTTTATACTTTATTATTTATTATTTCACCTTTGGCATATAATTATTTAGGTGATTTTATGTTAGTTAATTATACTACTAAGGAATTAGAATTATTAGCTAGAATTATGCGTGCAGAAGCCTTATCAGAAGGAGATTTGGGAATGCTAATGGTTGGAAATGTAGTTATCAATCGAGTTCTTGCCAATTGTTTAACTTTTACTAACGTTCGTAGTATTACCGATGCTATTTACCAAGCTAATCAGTTTAGTGGCATTAACTCTTCTTTATTCCAATCTAGTCCGACTACTAAAGAAAAAGATTTGGCTAAACGAGTTTTACGTGGGGAGTACTTCTATCCAGCTACTAACGCTTTATGGTTTTATGCTCCTACAACAGGTAGTAGTTGCAAAAATACTTGGTATGGGCAAAATCTAGCGGGAAGATATAAAAATCATTGTTTTTATAGGCCAGATGAAGGTGAATGTAAAGAACTCTATTGAGTTCTTTTTTACGGAACAATTAGTTTTTGACCAATACTTAAATTACTAGTACTTAAGTTATTTAATTCTAAAAGATTAGTAACAGTTGTATTATACATCCTAGCAATCTTATATAATGTATCACCACTTTTTACGATATAAATATTATCACTATTGTTAGAAGAAGAATTATTAGTAACTTTTAGTTTTTGGCCAATTGATAATAAATTAGATGTTAAATTATTTAAGTTCTTTAATTCGTCAACTGTTAAACCATATTTATTTGCTATTGAATATAGACTATCACCGCTTTTTACTGTGTAGTATGTATCAGTAGTTAGTGATTCTGCAGTTGGAACTTTTAATACTTGATTTAATGATAAAGTACTTGATGTTAAGTTATTTAGTGTCATTAAATTACTTACAGTAGTATTAAACTTTTTAGCAATTGAATATAAGGTATCACCACTTTTTACAATATATGTATTTATATCTGTACTTTCACTTGGTAACTTTTCTACTATTAGCGATTGTCCAATGCTTAAATTATCAGAAGTTAAGTTATTTAATTTTTTTAATTCATTAACTGTTAAACCATATTTATTTGCTATTGAATATAAAGTATCACCTTTTTGAACTGTATAGTATTCATTATTACTACTTGTTGTTCCTTCACTAATCTTTAATTTTTGACCAATAGATAAAAGATTAGATGTCAAATTGTTTATTTTCTTTAAATTATCTACTGTAGTATTAAATTTTTTTGCAATACTCCATAGGGAATCACCACTTTTTACCGTATAATATTCATCAGTATCAGAATAGTATGGTACTCCTATATAATTACTTACTGCTTTAACTACTGCTTCAGCATAAGTTTCCCAATTATTTTTTAATTGGTTAACATCATCACCAGGACTATCTAAGAAACCATATTCAATTAATACAGCTTCAGTATCTGGTGTATTTCTTATAATATAATAATAATCTTTTGATGAATCACTTGGTAATCTTCTTTGATAATATTTACGTACATTTTGACCAGTATTTTCTATTTCACTAGCTATTTTTTTAGATAGCGTATCATTATTTCTTAAACCGTAAATTATTTCAAAGCCATCCCCACCTGGTGATGGTCAAAGTGTAGTTAATTATAAGTCCCCTTTGTAAAAATATATTTTCATAGCATCTTCACTGTATGAAGGTTTAGAAATATCTATATCAAGAAAATTTGATATAAAATAAACAAAATATTGAGAAGCAACTAATAAATCATACTCACATAATATTCCATCATATCTACTTTCAATTATTATATTATAAT
>CALVXQ010000052.1 GCA_944371435.1 uncultured Bacilli bacterium
ATGTTAAAAGTATCATAAACCCTTATAAATACTGGGAAAAATGATACTTTTTTAATTTACTAACTGAAAAAGTCGGGAAGTACTCCTTTAGAAACAATAGAATCTTATAAAAAAGTATTAAAGAAGTAATATGGTTACTAAATGGTAATCATTTTTTATGTTGTAAAAATTTTTTAATATGATAAATTAGATTACTAAAAAGTGTGTGTACACACAATATTAAGGAGTGAAATATGCAAAGAATAAATAGAGATTTATATTTAAAGAAATTAATTGATGCCAAAGACTCAGCATTTATAAAGGTTATAACAGGTATAAGAAGATGTGGTAAATCTTATTTATTATTTAATATTTATTATGATTATTTAATTAGTCTTGGTATAAAGAAAGAGAATATAATAAAGATTAAGCTTGATGTCGAAGAAAACGAGTATTTAAGAGATAGACATGTTTTAGGTAAGTATGTAAGAGATTTAATAAAATCTAAGAATGAACAATACTATGTTTTTTTAGATGAAATACAATTTGTTTCTGGATTTGAGTCTGTTGCTAATAGTTTGAATGATATAGAAAATGTAGATTTATATTTAACTGGTTCTAATTCAAAGTTTTTATCTTTAGATATTCTAACTGAGTTTAAAGGAAGAACTCATGAAATTAGGGTATTTCCTCTTTCTTTTTCTGAGTTTTATTCATACAAGGGTGGTTCGAAAGATGAAGCATTAGAAGAGTATTTATTCTTTGGGGGATTACCTTTAATTTTAGAAGAAAAAACTATTGAGGGTAAGAGCAATTATTTAAAAGATGTATTTAACAAGACTTATTTAACTGATGTTATTGAAAGAAATAATATTCCTAAAGACAATATCTTAAATAGTTTAGTAAATATTTTATCATCCTCTATTGGGTCATTAACTAATCCTACTAATATTACTAATGCCCTAAAAACTATGGATAAACAAGATATTTCTAACAAGACTATTAGTAATTATATAGATTATTTAATTGATGCATTTATTATATCTAAGGCTGAAAGATATGATATAAAAAGAAAACAATATATATCTTCCCCTTATAAGTATTATTTTACTGATGTTGGTCTTAGAAATGCTAGATTAAATTTTAGGGAATATGAACCCCAATGTTTGATGGAAAATGTTATTTATAATGAATTAATATCTAGAGGATATAATGTAGATGTTGGTTTTATCGAAAGATATGATAAAAATAAAGAAAATAAAACTATTAGAATAGTAAATGAAGTAGATTTTGTTTGTAATCTAGGAAGTAAAAAGTATTATATTCAGTCCGTTTATAAGATGAGTGATGAAAATAAAGTAAGACAAGAAAAAATGTCCCTATTAAATGTTAATGATTCTTTTAAAAAAATAATTATTGTTAATGATAATACTATACCTTTTTATGATGAAAATGGTATAAAGACTATAAATTTAAAAGATTTCTTATTAAATATAAATAGTTTAGAAGATTAATTATACTAGGTTACTAAATAGTAATCTTTTTGTTTATCTTTGATTAATTTATGTTATAATAGCACTTAGGCTTTGGGGATGATTAAATTGGAAACTTTAAGAACTAATAGCATTTATAGTAAATATGATTATTTATTTACGAAGAGTGAGTATGCTAAAGTAGAAGCAAAGATATTAAAAGAAATGAAAGGTAGTACTAGTAATAATTTAGATTTAGAATTTAGTAATCGAGTAGATATTTATAGTTATGAATATTTAAAAAAGTTAGTTAGAAATAAAACAGAATTTTTAAAAGTAGTTACTAAGTTTATTAATAAGAATTTATTATTAAAAAATGATTATCGTAGTTGTTTAGGGGAAATAAAAAAACTAGGAGATTTTTTAAGTAAGTTAGAAAGTGATTTAGAACCAGATATTTTATTTGATATTATTAATACTAATAAAATTGTTAATGAATTATTAGGAGTAATCGTTAAAGAAAATATGTCTTTAATTCTTAGTGGTAAACTAGAAGATAGTATTAAAGATGAGATGTTACTTTCTTTAATAGAGATTTATTGTGCTAAAAATGAAATAAATATTAATGCTGGCTTAAATCTTGATGATAAGTTAGATAATAGTTCTCTTCATATTTATTTAAGTGATATTCGTATGCCTCTTTTAACGGAAGAAGAAGAAAAAGCTTTATTTGTTAGAGCGCATAATAATGATTTAGAAGCTCGTAATATTCTTGTGGAAAGAAATTTAAGATTAGTAGTAATGGTTGCTAAAAGATATGCTAATAAAAAAATTGAGTTAGAAGATTTAATTCAAGAAGGAAACATTGGTTTATTTAAAGCCATTGCTAAATATGATTATAATCTTAATTATAAGTTTTCTACTTATGCAACATTTTGGATTAGACAAGCTATTATTAATGCTATTCATAATAAATTTCAAACTATTCGAGTACCAATCCAAACTAAAGAAAAATATGCTAAATTTATGAATGTTTATCAAGAATTAAAGAAAACTTTAGATAGAGAGCCTACGGAAGAAGAGATGGCTAGAGAAACGAAACTATCTATATCGACGGTTAGATTATTATTTAATTTAAAAGATAGTGATTTTAATATTATTAGTTTAAATGAAACTACTTTTGATGGAGAAGAAAAAGAGTTAGGAGCTACTTTAGCCGATACACAATTTAATTTAGAAGATACTGTTGATATGGTTGACTTACATCATAATATTATGCGTTTATTTAGTAGATGTAATTTAACAGATGATGAGAAGAAAGTTATTATTTTAAGATATGGTCTTTTAGATGGTGATAAAAAAGACTTAATATATATAGCTAATGTATTAGGGGTAAGTAGAGAAAGAGTAAGACAAATTGAAACTAAAGTGTTAAGAAAAATCGTTAACTCAGCCTACATAAAAGAATTTGCTATTTATATGGATAAGCCGGAAGAAGCTTTAGAAAATATTCAAAAGATTAGGGAATATTATTATCAAGCTGGTCCTAGATGTTTTAGTAAAGTTACTAGTAAAAAAATAAAAGATGGTAAAAAAGTAGCAAATATGCAAAAGAGTTTTAAGACGATATATGAACTTCTAGAAGAATATAGTAAAGAAGATATTAATCAAGTATTAAGTGAATTATCCCCACAGGAAAAAGAATTACTAGCCCTAAGATATGGTTTAGATTTAGAACATCCTGTAAGAACATCAGGTTGGAATGGTGCTGCCTCTAATAATTTTTATCGTCATTTATTACCAGTGATAAGAAAGAAATTAAAAGATAGAAATACTAAAATAAGTGATAAATTAAATATGTTATGTATTAGTGATTTATTAAAATATTTAGATATTAAAGAAATTGTAATTATTTATTTAAAATATCAGAAATCTCTTAGTAATAATGATATAGCAAACTTTTTAAATATTAACGCAGATTTAATAGAGGATACGCTTAGAAAATTAAACTTAGTATTTAGTTCTAAAATAGATAATAGTATAGATTCTAATTTAACTTTAGAAGAATTTGTAATAGTAGTCTTAGCCTTAGGATATATCGATAATAAGAAATATTCTGGAACAGAAATTAAAGAAATTTTAGGAATAGATATTAAGGTTACTAAAGAAGTATTATCTAAATATAAAGAAGAATTAAGTAAATTAGATAGAACTATAAAACTTAAATTAGATAAGGATTCAAAGTAAGACTATGCCTACATTATATGATTTTATTGATAATAATTTAAAATTAAGAAGTAATTATAGTAGTTCTTTAAAAGAATTACAAAAGTTTACTACCTTTTTAAGTAGTAATAATTATATATTAGATGCTAATACTTTAATTGAGTTAGTAGAAAATAGTAGTTTACTTAGAACTTTGTTAGGTAATATTGTTAGTAGTGACAATAATTTGGTTTGGACTAATAATTTAGATGATTTATTTAATGATGAAATACTACTAAGTTTAATAGATGCTTATTGTTTAATAAATAATACTTATCAAGATGATTATATTATATTTGGTAAAAAGTTATTAAATACTTCTTTTGATTTATATATGAAAGATGTAAATGCTTTAGATTTAGATACCTATGATGACAATAAATTATTAGAAGAGATAAAAAAAGGTAATCAAGAAGCTAAGAAATTACTTGTGGAAAAATATTTGAAGTTAGTTATTAATATTGCTAGAAGATATTATAATAGTCATTGTGATTATTTAGATATCATTGCTGAGGGTAATCTTGGTTTAATGCTAGCGATTCAAAGATTTGATGTTAATCGGGGTTGTAAGTTTTTTACGTATGCTTATTGTTCGATTAAAAGTAGGATGCAAGATTTTGTTTCTACTTATGGTGTTACGGAAAGTCTTGATTATTTAATGGCTAATAATCTTATTGATAGTGAAAAATATTTAGAAGATACTTATGATTTAGATGTTACTGATGAGTATTTTTTAAGAAGTGAAGTAGAAGATTTCTTAAATAGCTTAAATTTAAAAGAAATAGAAAAAATTGTTATTTCCCTAAATTTTGGAATGAATGGTAATGAACCACAATCATTATTTGCTATAGCAAAAAGGTACAGATTAACAAGAGAAAGAGTAAGACAAATATATCTTTCAGCTTTAAAAAAGATGATTTATTCTAGTAAAATTAATAGTTTTTCTGTATATATGAATCAACCAGAAAAATGTTTAGAAACCTTAGAAAAAACACGTATATTTTATTTAGATAGAAGAAATAAATTTAAAAAAATTCCCTCTAAAGAATAATCAATAAGTTATTCTTTTTTTATTTTATATGATATAATTGACTTGTACTCTTAGAAAATAGTTCTAGGATGGTAGAAGGGATGTATTTATGGAAATATGGGATAAATTTAAAGGAACAACTTGGAAAAAAGAGATAAATGTTCGCAATTTTATTCAAAATAATTATAAATTTTATGAAGGAAATGAAGATTTTCTTGTTGGAACTACAGAAAAAACTGCTAAAGTTTGGGCTAAGTGTAGTGATTTATTAAAGGAAGAATTAAAAAAGGGTGTCTTAGATATTGATACTAATCATGTAGCGGGAATTAATGCTTATAAACCAGGCTATATTGATTTGGAAAACGAAGTTATCGTGGGATTACAAACTGATGCACCACTTAAAAGAATCGTAAATCCTTTTGGCGGAATGCGTATGGTTTACAATTCCTTGAATGCCTATAATTATAAATTAAATCCAAAGATTGAAGATGAATTTAAGTATCGTAAAACTCATAATGAAGGTGTTTTTGATGCTTATACCAATGAAATAAGAAAAGCACGTCATGCAGGACTTTTAACGGGATTACCTGATGCTTATGGTAGAGGAAGAATAATTGGTGATTATCGTCGTATTGCCCTATATGGGATTGATTTCTTGATGGCGGAAAAGAAGAAGGAATGGGATGCTCCTGTTTCAGGCGATATGAGTGAAGATGTTATTCGCATGCGTGAAGAATTATCAATGCAGTATCGTGCTTTACAAGAAATTAAAGATATGGCTTCAAGTTACGGTTATGATATATCTAAGCCTGCTACTAACTCTAAAGAAGCTGTTCAATGGTTATATTTTGGTTATTTAGCTGCAGTTAAAGAAAATAATGGGGCTGCAATGAGTTTAGGAAGAGTAGATGCTTTCTTAGATATTTACTTTGAAAAAGATTTAGAAGAGAAGACTATTACCGAAGAAGAAATTCAAGAACTTATCGATCAATTTATTATTAAGTTAAGATTAGTTCGTCACTTAAGAACACCAGAATATGATGAATTATTCTCAGGAGATCCTACTTGGGTTACTTGTTCATTAGCTGGGGTATCAGAAAATAATAAACCTCTTATTACGAAGACTTCTTATCGTATTTTACATACTTTAACGAATTTAGATACGGCACCGGAACCTAATATGACCGTATTATGGAGTGAAAAATTAACCGATAATTTTAAAAATTATTGTGCTAAGATGTCAATTGCTACGGATGCTATTCAGTATGAAAATGATGATTTAATGCGCCCTATATATGGAGATGATTATGGTATTGCTTGCTGTGTATCAGCAATGCGTCTTGGTAAAGATATGCAATTTTTTGGAGCTCGTTGTAATTTAGCTAAAGCTTTACTTTATTCTATCAATGGCGGTGTAGATGAAGTTAGTGGGGATAAGATAATTGAAGGCTTTGATAAAGATACATCAGAAGTATTGGATTATGAAAAGGTTAAAAAAGAATACTTTAAAATGTTAGCTGAAGTTGCTAGAATTTATGCTGGTTCAATGAATATAATTCATTACATGCATGATAAATATGCTT
This sequence comes from uncultured Bacilli bacterium, assembly GCA_944371435.1. Taxonomy (GTDB): domain Bacteria; phylum Bacillota_I; class Bacilli_A; order RF39; family UBA660; genus CAG-605. The sequence goes on from CALVXQ010000052.1 coordinate 6,330, forward strand.
ATGAAGCAAGTCAAATGGCCCTACACGATACTAATGTTCATCGTTATATGGCTTATGGAGTAGCTGGTTTATCTGTTGCTTGTGATTCGCTTTCTGCTATTAAATATGCTAAGGTAAAACCAATAAGAAATGAAGATGGTATTGCGGTTGATTTTGAAATCGAAGGAGAATTCCCTAAATATGGTAATGATGATGATCGAGTAGACGATATTGCTAAAGAAATATTAGAACAAATTCATAGTGAACTTGCTAAGCATAAAACATATCGTGATGCCGAAGTAACAATGTCAGTATTAACTATTACATCAAATGTTGTCTATGGTTCGAAGACTGGTTCAACTCCAGATGGCCGTAAAAAAGGTGTTGCTTTTGCTCCAGGAGCTAATCCAATGCATGGAAGAGATGTTAATGGGGCGATTGCTTCATTAAATTCTGTTGCTAAATTAGAATATAAAGATTGTTGTAAGGATGGTATTTCTAATACATTTACTATTATTCCTAGTGCCCTTGGTCATGATTTAAAAGATCAAGTATCTAATTTAGTATCTTTAATGGATGGCTA
>CALVXQ010000053.1 GCA_944371435.1 uncultured Bacilli bacterium
TCTATATTAACTAGTTTTATACTTCCTTTAAAACTATTATTAGTAGTATTATTAGCTTTAATACTTATTTTATAATAATTAACATTATTTATATCAATATATAAATTATTTAAACTAGGAATAGCAGCGATTGTATTATAAGTTGTAGCTGGTAAGATATCTTCATCTATTACTTGACAGTTATCATAAGTACTATTACATTTACTAACACTATATAATACTTCATTAGGATTATTTATATTATTAATAACATCTGCCCATACTATTGAATACTTTTTTATTTTATTACTATTATTAATTAAAGAAAAATATAAATCATAACTACTATCTTTATTAAAGCTATCAATACTAAAGGAAGAAGTAGATTCAAAACTTAATGTTAAATCACTTTCTTTTACATTATTTTTATTATATAAAGCACTACTACTTTTAATACCAATAATTAATATAGTACTAATTACTAAGATACTTAATATTCCTATTTTTATATTTTGCATAGGTCCTCCTAAACATTTGCTTCTACTTTTAATGTTGCACTATATAATCCACCTAAATTAGTTGTATTAGTAAAACTTATCGTATATATATCGGTACTATTAGGAGATATAGTAATATCTTCTAATAAGTTTATATCTTTATTAGTTAAGTTATCCGTTTTAATAACTTCATCATTTTTAGTAATACTATAAGATATAGTATCTAATATGTTAGCAACATTAGTTAATTCTACTCTATACTTTAATTCTTTATCAGAATCATTTTCAATTGTAATTGTTTTAGTAAGGGGAGAAGTAGTATTACTATTAATTGTTATTTGTTTATTATCATCATATGTTACATATAAATTAGCTGTATAAATACTTGTTTTAGTATTAGTATCTTCTGTAACTAATTTAATACTATAAAACGATAAGACAGAACTAACAACAGATACACCAAATGTAAAAAATAATAAAATACTTATAATTATAAAGCTCCGTTTCTTATTCATTTCATTACCTTCTATTCTTATAAATATTTTATCAAAACTTAAAGATTCTAGCAATATAAAAAAACAAAAAAACTCTAATATTAATCATTAGAGTTATTTGTTTTAAAATTAATTATTAACCTAAAGTTGCGCCAGATTGAGCAGCAGCACCAATTTGAACTTGGCCACTAAATGATTTACCTTGTAAATTATTTTGTGGAGCATTAGTTTCTTTAATTGTTACTGTAACTCTGTAATAGTTAGTTGCTCCAGGACTAATTGTTAATCTACTAGCACCAGTAATAGTTTCTGCGCCTGCTTCTGGAAGCTTTGTTTCAGCTTGAACAACTGTTGGTGAACTTGCACAACTAGCATCAGTACCACATGATTCAATCTTGTAAGTAACGTCTCCGTTAGTATCGGCTGCAGCAATAGTATTAGTTACATTTTTCCAAACTAAATTGAAGTCAATAGCTACATTACTAGTATTATGTACACTAAGAGTATAATTTGCTGTTGCTCCAGGCACAGCATTTGCTAAATTAATAGCACCTTCTTGTGCATATACAACTCCTAATGTTGCAGTATTAACTGTTGTATTTTGATAATCTTTTTCATCCTCTGGAGTTGCTGTTGCAGTAAAGAATGAGAATGTTGTTCCTACTACTGCAGTTAATAATGTTGCAACTGCTATCACACTTAAAAAGACCATATTCTTCTTTTCCATTTTTTTATCCTCCTCTATGATTACATAATACCAAAATATTAAATATTTGACAAGAGTATTTTTTATTTTTTACAAAAATATTTTAATTTTAAATCATGATTAAATGTTGTATGCAAGAGTTTATGAGCTTTAGGACTACCTGGATAATGTAAATAAGCACGATATAAATTTATTATATCGGGATTTTTATAACAAACACGAATTTTTTTATTAGAATCAATATTATATAAACCTTTACTTCTTTTTACTCGATCATCAGTCATCTTAGATATTACTCCTAATGGTTGACCACCACCACCAACACAACCTAAAGGGCAATTCATTACTTCGATAAAATCGTATTTAGACATATCTTTTAAGACTTTTTCTAAGTTAGGCATACCAAATACGGCACATATTTTTAAATCATAATTACCCATTTTAATTTTAGCTTCTTTAATAGCTGTATTACCACGAACACTTTCTAAATCATAAAAGCTTACGGGAGCATCTTCATTTGTAACAATATGATAAGCACATCTTAAAGCAGATTCCATAACACCACCTGATGTGCCAAATATATCACCAGCACCAGATCCCCCACCAAGTAAAACATCAAATTCACTTTCTTCTAAAGATTTAAAATCTATCTCACATTCTCTTAACATCATAGCAAGTTCTCTTGTGGTAATTACATAATCCATATCGGTTATTTCATCCCGATTTATTTCATATTTTTTAGCAGTACAAGGTGCTACCATAACATTTATTATTTTATCTTTAGGTATATCTTTATAAAGAATAAAATAACTATTAATTACCGCAGCTTGCATACCAATTGGTGATTTACAAGTAGATAAATGATTTAGTAAATCATCATGATATAATTCCATATATTTTACCCAAGATGGGCAACAAGAAGTAAACATTGGTAAATTTTCTTTAGTTTTTAATCTTTTAACTAATTCAGTAGCTTCTTCCATTATTGTTAAATCAGCTCCAAAAGTTAAATCAAAGACATAATCAAAACCTAAATTCTTTAATGCTGTTACTATCTTTTTAGTAACATTAGCACCAGCTTCTTGATTAAATTCTTCTTGTAAGGCTACTCTTACGGCTGGCGCTAATGATACTGTTACTATATAGTCAGTATCATTCAAATAGTTTAGTACTTTTTTATAGTTATATTTAGTAACTAAAGCACCAGTTGGACAATTAACAACACATTGTCCACAATTAATACATATTGGTTGTAATACATCTTCTTTTTTATATTTAATACCAACGACGTTTTCACAGATATTTTTACATATACCACAGTTTATACACTTTTCTTCAATTCGTGCAATAGAAGGATTATCCGGACTTATCTGAACTCTTTTTTCTACTACTTCTTTTTTAGGTTGTTCTTCTTCTAAAGTAAATTCTTTTTTAGGAGTTAAACAAAAAGGACAGAAGTAATTATCATCTAAATCTGTAAATAAAATATTTTCTTTTTCATCATCATAAATAAAACCACATTTTGGACATTTATATTTATTCATACTATCACCTAATTATAATTCTATCATAGAATAAATTAAATTGACAAAAATTAATGTTTATTGTAGAATGTAATTGTTAATTAGTTCGGGACTTTAGCCAAGCGGTAAGGCGTGGGACTGCAACTCCCTGATCACCAGTTCAAATCTGGTAGGTCCCTCCATTAAGATTTTTAAGACTATTACATTAAACGTAGTAGTTTTTTTATTAACAAATACCACTAGTGTCTACTAGTGGTATTTGTTAATTCAGCATGAGGATTATATTCTCCCCAAGCTTCATTAATAACATTGCCATTTTTACTATATTCAGTAATACGAAATCGACTACCCTTATCTTTAGGAGTAGGAAGCCAATTTTCATCAAAATAATCTATTGATGTATAGGCAACTTCAGTTGGATTTTCTTCATCTATAATAGGTATTTCTTGTGTTTTTTCTAAATCTTCATTCATATTTATAAACCTTTCTACTTATATAACTGTATATTATCCCACATGGTATTACCATGATCAAGATTTAAATTAACTTGATTTTGCACTAAATCATATATTCTTCCTAGTTTATCTATACGTTCTTGACCATTTCCAAAATCACCACGAATAGTTCTTTTAACTAGAAGTAATAAATCTTCATCACTTATCTGAATATTATCCTCTGGAGTTACTACTGTTTGAGTAGGACTAGGAGTATCTTTTATTTCCTCTAAAGTATCATATATTTCTTCTTGTTTATCATATAATTTATCTTTATCAACTAGTATTTCCTCTTCTTTTGGTTCAGTAACTATATGACCACGTAAAGGTTCTTTATAAAATTCACTAGGAAACATAATATCAAAATTAATAGGTATTCTATTATATTCAAAATATGGTTGGATGCCATTCATTATTTTATCTATTCTAACTTTTATATCATCCATAGTAGTTCTTACTTTATTCTTTAAGATATCAAAGTTATTTTTTAAATCTTCAATACTATATTTCAATATAGTATTACGAGCACCATTATCTAATGGAATTACTGCACTATCGCCATTTTTTAAATAATCAATAAATTTATTAAAAGCTGCTTGATAACTACCTAATTTAGTTTTTAATGTTTCTATTATCGATTGAAAATCATTTACGATATTACTTATTCCCTTAAATTTTAATTTATCTTCGGAATATGGTTTAACAGTATCAAAGGAGATATATAAATCTTCATCATATATATCAAAATATTCTTTTAAATCATTAATACTATATTTTTGAATTAATGTTCGAAGATTATTAGTTCTAGTAATCTTATTTAATTTACCTGTTTTTAAATATTGTTCAAGTATATAGCTTACTGAGTATTCACCATTATATTTAAGACTTAAAGTATCTACTAATGTTTGCATATCTTTTTGGATATTTTGACTAGTATCTAAGTTAGTACCTTTTAATTTGTTTCTTAATTCATTTAAACTAATGTTTTGAATTAATTCTCGAGCATTATTAGTAGAAGGAATAAGAGATAAATCACCAGTATCAAGATAAGTATTTATTTTATCAGCTACTACTTGAGGAGTACCATAAGCTTTATGTAAGGTATCGATAATTACTTGTAAATTTCTTTCTAAATTTACTGGTTGTTTAACTTTAGCTTGTTGTTCTACTTTAATATATTGGGTTAATCCTAATGCTTGAGCAATATCATTTTTACTATATTTACTAATTAGGTCTCTAGCATTATTAGTTCTTGTTATTAAATTAATATTACCAGTTAATAAGTATTGTTCAATTAATTCGTTAACATCTGCTACCTTACCATATTTAGTTATCATCGTATTAATTGCTGAATTTATATCAGCATTAAATGAAGGGTTTGTACTTCTTGCTACTAATCTATTATCGTTTATTTGATTTTCAACCGGTTTTACTTTAATCTCATTAGCTACTTTAGCACTACCAACGTTAATATTATTAAATCCTAAAGCTTGAGCAATATCACTTAGGTTATAAAAACTCATAATATTACGAGCACCATTAGCACGAGGAATTAAAGATAAATCACCTGTTTGGAATACTTTACTTAAAACCTTTTTAACTGTAGTTTCACTATTGTTATATTTTTCCCGTAAGTTTTCTAAAACTATTTTTAAATTATGAGCTAAGTCTTTACTAATTTTTCCTGAAATAGTTACTGGTTTTCCATATTGAGATATATCTACGTTCTCACTTAAAGTCAAATATTTTCTTAGTACATTTAAGCGATTGGGAAACTGACGCATAATTTCAGGATTAGTATAATAGAAGGCTACTGATTCAGCAAAATCTTCAACCGGAGATTGAGTTAAATTAGCATAATTTGATACTCCAAATATATTAGATATTGCTCTATCAGCTTTTTCTGCTTCTTGCCAAACTTCGGAAGAACTTACATTCTCACCATAAGCACCCCATAGTTCGCCATAACTTCTATCATAGACATGAGCAAGTTCATGGTATATTACACTAAAATCATGAGGCTTACCTAATGGATGAAAATTTATCCGATTATTATTAGCTGAGGCAGACGCAAATGAATTAGGCAATTTGTATTTAATAGCATTTTGTAATTCTCGAGGGCCTACCATATCATAGACGTATACATTTTTTAAAGGTTTTAATAAATATTTAGGAATTTTTTCTAATTCACTTTGGAGTTTTTCTAAAGTCATATCTTGATTAGTATAATCCATATCTTTTTGAACATTAATATTAATATCAATGCCATTAACGTTTATTCCATAAACATCGAAGCCTCTTTCATTGATAATACCACGCCATGCATCACTAATTAATTTTTCAGCTTGGGCCTCAGTAAATCCCCAATCGCGAAGATGTTCATAAATAGCAATCATATTACCCTTTTGGGCAACAAAATCACCACTAGGATAAGACTTTAATAATATCTCTCTAACTGAATTTATAACAACTTTACCTGCTTTGTAATCATTATATAATTTATTAAGTTGTTCTTGAGTAACAGTTGTTCTAGGATATAGTGAACTAAGTTCGGAAACAAATAAACTGTCTTCAGTAGTAGTCTGTTCTTTATAACTAGTATCCGGCATATTTAAGTATGCTCTTATTTCATCGATACTATATTTTTGAATAAGTTGTTGAACATTATTTTCTGTTGGTAAAATACTTACCTCACCAGTATCTAGGTAATCACGCATTATTTTTAAAGATAATTCTTCAGAATTATATTTACTTTTTATTGTATCTAATATCATTTTAATATCAGCACTTATATCACTTGCTTTAACATCATTTGGATTAGTTTCGCTATAACTAGTATCCGGAATATTAAAGTATGTTCTTAATTCATCGATACTATATTTTTGAATAAGTTGTTGAACATTATTTTCCGTTGGTAAAATACTTATCTCTCCAGTATCTAGGTAATCACGTATTACTTTTAAAGATAATTCTTCTGTACCATATTTACTTTTTAAAGTATTTAATACTGTTTTAAGATCAGTAGCAACAGAATTTTGAGGTTCTTTATAACTAGTATCCGGCATATTTAAGTATGCTCTTATTTCATCGATACTATATTTTTGAATAAGTTGTTGAACATTATTTTCTGTTGGTAAAATACTTACCTCACCAGTATCTAGGTAATCACG
>CALVXQ010000054.1 GCA_944371435.1 uncultured Bacilli bacterium
AGCAATACCCATAGCAAGAGCAATAGCAGTTATTATTAAAGTAATTAAATCTTTTATATTTTCTTTATTTTGATAAGGATTATTACTATCTTCTTTCTTACAACAATCAATTAAATAAGAACTATCAACTCCAAGAACCTTAGCTAATGAAGAAATAGAAGTAATATCTGGATATGATAAACCTCTTTCCCACTTACTTACAGCTTTATCAGTTATATTTAACTTATCAGCTAATTGTTGTTGAGTCAAATTTTGCTTCTTTCTTAATTCAACGATTATATCACCAAATTTCTTTTCTTCCATATAAAGCACCTCATCAACATAATAACACAACACGCTTAAAAAAAAGATAATCTATTAGTTTAATTTTCTAAACCATTAGTTTACCTCCTTAATATTTCTAAAGCTTTCTTATACTTTTCAGTTCTTTTTATATCATCTAAAGTAATATTATCTAACCTTGTAATATCAGCATTATGTTCTAAATCTGCTATCTTAATTTTAGTCGCTATCACACTTTTTTTTACATTTCTTATATAATCCATATAATCAACTTTTTTATCATGAGTTAAAATTTTCAACAAATCCATTACTTCTTCGGGAAATTCCTTTTCTAAATCCTTAAATGTAATTTCAGTATCTTCAACAACATCATGTAGTAAAGCTACAATACATTCTAATTCGGTATCCATTTGTTCGGCTAAATGAATAGGATGATATATATAAGGAACATTTGATTTATCAAACTGATTTTTATGGGCATCATATGCCAATATCATTGCTTTTCTAGTTAACTTCGTATTTATCATATACAACTCCTATACCATAATCTGATCTATATTTTTTCTCTTTTTTTAAAATATTTTCTAAAGTACTATCATATACATAAGAATTATTTTTACCATTATTCTTAACATAATATAAAGCTAAATCTGCTTTTCTAATCGTTTCATCTATTTTTCTATCATTATCATAAAAAGCAATACCAGCTGAAAAAGATACATGCAACGTATTAGATTTTATTATTAATTCTTGATTAATCTTATCAATGATAAACTTTACCTCTTCGATATTGGTATCATTAAAAATCATTAAAAACTCTTCTCCACCATAACGAGCAACATACATCTTATCATTAACATATGTTCTTAAAATTTCTCCAAATAATTTTAAGATTTCATCTCCTACTTGATGACCATATGTATCGTTAATATTTTTAAAATCATCTAAATCACATAATACAAAAATACTTTTTTTATCTAATAACGATAAATATTTTTTTAAATCAGTTCGTGTTTTTAACCCTGTAAGACTATCTATCTTTAATTCTGAAATAATATTAATATATTTAGTAACATCTTCTAAACATTCGATTTTATACTCTTTATCATCTAATACTATCCGTCTATTTATCTTTTGATAATAAGTATTATTAAATTTAAAGATATTAAAATCAACTTTATTATTAATTATATTTTTATAATTACTACTATATATCACATTATTATTGCTTTCTATACAATATTCCCAATTAAACTGATTTAAAATAGCAATTAAAATATCCCTCAAGATAACCACTCCTATTTCTATTATATATTAGCAAAAGACTTTTAAATATGCAAAAAAGATTTACATAATGCAAATCTTTTCATCTAATAAAAACACCATTACTATTTTGAACAAGCAAAAAAACTACTAGCTTATCAACATTTCTAGCTGTAACCTCTTTTACATTATTAAGACTGACACTATAATAACCCATTATATGCCCTCCTTTGTTTTGTATCCTAGCATAGTATCAAGTTAAAGTCAATTTATTAATCTAAATTTAAACCTCAACTTATAATAATTAAGTTTATTTTTTATATAAAAAACAATCTTTATCATGCGAATTAACTATACCAACAGCTTGTAAATAGGCATAAATAATGGTACTACCAACAAATTTCATCTTTCGTTTTTGTAAATCTTTTGAAATCATATCTGATAAATCTGAGTGTGTAAGTCCTATTTCATAGTATATCTTATCTTTTGTAAATTCTTTTAAATAATTATAAAAACTACCATATTCTTCTACTATATTTCTAAATACTCTAGCATTATTAATACTAGCTTTTATTTTTAATTTATTTCTAATAATTCCTTTATTATTATATAACTCTTCAATTTTTGAATCATCATAATTACATATTTTATCAATTTCAAAATCATCATAAGCCTTTATAAAATTATCTCTTTTATTTAAGACACACTCCCATGATAAACCTGCTTGAAACGATTCTAAAATAAGCATCATGAATAAATATTTATCATCAAAATTAGCTACTCCCCATTCTTCATCATGATATTTTACATATAAAGGATTTTTTAAATTACACCATTTACATCTATTCATAAATATTTCCTTCTATTTCTAGTAATTTCTTTTTTCTTTCTATTCCCCAATGATACCCTATTAATTTATTATTCTTACCTACTACCCGATGACAAGGAATAATAATCGCAATAGGATTTTTTCCCAAAGCACTACCAACTGCTTGTGCCGCCATTTGATTAAGTCCTCTTAATGCAGCAACTTTTTTACTTAGCTCATTATAAGTGATTGTTGTTCCATAAGAAACATCTTTTAATATACTTAATACTTGTTTTGTAAATAAACTAATATTTTCTAATTTAATTGGTAGCTCAAAATCTGGAATATAACCATTAAAGTATAAATCTAACCATTTAATAGTATCTTTAAATATTGGTAAAACTTTAATTTTATAATTATATTTATTAAAACTTAATCCTGTTAAATAAATTCCATCACTTAGTAGATAAATATTTCCTAGTATTGAATTATAAATATACATATAATACATTTTTTATTTTTCTTTTCTTAATGTTTTATCAACATCGTAAACAGGTTCTACTTCCAGCCAATAATATTTTCCAGCATTTACTCCTGTATCAACTTTATATAAAACATAACGATTATCGTGCAATTTATATTCTTCAAAATAATCAGTAATATAAATTGTATCTTCATCTAATTGTAGGGCATATTTAACAAATCGTGGTTTTAATTTATCTTGTATTGCCAAAAGATTTAACTCATTTGTAACAAATTCATCCGGAATACTTCTAGGATAAGAACTACCATCAATAACGCTAGGACTTATACTACCATTAAACAAATAAGCCATATCATCTTCTCTTAAATTAGCATACATGTATTGTCCTTTAATAATTGGGGCAGCATACAAGTAATATCTTATCTTTTCTTCATCTTCATCAGAATATTCAAAATAGCCATTACTATAACCATTAGTAGTTAATATAATTTCTAATTCACTATGACGAAGTAATCTGATTCCTTGAGGTAAATATGAATCAACATAATAATTCAAATGCTTATATTTAATAAGACCTGGTATATCTAATTTATAGTTCTTAAATTTATCTTTAATATCATTATCAATTATTGCTGGATAAATATCAAATATTTTTCTAATTTTAGGATGAGGTTCAAGTTGTTTAGTTTTATTATTATAAATACGATAATTCTTATCATAAAACATATAAGTAATTGGTATTATCATAAAACTTTTAGTATTATTAAAAAAATTACTAATAAGTTCTTCAAAGTTATCTATTTCCACTCTTCCTGACTCATGCATTAAGTCCTTCATATTATCATGCAACACAAAATATCAACTCCATAATAGTGTATTATAACTAAACTTTTTGTAGTTGTAAATCCTTTGCCAACGGATATATGAATCGATTTACTAATACTCACCAAATGGGTATTATTGGGCTATGTCGCCTGGTGACTTCATCGCTGGCACTTCCGCTGCGTTCGAGTTTGGTCAAAACACGACTGGCATAGTCGGCGGCGACTGGGTTACCGGAATTTGGAATGGCTTGCGTCCGGTAATCAAAGAAAAAATGTAGATAGTTTTTAATATCTACATTAATAAATTAAAGCATTTCTACTAATCTATCATATTCGTTAGATAAATCAGTATCATAAAAATTAATATATTGATCATCTACATACCAACTATCAGGATTGCTACTTAATAAATCTATTATTTGTTGCATAATACCAATAGTATCTAATAAACTATTTACGGAATTCTCTACTGTTTTATCTTCTAAAGCACTTTCTAAATCTCCTACATATTCATTTTTATATAAATCAATATAATAATCATCTAAATTATTAGTATCTAAATAAGACATAACCTTTTCTTCAGTAAAATACTCTATATATTTATTTTTACTATCTTCTAATTCCGTAGTATATTCTTCTAAATATTTTTTAGTCTCAACAAAGTCTTTACCATCTTCCCTATAGTTTTCAACAGTTAATACAGTCACAATTCTTTCATCATTTAATAATTCAACTATTTTAAGAATATTATCAAAACTATCTTTTAAATATCCTTTAATAGCTACTTCTACCTTAGCATAATCATCTTTAGTAACGGTACGTTCTAAATAATTAGATAATGTTTCTAAATCAGTATCATTAATCTCCTCTTTATTAGTTAATTCTTCTATTAAAAGTATTTCATCTTTTAACTTAGACTCTTGTTGTAAATCAGTCACTACATAATAACCTACTAAACAAATAAATAAAAATGCAATAATGCCAAGAACTATAAATATCTTTTTTTTCATATAAACCCATTAAACCTTTCTAATCATTAACTTTATAAGGAATAAAATTAGTAGCAAACTTAAATTTATTCCTATTTTTAATATATAAATAACCTATCCCACTAAATATTCCAGCGCCAACAAAATTAACCATTAAATCTTTCATCGTATCATGTAATCCTAATTCTAAGTAACCATCAGGTATGATAACAACGCCATCATCTGTTATTATATGTGTTTCTTTAATATCATCAATTAATATAACTTTATTACTTTGTTCGGGATCTAAATAAACTGTCGCTATTTTATTTACTATTCGATCTTTTTGCATATCTAAATTCAAATACTTATCCATACCATATTCATAAAATTCCCATACTACACCAATTGTCATTGAAAAACAAAATGATACTAAAGCTACATATAATGGAGATAAATTAATATTTTTATTATTTTCATTTAATAAATCAACTAAAGAAAAACCAACTCCTGCAGCTAAAAAGCCATTAATCGTATGTAACATTGTATCCCAATAAGGAATATTACCATAGAAGTTATTTATTTCCCCTAGTATTTCAGCAGAAAATATAAATATATAAATTATTGATTCTAAAAGAGATGGTATCCCTATTTTAAATTTATCTTCAATAAAAGTAGGTATAGTAAATAACATTAATGATAAAAAACATAAGAAAGCATTATTTAAGTCCCCTCTTACTAATTCTAAAATCATACATAAAATAACTAAAATTCTTAAAGTAAAATAAACTAACAATGATTTTTTCTTTGTTTCTTTATATTTTAATTTCAACCTCTTAAAATAACCCATAACTACCTCATCTTTTAATCAACAAAACCAAATCTATTAAAAGGAAAAATTATAAAATTAGCTTTACCCTCTATATCTTCTTTCTTAACTGGGCCAAAATATCTACTATCTAAAGAGTCACTACGGTTATCCCCGATTAAAAAATACTCATCTTCTTTCAATATATATTCAGGAAAATCAATATTTTCCCCATAGCCGTAACCAGAAGTATCTTCTTCATTATTAATATATAATATTCCACTTACACATTTTATTTTATCATTTGGCATGCCAATTACTCTCTTAATTAATTTTTTATTATCATGATTAGCTACTACAATATCATATCTTTCTATATCGCCTATTTTAAATAAAAGCATTAAATCATTAGTATATAAAGTATCATTCATCGAATTACCATCAACAGTTACTGGTGTTACAACATATATTCTTAATAATACTATTACTACCAATATTACGACATAAGGAAGATATTCTTTAATAAATTTCTTCATCCCGTACCTCTTATTTAACACTTTCAACCTTTGTCTTAGCTAGTTTATCATGAATACCAATTTTATCTTTATTAAATAAAATACTAAATATAATTACATAAGAAAATGCTACATCTAAATAATATATAGAATTCATTATCGTTAAGAAATTATTTTTAATCGCTACAATAACTCCTATTCTTAAAACAACAAATACTAAATTATATAAAATAATTGCTCTAACTAAGTAATTATACCATTTAACCTCTTCGGAAGAAGTACTAACTATCTTAAGACGACAAATTTTCTTTCCTAAAGTAGCCCCATGTGTAATTACATTAAAACCAACAAAATAAAGAATAAAAATAACTACATATATTATATAATAAAAGATATTATTCTTTTCATAATCATAATATATTCCTTCATAGTTTTCTTCATAATCTTTATCTACTATTTCTTTAATCTCATTATATTCATCTTCTGTTAAAATATTATCATCATATCTTTCTACTAGTAAGTAAGAAAAATATTCATTATCTTTTAATAAATTTTGATATTCAGTAGTATTTAATTCTTTATCATCATAATAACTTGGTAAGATATACTTCATTTTATAGACACTATTACTATACTGAGTATACTTATTACTACTATTAATATAATTATCATAATTAGGATTAATCTTACTATCATTAATTACCGTAACTAAAATAGTTACTGCTAAAATATCAATAAAATATGCTAAAAATCTTTTGAAAATCATTCATGTCACCCAATGTATATTTTATCATTAATTATCTATTTACACTAGTCTAATTAAAAATTAATTGACAAATACTAATTTTTTCTTATACTATT
>CALVXQ010000055.1 GCA_944371435.1 uncultured Bacilli bacterium
AAATAAATTTGCGTTTTTCTTAATTTCGTGGTAATATATCATGCACAAAGAGGGGGTATTATTTATGAAGAATAAAAAAAGTAAGTTAGCTTTGCTATCTTCAATGGCACTTATGGGTGTGTTATTTACTTTAGGTTCAACTAAAAAATTAAATGTTTCTTTATCTAGTAGTGTTGATGATGAAGATGAAAAAGCTAAAGTAATTAGTCAACGAGAGATATCCGCAGATGAACTTGATTTTCCTAATATTGGTCGTTTAGAAAATCAAAGTATTTATGAATTTTTAGTTAATCATAATTTACCATTTTGTAGGATTGATGGGCAATATTATACTTTAAATGGTAATAAGATTCTGTTTTATTTAGCTAAGGATTATGCTTCTCCGATTGAAATAATAATAACTGATAAAGATGGAAAAGTTACTAATTATTTATCAGCACCAGATGGATATACTTTGGTTGGGAATCAAGCTCTAAAATATGTAAAAAGAGCTGCTATCTTACCAGATGATATGTCAATTCATCTTCAACGACCTAATGAAATATCAGTAATAGATGTTGTTGATTCACAACCATATTCTAGTTTATTAAAAAATGACTTATCTTTAACTTTAAGAAGAAAATAAGTCTTTTTATTTGCCTCTATTTAAAGACTTTGCTATAATGATTTTAGTGAAAGGAATAATATGGAATTGCTTGCTAATTTAAATCAAAATCAAAAGGAAGCTGTAATGCATAAAGAAGGTCCATGTTTAGTATTAGCCGGTGCTGGTTCGGGTAAAACAAGAGTTTTAACTACCCGTATAGCATATCTAATTGAACAGGGGATTCCATCTTATAATATTCTAGCTATCACATTTACTAATAAAGCAGCCAAAGAGATGAAAGAGCGTGTAACTAATTTAGTAGCGCAACCCTTAAGTTTTATCGGGACATTTCATTCGTTAGGAGTACGAATATTAAAAGAAGAATATAACTATGTTGGTTTAGATAAAAACTTTACAATTTTAGATAGCGATGATGTTTTAAGTGTAATAAAAAAAATTGAAAAAGAATTAAATATTGATCCTAAGTTTTGTGCACCTTCCTATGTTCGTAATAGAATAAGTTTTATTAAAAATGAGAATCTTTCTTTAGATGAAATAGAAAAGTTTTTTAATACTGATGCTGAAAAAACAGTAATAAAGATATATCAAGAGTATTTAGAAATTTTAAAAAAGAATAATTCAGTTGACTTTGATGATTTATTAAGGTTGCCTGTTAAAATATTTAGAGAGAATAAAACCGTTTTAGAAAAGTATCAACAACGATATAAATATATTTTGGTTGATGAGTATCAAGATACAAATGAGGTTCAATATCAGTTAATAAAATTATTGGCTTCTAAATATTGTAATTTATTTGTTGTTGGTGATGCTAATCAGTCAATTTATGGGTTTCGTAATGCTAATTTTAAAAACATTTTAAACTTTGAAAAAGATTATAAAGGTTGTCATGTTATAACTTTAGAAGAAAATTATCGTAGTACGGAAAATATATTAAAGATAGCTAATTGTGTAATTAAGAATAATAAAGAGCGAAAAGATTTAGAATTACATGGAGTTTTAGGTGAAGGAGTTAAAACTAAATATATTCGTACAATTGATGGTAAAGATGAAGTAGAGACAGTTTTAAATGAGATAAATAATTTAATTGATGAAGGGTACCATTATAAGGATATTGCAGTTTTATATCGAACTAATGCTCAGGCTCGTTTAGTTGAAGAAGTATTTTTAAAACATAATGTCGCATATCAGGTAGTAGGGGCTTATTACTTTTATCAAAGAAAAGAAATAAAAGATTTATTGTCATATTTAAAATTGATTAATAATCCTAATGATGATATATCTTTAAGAAGGGTAATTAATGTTCCTAAAAGAGGGATAGGTAATGTCTCAGTTGATAAGTTAGAAGCTTTAGCCCGTAGTGAGAACACTTCCATGTTTAAGGCAATTAGTAATGGTAAAGAATTAGAATTTAAGAATTTAATCCTTAGTTTAATTGAAGAAGCTAAAAATTTATCTTTAACCGAGTTAATAGATGAAATACTATTAAAAACTTCTATGAAGGAAGAACTTAGTAAAGAAAAGAATCTAGAAAATGAGTTAAGATTAGATAACTTAGAAGAGTTTAAATCAATTACTGCTTCTTTTGAAGAAAGAACTGGCTCAGTAAATTTAGATGATTTTTTAGATGAAATATCTTTAATAGCTGATGTGAGTGAACATAAAAGTAATAATGATGGTGTTACTTTGATGACCATTCATTCGGCTAAAGGCTTAGAATTTGCTTGCGTTTTCTTAATCGGTATGGAAGAAGGAATTTTTCCTCATCAAAATTCTTTATATGAAGCGGGAGATATTGAAGAGGAAAGAAGATTATGTTATGTAGGAATTACGAGGGCAAAAGAAAGATTGTATCTTTTGAATGCAAAAAGAAGAATACTATATGGTAAGGAAGAAATTAATCCGGTTTCGAGATTTATTGAAGAGATTAATCCGGATCTATTAGATGTAAGTGAAAATAATTTATTTACGGATAATTATGCCAAATATACTTCTAAGAATGGAATAAATGCTGGGGAATTTACTACTGATTATAAACCAGGAGATGTTGTTATGCATAATACATGTGGTCGGGGTGCAGTAATAAATGTTGATGATAAGTTTGTTACTGTAGCCTTTAGTAAAAGATTTGGAATAAAAAAGGTGTTAATTGATTATAAAGGAATGAGGAGATTATAAAATGGATTTAGTAATTATGGCGGCTGGTATGGGAAGTCGTTTTGGTGGTTTAAAACAAATAGAAAAATTTGGCCCTAATGGAGAGTTTCTTATTGATTATTCAATTTATGATGCCCTAAAGTATGGATTTAAAAGAGTTGTATTTATTATAAAAAAAGAAAACGAAGAAATATTTAAGAGTACTATTGGTAAGAGAGTAGAAAGTCATATTCCTGTTACTTATGTTTTTCAAGATATGGCAGATATTCCGGTTAAATTATCAGCAGGATTTGAGCGTGTTAAACCTTGGGGGACGGCTCATGCAATTTATTGTTGTCGTAATGTTGTAAAGGGTAATTTTGCTATTATCAATGCCGATGATTTCTATGGCGAAGATGCTTACCGAGCTGCAAGTGTATTTTTAAAAGATAATAAAGATTCTAAAACTTTTGGGATGGTTGGTTATGCTATTGCAAATACTTTAAGTGAAACTGGTAGTGTTAAAAGAGGTGTTTGTAACTTTAAAGATGGTTATTTAGAAAGTTTAGTTGAATCATCAGTAGCTAAAGAGAAAACAGAGATTATCGCTAAACCTTTATCGGGCGAACCAAGTTTTAAAGTTGATGATAATTCTATTTGTTCTATGAATATGTTTTTATTTACACCGTATATATTTACAATATTAGAAAGAGAAATTATTAAATATTTCGCTAAAGATGAATCAGAACTATTAGAAGGAGAATTTTTAATACCAGATGTTGTTGAAGAGGCTGTAAAGAATAAAGAAATAAAAGTTAAGTTGATGAAAACTAATTCTAAATGGTATGGAGTAACTTATAAGGAAGATGCTTCTTATGTTAAAGAAAATATTAATAGATTAATTAATGAAGGTGTTTATCCTAAAAATTTATGGTAATACATAAAATGACATTATTTTAAAGAAGAATAATTTATTATAATACTATGGTGATAATATGGTTATATATCTTGATTTAGTATTATTAATAAATTATTTTTTTGATTGTTTATTATTAATTTTAGTAAATATTACTTTAAAGAGAAATATATCTTTAAAACGGATACTATTAACTTCTTTATTAGGAGAACTAGGTTTAATTGGTATATTTTTAAATAATATTTTTTTTCTTTTAATATTTAAAATATTATTAGCTTTAATTCTTATTATAGTTTGTTTTAAATATAAAGATATTTTATATACGTTAAATAACTTATTATATTTTTATATGGGTAGTGTAATTTTAGGAGGATTTGTCTATTCTTTAAAGATTAATAAATTAAATTATTTATTAATAATTATTAGTAGTCCTTTAATTCTTTATTTATTTAATAAACAATTTAGTCTTTTTAAAACTAATTATAAAAATTATTATAATGTAACAATCTATTTTAAAAATTCTCGTTATATAAATGTAAGTGGTTATTTAGATACAGGAAATAAATTAAAAGATCCGATAACTGGTAAGAATATTGTTTTATTAGATAAAAAGTTGTTAAAAGGAGTAGTAAGTATTCGAAGTCCTATATATGTACCATATCATTCTCTTAATAATAGAGGATTATTAAAATGTATTATTCCTTCTAAAATTGAAATAGATAATAAGTTTAATGATAATTTTTTATTAGGTATGATGGATGAGAAAATAGGAATTAATGGAGTAGATTGTATTTTAAATTTAGAAATAATGGAGAGTTTACATGATTAAGAAAATATTAGCTTGGTTAAGAAGTAAATATAATGAATTATTCTTTTTAGGTAGCGATGATAAATTACCACCTCCACTATCTAAAGATGAAGAATTAAAGTATCTTATTGAATTAAAAAGTGGTAATACTAAAGCCCGAGATATCTTAATTGAACATAATTTAAGGTTAGTAGTTTTTTTAGCTAAGAAGTATGAATCAACTGGATATGATATGGAGGATTTAGTTTCGATTGGATCAATCGGTTTAATTAAAGGAATTAATACTTATAAAATTGATAAAAATATTAAATTAGCTACATATGCTTCTCGTTGTATTGCTAATGAAATATTGATGTATATTCGTAAAAATAAAAATAGGAAAACGGAAATAAGTTTAGAAGATGCTTTAAATTATGATCAAGATGGAAATGAATTACATTTAGAAGATGTTATGGGTACTCCTGATGATTTAGTAGTTAAAGAATTTGAAGAATCAGAAGAAAAACGTCTTCTTACTAAAGAAATAGAATTATTAGATGAAAGAGATAAAAGGATAATGATTATGCGCTATGGTCTTTATAATACAAAAGAGTATACGCAAAAAGAAGTTGCTGATAAACTCAATATTAGCCAATCGTATATTTCCCGTATTGAAAAGAAAGTTATTAATAATTTAAAAAATAGCCTCCAAGTTTAATATTTAAGAGGCTTATTTTTAATTTCATAATTATATGTATTTGTATTGTTTATTAAATCATATATAATTGCAGCATTTAATTCTGTATTATAGATATAGGTATTTTTATAATTATTATAATTTATATCTAATGTCTTTAAATAATTTTGACCATTTTTATTAAATCCTAAAACTCTAATATATATATCTTCTTTAATTATTTTAGGTATTCCTAACAAGATATGAATAAGCATTCTATTAATACGATTATAAGTATATCTTTTACTTTTTATTTTTTTAATAAGTTCATCTAAGTTATTAATATTTTTAATAACTTTTTTTAATCGATAATCTATTCCTTCCGTAACATCTAAATAGTTATTTAAAGAAGGATTATTAATAATAGCAAATTTTATTAATAGAAAATAATTATCTTTATTAGGCTTTATAATATAGTCTTGATATGGTGTATATTTAGAAATATCAATATTATTATCTATTTTATTTCTAATATTACTAGCACTTACTATTGTATCGGTACTATCAATATTATGATAACTACTAGTTCTTTTTATAGTAACAGGTTGAATATTATTATTAATTTTTTTAATTGCTTTTAGATAAGATATACCTAGTAAATCATTAGGAAGAATAGTTGTATCAATATTTAAAGCTTTAGCTAA
This sequence comes from uncultured Bacilli bacterium, assembly GCA_944371435.1. Taxonomy (GTDB): domain Bacteria; phylum Bacillota_I; class Bacilli_A; order RF39; family UBA660; genus CAG-605. Next base: position 5,824 of record CALVXQ010000055.1, read on the forward strand.
AGAAGTAGGATAATTATAACCATTTTTTAAATACTTTTTAATATCTTCATTAAATTTTAATTCATCTTGTTTATCAGCAATCATCTTTAGTAACTTAAGATTATTAGTTTCACTGCCAAATACCAATATATCTATTTTAAATTCATTTAAAATTTTAATAGCTTCATAAGCAAATATATCAGCAGCTTGCGTACCAAAGACACAGGGTAGTTCTACTATGATATCGACTTTATTTTCTAAAGCTAGTTTTACTTTAGTTTCTTTAGTCATGTAACTAATTTCCCCACGTTCTAAAAAATAGCCATTTAAAATTAAAATAATAATTGAATCAGAATATAGTTCTTTAATTTTTTCTATTTGATAGATATGTCCATTATGTAAGGGATTATATTCTACTATTAGACCAATTACATGCATTTAACTCACCATTAATATCTTAACATATAAAGTATAATATTGATAATTTTTTCCATAATAAAATTAAAGGAGATTATTAAATGAAAGATAATGTTGCAGTTTTAGATGAAATTAATAAAGGTTCTTCGATGGGAACTGATGCGATTGATTGTGTTTTAAAAAAGGTTCAAGATAAAAAATTAAAGAAAGTATTAGAAGATTTACATAAGAAGTATGAAAATATTATAAGAAGAGTTAATAAAATATATAATAATTATAACAAGGATAAGACTCCTCATGAAACTAATATGATGAATAAAGTTATGACTTGGTATGGGGTGGAGATGAAAACTCTTACGGATACTAGTAATTCCAAGATTACAGAGTTAATTTTACAAGGAATTAATATGGGAATTATTGAAGGTAAAAAGATTTATAATAATAAAAATATGGATATGAAAGTAAAAAGTATTGTTAAAGAATATATTGATATGCAAGAAGAATATGTAGAAGTATTAAAAAAATTTTTAT
>CALVXQ010000056.1 GCA_944371435.1 uncultured Bacilli bacterium
TGTTGTGATAATAATTCTTTTGTATCTATATATTCGTTTAACCATTCTGGAAAATCAGGTTCTAATATTTTAAAATAGTCTTTTATTTCTTGATTAACATTATCATAATATTTACTCATCTAAATTACCTTCCTAAATTTCAATTAATTTATATTGCCATTATATCATTAATATTTAAGTTAATCTATGTGCAAAAAGTATATTTAATAAATTAATAATATAAAAATATTTATATACTTACCAAAAAGTGCGTACTTTCTAAAAATATTATATGATGATATTATACTGTTAGAAAGAGGTTATATGGTTAAAATTTATACAAATTGTCCTGTTGAATATACTGCCTCTATTATATCTAATAAGTGGAAAGTATTAATATTAAGAGAACTTATCGATGGCCCAAAAAGATATAATGAATTGAATAGAAAGGTTGTAGGTATTTCAGCTAAGGTATTAACACAAAATCTAAGGACATTAGAAAAAGATGGAATAATAAGACGTGAGGTTTATCCAGTTATTCCTCCTAAAGTTGAATATTCACTAACTACAAAGGGTAATGGTTTAACGGGAGTTTTAGATATGATGAAAGAATTTGGTTTAAAATACAAGGATAGGTAATTATGAAATCAGAAATATTATTGGAAATTGTTAAATATTTAATTAAAGAGGGTAATTATGAATTAAAAATTCCTAGTTCATATAAGGAGTTAAAAAAGTTATATAAAATGTTGGTTAATTTAAGGCCTCCTATTTTTATTGACGAGAAAATTTTAAAATTGGAAGATACTTATCTATCTTTAAATTTAAAAGATAAAATTATTACTGATGTTAACGATTTAGAAGAAATAGAACCTAATATTATATTATGGCTTGGGGATATAACGACTTTAAAATGTGACATAATAGTAAATGCTGGAAATAATCGAGGTTTAGGGTGCTTTAATCCTGAGCATACTTGTATAGATAATGTTATCCATACTAATGCTGGTATGAGATTAAGATTAGAATGTAATAATATTTTAAAGGGGAGAAAAATAGCTACGGGAGATTTTATTGTTTGTAGCGGATATAATTTACCATGTCAAAAAATAATTACTACCGTAGGTCCACAGATTATAAGTAAAGTGACTTTGGAAGATGAAAAAAATTTAGCAAATTGTTATAAAAACGTATTAGAATATGCTATTAAGAATAATTATGCTTCGATTGCCTTTCCTAGTATTTCTACTGGTTTATTTGCTTATCCAATAAAAAAAGCTAAATTTATTGTTTATAATTCAGTTAAAGAAGTATTAAGTCAATATAATACCAATATTAAAGTTGTATTTGATGTTTATAGTGAGAGTAATTATAATGAGTACAAAAGATTATTTAAAAATTAAAAAGTTAATAGAAGATGCCGATGCTATCTTAATTGGTGCTGGTGCTGGATTATCATCTTCTGCGGGTATTGATTATTCCCAGGAGAGTTTTAAAAGATATTTTCCGGAGTTAGGCGCAGCTTACCATATGACTGATATGTATACTTCTAGCTTTTATAATTTTAAGAGCGAAGAGGAAAGATGGAGTTACTGGGCTAAACATGTTAATTATTCTTTTATTGCTCCTCCAGCACTTTTAACATATAAAAATTTATATAAGTTGGTCGAAAATAAAAATTATTTTGTTATAACAACAAATGTTGATGGTCAATTTCTTAAATCTGGCTTTGCTGCGAATCGAGTTTTTGAAGTACAAGGAAGTTATGGCAAGATGCAATGCTCTGTTGGCTGTCATAATAAGGTATATGATGATACTAGTTTAATTAAAAAAATGTTATTATGTAAAGATAATTTAAAAGTTGATAGTAACTTAGTCCCTAAATGTCCAGTATGTGGTAAAAATATGGAGATAAACATAAGAAAAGACGCTTTTTTTGTTGAAGATAAGAATTGGCAAGAGTTAAATAGTAATTATATTAAATTTATAGATGCTAATATTAATAAAAAATTAGTACTATTAGAATTAGGAGTTGGCTTCAACACTCCTGGTATTATTAGATTCCCTTTTGAAGAGCTTGTCTATGAGCATCGTAATATTTTTTTAATTAGGATAAATGATAAATTTCCGGATGTTGCATTTGAAATTAAAGATCAAACAATAACAGTTAAGGAAGATTGCTCTGAGGCTATTGCACAAATTTTAAACTCTTAAAAAAAATAATCCCTACAAGATTATTTTTTAAGCAATTTCATCTAGATATACATCATAGTTACTTTTAGCCCCTTCAACAATAGCATTAAGAAATTGTTCTTCTTTATTCTCATTAAAACCATGAATAGCATATTCTCCAATTATTGTATAGGGAACCCCAGTAACTTCATCATCTATAGCGGCACTGAAGACGTGCATAATTTCTTCGTTTTTTTCATTATGCCAAACTTCAAAATCATGAACTTCAAATAAATTACCATAATCATTTTCAATGCTACTTAGAAAGTTTTTTTCGGCCTCACAATGTGGACAACCATCGCCCCAGAAAAAATATATATTTACTTTTCCTTCCTCTTTAGCGATATTATCTAACTTAATATTTACAGTATTATTATCATTGTTATTGTCTTTATTATTATCTGTTTCATTACTAATATCATTATCTTGATTTTCTTCATTACTTATTACATCATTATTAGAAATATTTTCTTTTAATTTAACGTATTTAGTAAACCATTCGGTAAAACCATCTACCGATTGATAATATTTTAAATCAGAATCTTTATCCGCTTCTAAAAAATCAACCATTTTTCCTTTCTTATAAATTATAAAAGAAGGATAAAACTTTAAAAAATTAACATTTTCATATATTTCAGAAAATTTAATTTTATAAATACTTATTTGATTTTGTTCTAAAAAGTCTGTAACGACTTCTTCAAATTCTGCTGAGGTAGAACAAGCTGGTTGATAGACAAATACAACAAATGATTCTTTATTGTCAATCAAATTATTAAATTCATCAATACCAATTTCTGTTATCTTATTTTCCCCATAATATTTATCATCAAGATAAAAACTAGTTTTAGATAATTTAAATATTATTAAACTAGTTAATGCTAATAAGACTAATACTGCTACACTTATAATTGCAATTTTCTTTTTAGTCATCATTAATTTCATGAAGAGTAGTAAAATCTATATCATGATAAGCTACTTTCCAGAAATCATAAGTAGCCTCATCATTGTAACTTCTTTTAACTGCTACATTATTATTACCATTATAATACCAATATCCGCCGACATTATAGATTTTATCTTCATCCCATCCTAATGCTACTAACATATTTTTGGTCATTCCGGCATATCCGCCACCACCACACATTAGAAATATCGTTTTGTCTTTAGGAAATAAATATTCTAAAATACGCATAGATTCTTCATAATTTGCTGTATATTGTCCATCTTTTTCTGTAAATAAAGTTTCTCCGGTATAAGTATCGCCAACTTCTTCAGGTAATCCACTTACATTTACTAAGTATGGATAAGGTACAACTTCAAAGCCTTTAACAAAACCTGATAGATATGAGTCTCCTCCGATTGCTTCATAATTGCCGGGATCAACTAACATACGCATATCACGATAGACAGAATCACTTCTTTCTAAGTAATTATCAATTGTTTCTTCGTTGATGTTTTTATCAATCCCAAATGTACCTCTTAATCCTTCAGATACCTCTGGTTTAGGTAGATCACTAAGTGCTGGTGTACATTCATGATTGATGTTAAAGAATAAGCTTACACATAATGAAACAATTAATAATAAAATTATAACTATATATGTTGTATTCTTTTTCATTCTTGCTCCTTTCTTAAAGAATTTTAATATATATTATTATTTATAACAATAACGAGCTAGTTGATAACAACTCAACCAGAAGTTGATTGGAATTTTTTCCTTGTTGCTAATTTGATTATTGAGTATAATAGCTTTAAAACAAAAAAAGAAGTTGGTGCTTATGGATGAGATTATTAATAATGTTCAAAATAATTGGTCTAAAGATATAATAATAAGATATTTATATATTAAGTTAGCACCGTATTTTAAACGTGACTTAAAATATTTTCTAGCTTCTTTTGAAGATAAAGAAAAACAATATAATTTGGGTTTTATAAATCGTTTTCCTGATGTGGTTTGTTCTACTTTAGCCGATTTTTATGTAAAACTTTTTCAAGAATTTGATATAAATGCTAAAAAAATTATTGCTAATAGTAGTAAAATTCCTTTATTTGCTCTTATAGTAGAAGGAGATAATGGTTGGTATTTTTTAAATCCGTTAGAAGATTTATTTAATAATCAATATAATCTTAAACCAGTTTCTTTTGGAATTATTCCCAGATTTAGAACAATTAAAGATAATTACCCGTATTTAACTTTACTACCACAAGAATATTTAGCAAGTTTAGATGATTACTTACAACTAAAATATCTGGATGATTATTTTCAGAAAATGCATAAGATTTTTACAAATAGAGTAAGTGCTAATTTGTTTTTAGGTTATCCTAAAAATAGTCATTATGATTTAAAAGAAGATAAAGTAAATTATTATGAAAAATTTTTAATTAATTTAGGAAATGTTAATGGTTGTTTTGAACGAGCTCAATTATATCAATATCTAAATGATATATTTTTAACTAAAGCTGAAAAAAGATTTGTTAAAGTAATAATATGTGGTAATATTAGTAAACCTTACATATTTTTACAAATTTTAAATAAAGATTGTCAATTAATGTATAAAGAAGAAGTTGTAAACGATAAGTATATATTAGCGAAAATTAAATAGGATTAAAAAGGATATTTGTCAAACATATTATGTTATGTTACAATGATTGTGGAAGTGATACAGATGAAAAGAGATATATTTATTGGTGGTGCTTGGCCTTATGCAAATTATTATTTACATGTCGGTCATTTAGCGGCTCTTTTACCAGGGGATATTTTAGCAAAGTATTATCGTGGTTGTGGTGATAATGTTATATACGTTTCAGGAAGTGATTGTCATGGAACGCCGATAACACAGAGAGCTAAAAAAGAAAATAAACAACCTGCTGAGATTGCTAATTTTTATCATGGTGAGTTTGTTAAAACTTTTCAAAATTTAGGTTTTGAATATGATTTATATTCAAATACAATGAGCGAGCATCATAAAAAATATGTACAAGAAGTTTTTAAGAAACTTTATAAAAATGGTTATTTATATGAAAAAGAAGTACCTCAAGATTACTGTCCAAATTGTAAAGAATTTTTACAAGATAGACAGATAGTTGGTATTTGTCCAAAATGTGGAAGCGAGTGTAGTGGAGAACAATGTGATAATTGTTTATCATCATTTGATAGTTCCGAAATATTAGATAAACATTGTAAAAATTGTAATACTAGTACAGTGATGAAAAATAATAAGCACCTTTATTTTAAGTTACCACTATTTAAAGATGAACTACAAGATTTAATAAATAAACGTAAGGATAAATGGCGTAAAAATGCTTTGGGAGAAGCACAAAAATACTTGGATATGGGATTAGTGGAAAGAGCTGCTACTAGACAACTTGATTGGGGAGTAGAAGTTCCAATTAAAGGGTATGAAGATAAAAGAATTTATGTTTGGTTTGAAGCAGTTTTAGGTTATTTATCAGTTGGTTTAGAAGTATGTGAAAAAAGAAATATTGATTTTGCTAAATTTATGAGTGATGATAATAAAAACTTAAGAACTTATTATGTTCATGGTAAAGATAATATACCTTTTCATACCACTATTTTTCCCGCTTTGATTTTAGGAATGAAAGAAGATTATCGCCTACCTGATTATATAGTCTCAAGTGCATATGTTAATTTGAATAATGAAAAAATGTCAAAAAGTAAGGGTAATTTAATTAGTGCTAATGAGTTGCTTGAAAAATTTGACATGGATACTTTACGTTTTTATTTCACTTTTAATGGACC
>CALVXQ010000057.1 GCA_944371435.1 uncultured Bacilli bacterium
TCTATTGCAGCTGCAAGTATTGTAGCTAAAGTAACCCGTGATAATATGATGTATGAACTTGATAAAAAATATCCGGAATATGGTTTTGCTAAACATAAAGGTTATCCTACTAAGAGTCATTTAGAAGCTTTAAATAAATATGGACCATTAGATAACTATCGATTTACATATGGTCCTGTAAAAAAGTATTTAAGTAGTAAAGGAAAGTAAGATGCAAAAATTATATAACAATAAAGTAATAAAAAATTTCTTATATTTAACTTCCAGTCTTTTTATAAGTGAGTTAATCTTAAAATTAATAATGAATATTCCTATATTAGATTGGTCTTTATTAAGAATATTTATGGGGATTATTATTATAAGTAGTATTATAAGTATACTTCTAAGTTTTACAAAAAGAAAAACTAGTAATATAGTAATTGCTATAATTCTTCTAGTTCTAAATATTTTATATGTTGCTCAAGCTGGTTTTTGTAATTATTTTGGTACTTATATGTCATTTGGTTCATTAACACAAGTTCAGGCAGCTGATGGTTTTGTTGGTGATTTTATTAATAGTTTGAAAATAAGTTATTATTTTCTATTAGTACCAAGTATTTTATTTATTATTTATTTAATATTTATTGAACCACGAATTGATAAAAAATATAGTATTTTAGATGAATTAACATTAGATACTGGTAAGAGATTAACTAAAAAAGAGCGTAAGAGAAGAAAAGAAAATATAATGAAGTATAATAAAGTTATTAAAGTTAGTCGAATCTCATTAATTGGTACTATAGTACTTGGTTCTATTATTTATGGAAGTACTTTATATCTTCCTTTTATGCAAAATAAATTACAAATAGTAGCTAATAAAGAATTATTTAATAATCCATCTTTACCAAATATAACAGTATCTCAGTTTGGTATTTTAGGTTATGAAGTAATCGATATCAAAGCTCTTATTTTTGGTAGTTCTAGTGCCGAAAGAGAGTTTACTAAACAGGAGGAAGAAGTAACTGATTATTCCCGATTTATCGATGATACTGCTTGGATTAGTTTAAATGAAGAAGAAACTGATAAAGATTATCGTTTATTAAATAATTATTATTTAAGTAAGGGTATTACTCCGAAAAATGAATATACTGGTTTATTAGAAGGAAAGAATTTAATTGTAATTATGATTGAATCTGGTAGTAATGTTCTACTTAATTATCCAGAATATTTTCCTAATATAGCTAAATTATATAATGAAGGATGGGCTTGGGATAATGCTTTTTCTCCTCGTAATACTTGTGCAACAGGTAATAATGAGATGAGTACTTTAACGTCTTTATATTCGATTAATAATTCTTGTACGGCTAACTTATATAGAGATAATACTTATTATAATGCTTTATTTAACTTATTTAATTATAAAGGTTATAAGACATCTAGTTATCATGATTATACTGAGTATTATTATTATCGTTCTATAATTCATCCAAATATGGGAAGTGGTAGATATTATAATGTTTATGATTTAGGAATTAAATTAGGAACTGAAAATAAGCCATGGCCAAATGATGTGGAATTAATTGAAAAAGCTGTACCTTATTTTATTAATGAAGATAAATTTATGGTCTGGATGACTACGGTATCTAGTCACATGTCTTATAATATATCTTCGGTAACTGGTGATTTATATTTAGATTTATTTGCTGATGAAGATTGGAGTATGCCAATTAAAAGATATATGTCGAAATTAAAAATAGTAGATAATGCGATTGGCGAACTTATTAATGAATTAAGTGCTGCTGGTAAATTAGATGATACTGTTATTACTTTATTTGCTGATCATTATCCTTATGCTTTTGGAGCTGATGAGTTTCAAGAAATTACTAAGTATGATGTATCAGGAAATGGTGATGTTGATAGGACTCCATTTATTATTTATAATCCTAGTTTAACCCCAACTAAGTTTGACGAATATACCTCATTTATTAATATCTTACCAACTTTGGCTAATTTATTTAATTTAGATTACGATCCAAGGCTATATGCTGGTCACGATTTATTTGATAGCGATTATCCTAATATTGTGATATTTGCTGATGGTTCATGGCGTAGTGATATTGCTTATTATGATGCTTCAACATCGAAACTTAATTATTTGGGGGATGAGACTTATACTGATGAAGAGATTATTGCTATTAATACTAAAGTTAAAGATGATATTGATATGAGTAATTTAGCAATTAAGAAAAATTATATGGAGTATTTAAGTACTATTAAAGCTCCGCAAATTAATGAAGAAGAACAAGATTTAGAAAATAACGAAGAAGAGAGGTAATTATGAAAAATTTAGTAATTGTAGAATCTCCTGCTAAAAGTAAAACTATTGAAAAATATTTAGGTAGTAAATATAAAGTTGTTTCTTCTAAAGGACATATTAGAGATTTAGCTACAACTGGAAAATATGGTTTAGGTATTGATATTGAACATGGTTTTATACCTAATTATGTTCCAATAAAAGGAAAAAGTAAGATAATAAATGATTTAAAAAAGATGGTTCATGAAACTGATAAAGTTTATCTAGCTAGCGATCCCGATCGCGAAGGGGAAGCTATTGCCTGGCATTTATATGATGCTTTGGATATTGCTGATGCTCAATATGAAAGAATTGTCTTTCATGAAATTACTAAACCAGCTGTTTTGGAATCTTTAAAAAATCCCCGTAAAATTGATTATGCTTTAGTAAAATCACAAGAAACAAGGAGAATGCTTGATCGTATTATCGGTTTTAGATTATCTAAATTGATGCAATCAAAAACTGGTGGTAAATCGGCTGGTCGTGTTCAATCTGTGGCTTTAAAATTGATTGTCGATCGGGAAAGAGAAATTAAGGCATTTGTTCCGGAAGAGTACTGGACGATAAGTGCGATATTTCCAGATTTTGAAGCTAATTTATTTAAGCACCAGAATAAAGAGATAAAAATCAAAAATGAAGAAGAAGCTGATGCAATACTTCAAGCATTATCTTCTAAATTTCAAGTTGTTGATATTGAAACTAAAAAGAAAAAGAAAGCTGCTAAACCAATATTTAAAACTTCGACTCTTCAGCAAACAGCGGCTAATAAATTAGGCTTTTCTTCATCTAGAACTATGAAGGTTGCTCAAAAATTATATGAAGGTATTGATATCGGTAAGGAAACGGTTGGTTTAATTACTTATATGCGTACTGACTCGACGCGTATATCTCCAATATTTATTAATGATACTTTAAATTATATTGCCGAAAATTATGGTTCGGAATATGTTGGCTATGTTAAGAAGGGTAAAAATACAGAAAATATGCAAGATGCTCATGAAGGTATTAGACCAACGGCAATCACGCGTACTCCTGAGTCAATTAAAGAACATTTAACTTCTGATGAGTATAAGTTATATAGTTTAATATATTATAAGGCTTTATCTAGTTTAATGGCTGATGCTATAACTTTAGCAACGACTATTATTTTTGAAAATAATGAATATTTATTTAAAGCTACGGGATCAGTACTAGAGTTTCCTGGTTATTTAAAAGTTTATTCTAAATATGAAGATCAAGAAGATAAAATATTACCAGATTTAAGTAATGTTAAAGAAGTTACATCTAATGATATTACTAAAGAACAACACTTTACAAAGCCAACTCCTCGTTTTACAGAAAGTAGTTTAATTAAAGAGTTAGAATCTTTAGGTATTGGACGTCCTAGTACTTATGCAACGATTATATCGACTTTAAAAGAGCGTAATTATGTTAATGTTGAAGATAAAAAGTTTGTTCCTACGGAAATTGGTATGGAAACAACGGATAAATTACAAGAGTATTTTAGTGATATTATTAATGTTAAGTATACGGCTAAGATGGAAGAAGATTTAGATTTAATAGCATTAAATAAAGAAAATAATATTGAATTATTAAGTAATTTTTATAATAAATTTGAGCCTTTAGTAGAAGAAGCGTATCATAATATGGAAAAGAAAGAACCGGAAAAGACCGGTGAATTATGTCCGATGTGTTCTTCACCTTTAGTTGTTCGTAATGGCCGTTTTGGTCCGTTTGTTGCTTGTTCTTCCTATCCTAGTTGTAAATATATCAAAAAAGAAGAGCCTAAACCTGCTGCCAAGATTATTACTTGTCCTAAATGCGGTGGCGATGTAGTTGAAAAGAAAACAAGAAGAGGCAAGATATTTTATGGATGTCGTAATTATCCTAAATGTGATTTTGCTACTTGGTATAAGCCAATCGAAAAGACTTGTCCTGAGTGTGGTGGTGTACTCGTCGAAAAGGATAATAAAATCGTTTGTTTAAGCTGTGAATACGAAAATAATATAGATTAGTTATGGTCTATATATTTTTTTTATGGTATTATTAATAATATGGTGAAAATATGAAGTTAGGTATGTGTATTGTAAATTATAATGATTATGAAACAACAAAAACTTTAATCGATAATGTTAAAAATTATAAGTGTTTAGATAAGATAGTAATAGTCGATAATAAAAGTGCTGATGATTCTTTATTTAAATTAAGAAATTTAGAAAATAAGAAAATAAAAGTAATAGCAAGTCCTAAAAATGGGGGATATTCTTATGCTTTAAATATTGGTTGTAAATATTTAATAGATGAGTTCCAAAATTTAGTTATTATCGTATCCAATAGTGATATTATCATCGATTCAGAAAATGACTTAATTGAATTAGCTAGCATAGTTAGTGAAAAAAGAGTTATAGTGGCTCCTACTATTATCGAGGGCAATGACTTAAATCGAGGTTGGAAAATACCAAGGCCAAGTGATGATATCTTACAAAATATCTTCTATTTTAGACGTTACTTTAAGAAAAGAATAATGTATTCAGATAATTATTATCATAAAAAATTAAGTAAAGTAGAAGTTGTTTCTGGTTCTTTTTTCTTAATCGATTCTAAACATTTAGAAAATATTAATTATTTTGATGATAATGTGTTTTTATATTACGAAGAAAATATCTTAGGAGTTAAAACTAAAAAATTAGGTAAATATATGGTAGTAGTAAATGATATTGATGTAGTTCATAATCATTCGGTTACTATTGATAAGAGTATTAAAGCTTTAAAAAAATATGATATTTTAAAACAAAGTCAGTATTATTTTGAAAAATATTACAATAAAGCTAATATATTACAATTAATGCTTTTAAAAATAACGGCTTTTATAAGTAGGATAGTACTATTTTTCTATTACTTAATTAGATAGGAGTATTAAATGAAAAAAGTTTTAAACAATAAGTATTGGCGCTATAGTTTATTTATTATTTTATTAATCTTAAGTTATTTTGGTTTAGATTTCTTGACAAGGTCGGCCTCAGCATTGAAACAACTATATTTTTGGCCAATCGATATTATTACGACTAAATTTACCTTAGCGTGGTGTTTTATCTTTGCTATAATATATATGTTAATACCTAAGAAAATAGGCAAAAAGATTTATATTATTTCTTTAATAGTACTTAATATATATTCTTTAGCTCAGTTAATACATTTGAATTTACTAGGAAGAATTTTTACTGTTTATGATATATTTTCTGTTAGAGAAGGTTTTACTTATATAACTGGTATTGTAACGCATATTAATTTATTTAGTATTTTAATAATTTTATATTCTTTATTAATTGGTTATTTTACGACTCATATTTGGCCTGAAAAAAATCTGGCTATTCGTTATCAATGTACAATTTACTTTATTTTTACTTTATTGTTTTTAGCTTTAAGAACTAGTAATATTACTTATTTAAATAATGATAATGTTGATTATTCTTTTGATAGTAATAAAAATCATATTAAAGTTTATAAAAATTTTAATAATCCCACTAGTGC
>CALVXQ010000058.1 GCA_944371435.1 uncultured Bacilli bacterium
AAAATTATTAATTGCTTTTTCAAAACCATCACACATTTGAACCTCATCTATTAATAAATAATTTTGTTTATCATCTTTATAATTTTCCTCAACATATTCTATTAATTTATGATATTCATTGATATTCTCATACTTAGTTAAATTGTAATTAATATGTATTATATTATAATCTTTGGCATTTTTGATAATATATTTTTTAAACTCTTCTAAAAGTTTTGATTTACCAGCACGACGAACACCAGTTATAACTTTTATATCTGGTGTATTCATTGTATTTATTAATTTTTCTAAATAATCAGTTCTCTTTATTAGCTTCATAATTATTCCTCCAATAACATTATATCACATCGTTTCCCAAAAAAAGTATTTTTTTGATTTTGGGAAATAGAAAAAATTTTTTTAGTACAAAATTTTCAAGACAAAATCTCTAAATCCCTATGTATTTTGACAAAATGTCAAAATACATAAATAAAATGTAGAACCGTTTAATTCTACATCTTAAAATATATAATAAAGCTCAAGAGTTCGAGCAAATGCTTCTCTGGTGGAGCAGAGGAGAATTGAACTCCTGTCCAAATTACTTGAATATAAACATCTACAAGTTTAGTTAATATTTAGATTTCATTATAAAACTGGCTTTAACTTACCTATTTTATAACTAGATTAGTAATATTCATTATACTACCCTAAGCAAATAATATAATATAACTTATATCTATAAATCTTTAGCTTAACCTATAAGTGAAATTAAGTAAAGATACTCCATTACTTTATACTAAGCAAAAACAGGAGTAGCGTTGAAACTATAAGTTTCGTCATTTAATTTTAATTTGTCTTTTAAAGTCATACAGACTACTTGCAATCTATATTCAACATAACCTGTCGAAACCATTACTGCCCCATAAAAGTAATTTTATCATAATAAATGGATAGATGCAAGTTTGACAGTATATGACAGCTGTGCTATAATGCAAATAGGAAGATATAATGTATTATTCAGGGGGAATGATTATGAAAATAGATGTAAATGAATTTTATAGAAAATTAGGAATTCCTAGCAATGCTAGTAAAGAACAAATTAAAAATGCTTACCATGATTGGTTTTTAGTATGGGATAATAAGGAAGAACATACTGACGAAGATTTTGATGAACTTTATTATATGTGCAAAATTAAAAAAACTTTATTAGAAAAGGAAAATAAAGCAACTTATCAACAAGTTACACACGTTGAAGAAGCTCCTGCTAAAACAACAAAATCCGGAAAAATTCTTATTGCCGCCTTAGGAACTGCAGCCTTAACTACTTCTATATTAGCAGCAACTCTAACTTTAGGAACAAATAATAAAAAACAAGAGGATAAACAAGTTGCCAGTTCTACCGCTGCTAGTAGTTCAAGTGTTGCAATGATTACAGAGCCAGAAGAAGTTATAGATCAAGATTTAGTAAATGATAATGAATTTATGCAAACACTAACCCAAACAGAATGGGATAAGATTGTTAAAATTAAAAATTTTGATAGTGATTTTGCCCCAAGCATATACGATTCTAATGTCGTTTATGAAATAATTAGATGGATACATCATGGAGAAGAAGGCTATACGGGAGATTGGATACTATCAAATGAAGACGCTAATGCCAGATTATCAGAATTAGTCACTACATCTTATGATATAGCCCAATTATACGAAGGGACTAGTATTTATGATAATATTAAATTATTAAGAAATGCTGTAGGAAAAATATCACCGGATAATGGTTCTTATAATGACGAACTTGATGCTTATAAAGATTTGAAAACCGCATTAGGTAATATGAATCCAAATAATTTTGTAGAAGTTATTACTATTAGAGTATTAGCTAAACATATGATTTCTAATGAACGTTTTGATACGATGCGCGATATAGCATTTGATAAATCAAATTTAAGTTACGAAGATGTACAGTTATGTAAGAACGTCTTTAATAGTGTAAATGATGATTCAATTTTTAGTGCTAGCCTCCAAAATGCCATCAATGAAGATAATAACAACAAAGGAAGAGTTTTATCATAGGTATAAATTTATTTAGGAGATAATATGAAAGTAGATAAGTATGAATATGATGAAAATTTAAAAGATAAAGGTAGTAAAGTTATAAAAGGAATAAGTATCTCTGTACTTTCTTTAATAATTTTATTAAACTCTTGCTCAATATATAACTATTTTAAAGATAGCAGTTATCAAGAAAATAGTAAGATAACAAGAAGTACCATAGCAAGTACAAGTATAGCTAGTTCTAGTATTACTAATTACAGTATTAATTATGGTAATGTACAAGATTTTTACGATACCTTATTACAATATAAAAATAGATATGGTAATGATTTTGCTGCTAGTATAAATAGTCTCGATGATGCTAAGAGTTTATATACTTTTGTAGTAAAATTTGATGATATGTATGCTTATTATGAAGGTACTACAAATATTACTTCTATAGAAGAATATGAAAATATTTTAAATTCATTTTTTAGTTCATGTATAAAATATGATGTAAAACCCTTTTTAAGTGTAATGTTTAAAGATAAAGGATATTATTATAAATTATTGAGCGAAGCGGAAGAATTAACATATAATCTTAAAAATTCTTTAAATAATGATTATACAATAGCAAATGAGTATTTTGCTTGGTTAGGAACAAATTTATGGTATGGACAAACATCTTTAAATACTAACAAGATTAGTGCACCATATATTTATATGCTAATGGTTCAATATCTTAATTATAAACAATGTGGTAATATGAAGTCTGCTATTAGGTACGGAAAAAATAATGTTTTAGACATAAACGGCCGGTATGATTTTACTTGTCCGGCAGGGGTTGATCAATTTATCAGGGGATATAAGGTTTATGATAGCAATGGGAATTTAATAGATAAAAATGAATTCCATGAAGTTTTACTAGGTTTAATTAATAATCAATGTGAAACTTATAAACAAAACGTATTAAAAAGAGGTAGGTAAATATTATGTACGATAATAATGATTTTAGAATTAAAATTGACTGGAAAGGTGTTTTAATTAAAGTAATTTTAGTTATCTTATTTGTGCTTTTACTAGTATGGGTATTACCTATACCAAAGTTAGACATTTTTTATAATAAAGTATTTAATGATAATATTAATACTATGAAAGAAGCTGCTAAGAATTATTTCCTTAGTGATAATATGCCAGAAAATATTGGTGAATCTAATACTATTAATCTTAGTGATATGGTAAATAAAAATTTAATAGTTGAATTTACAGATAAAAATAATAATAAATGTAGTGATACTGATTCTTATTCTACTATTACTAAGACTGATACTAGTGAATATGTTCTTAAAACTATGTTAACTTGTGGAGAAGAAAACGATTATGTCTTAGAAACCTTGATAACTTATACGAATAATAAAGATATTTTAAATAATAATGTTGTGGATAATGATGGTAAGAACAGTCAAACAAGTAATGATAGTCAGTCTTCTAGTGGAACGACTATTAATAATTCTTTAAATAATGAAGAAGACGACGAAGAAGATTTGATTTTAGAAAATGGTATATATGATAAAGATGGTAATTTAATGGGTATTACAGAATATGAGTTTAAAAAACCAGTATATACCACTACTAATACTTATACTTGTCCACAAGGATATGTTTTAAAAGATAAAACGTGTTATAAATATGAGAGTGGTGAAACCATTGCAGCAACACCTCTATATTTTGATGATACAACTATAATCAAAGATGCTTTAAAAAACGTTACAGGTTCTTATACTGTATATGCTGAAGCAACTAAAGAAAAAGATAGTGTTGAAAAAACTTGCCCAGATGGATATACATTAAATAATGGGGTTTGTTATACATATATTGAGGCTACAGTAAAACCGGGAACTACTAAGTATGAATGTCCGGCTGGATATACCCTTAAAGGTGCTAAATGTACCATTAAAACTGAACCTAATTATAGAGTTATAGAAGAAGATGAATATAAATGTCCTGATGGCTATACTTTAAAAGGTTCTAAATGTACTATTACTAAACCTGCTCAAGAAAAATATGAATCCGAGAAAGAATATTATTGTAGTTATGCTTCAGATAAATTAATTGGTACTAGTTGCTATTATAATGCGACTTACCATTCAGGAGGAAGTAGTTGTTGGTGTAATAGTGGAGATCAATTGGTCGGTAGTACTTGTTACAAAACTGAAACTTATGCGCCAACATATAAACCTGGTAGTCAATCTTGTTCATGTCCTAGCGGAACGACTGCATCTGGTAATCAATGTGTATCTAGTTATTCAGCTACTAACAATTCTCATTGGGGTAATCCAACACCTATTCAATCAGATAAATTAATTAATGAATATAACAATGGTTCAGAAAAATTAGAATATACAGGAAAATATAGTTGTAGCTTAAGTGGATGTACTTATTATTACAATAAATATAAATGGGAAAGTTCTTATAGTTGTCCAAATGGTGGTACTCTAAGTGGAACAAAATGTTATATATATAGTCAACCAACTTGCAGTAGTGGTAGTGGAAGTTATGTATGTAACGATGGAACTTATCCAGTAAATAATGTATGTTATAAAAAAACTACTTATTCAGCTAGTTGTTCTAGTAGTAGTGGATATTATACATGTTCTAAGAAAGGTACTGTAATAGGAAGTAGTTGCTACTATCCTGCTAGTTATCGTACTAATTCTAGTAGTTATGAATATTGTGATGCAGGGTATACACTTAGCAACCATAAATGTATTCGTACAATTGATGCTGATTTAGTAGATGCTGATATAAAAATTCCTTATTGTGATAATGATAATGGCTACTACTTAGATGATAATAATATGTGTGTTAAAACTATTGATGCTACTAAAAATACTACAGAAACCGAATATACTTGTCCTGAAGGTTACAGTAAAGAAGGTACTACATGTTATAAAACTATTGAACCTACCGAAGAAATAACCTATAAATATACTTGTCCTGAAGGTTATAATTTAACTGATAAAGATAATGAAAAAATATGCTATAAAAAAATCGAAAGTACTACTGAATATTATTGTGAAGATAAAGAAGCTACTTTACAAGGTGATAAGTGTATTGTTAATAAAAAAGGTGGTTTAAAAGGCTATGTATGTCCTCAAGATTACATACTAAGTGGGGATAAATGTATTTTAGAGAGAACAACATGTATAGACGCTACATTAGAGACAAATACTACAACTACATATGAATATACATGGAGTACTAACAAATATTTAGAAGGTTGGACACCAACTGGTAATACTAGAGTTACAAATGCTAATGATTACATAAAATAAATGATACTCATCATCAAGATGAGTATTTTTTAAGCTAATTTAAGGGCATTAAAAAAATCACAACTATTATAATTGTGACTTTAATATTCTTGTTAATATAATAATAAGTTCTGGATCAGTAACAGGATTTACAAATACATCGTTACCATCAATTATTTCTTCAATAATTTTAACCTTATTAGGAATAATATCTTTATTTTCATCTACACCCATTACTAAGAAGTATTTTGTGCCACCATACATTGTTTCATTAAGGATAATATACTTTTCTTGATTTTCTAAAGTTATTACAGTATTAGTTCTTAATCCCATAACGCTTCTCCTAACTAAGCACCTATACGAAGTGTATGACTTTGTTCATCTTCTTGATTTTTAGTTTGTAGTACTTCATCAGCGTCTGTCATACTTATTACTTTTTGTCTGCCATCAGTTTTAGGAGC
>CALVXQ010000059.1 GCA_944371435.1 uncultured Bacilli bacterium
GAAAAATTTCCATTTCCTAAACAAAAAGAAAAAAAGACTGAAACGAAATCAATCACTTAATTTCGTAACAGCCCCTTACTTTTTGGAATAATAATCATTTATATTCAATTAGCTTTAAAAATAGTTTGCGGAGAAGATTTTTCTATTCTTTTTCTTATAAAATATGCTATTAAAATAACAAATATAAGTATAAATATTAAAACCATTAAAATATATTTTATATATATTGGAAGAATATTTATTTTAATTGCTAGAATATCACTTGCTATATTATTTCCAAAGTATCTAATTCCAATAAATAGTAGAAAAGAAATTATATAGGATATTATTAACAAGAATAAAATTTCTACTATAAAGATAAAACTTATAATATTTTCATTTATACCAAAACATTTTAATAAAGCAATATCTTTTATATGTCTATCGATACTATCCATTTCATAGTTAATAACAATAAATATAGAAATTATTGCAAATATTATAATAATAGCAATAAATATATTATATAAAAAATTAATTACATTATTTAAACCTATAATAGCATCACTATAATTAGTAGTTATAGTATATTTATTATTTTCTAAAGAAAATTCATTTATTATATTTTTTATCTTATTAAAATCTTTTTCATTTATAAATACCTTATTTATATAGTTATCAGGATTTAAATAATTAATAAAATCATTTACATTGACATAATAATTATCAGTATTAGAAAGACCTACTACTTTTAAATTCAAAGTTTTTTCAGAAATATTTCCCAAAGAATTAACTATATCTAGTTCTATTGTTTTATTAAGATAATCATCTCCTAAGTTTAATTCTTCAAGTATTTTATTATTTATTACTATTTCACCTTGATTTATTTTAATATTATTAACATCTGTTAATAAAGTACTATTATCAACTAAAATTGGTAATTTTTCTAAATAAGTATTATTTGTATTACTATATTTAAGTAAATAAGTATTACTTATTGAGTAATTGTTAGTATGATATTCAAAGAAAGAATTATCTACATAAATATTACTGGCAACATTTTCTAAATAAATACTCATAGCATCATATAAACGTTGTATTTTAATTGGTAAATTATCATAATCTTTATTTAAATTAGTATATTTACTAGTATCAATATTGTATATTCCAACGATTTTAACATTATTATTAGCACTTAATGATATACTTCTTCCATCATTAATAATAGCATCAAAACTTTTTGGATAATAATACTCATTAGAACTATCTAATATTCCATATCTTATTATTTGTTCTGCAACATAGGAACTTATAACTATTTCATCGCTATTTACTGCTTTTCTACCATAATCTATCTCTTTTAAATTTGTTATATCAATAAATGAATATTTTGTTAGTAAAATATGAGAATAATAAGGATTAGTATCATTAGTATCATATTTTATCTTAGGACTTAAAATCTCACCATTATCAAAAATAGCATTTCCTTTAATTAATTTAGTACCTGTCATATTTTCAAGAGTACTTAAATCAGAGTCATCGAACTTATTAGTTGAACTATAAGAGCCATTTATTAGTTCATTCTTATTAAATATTATTGTACTATCATTTTCAAGTTTCATAGTATCATAATGTAATTTTTTATAATCAAGTGATGCAAGCGATAAAAAAGACCACAAAAAGATAAAAGTAAAGGCAAGCATAATTATACTTAAAATTAATTTTTTCTTATTCTTAAAGAGATTACTTAAAGCAAAATGGATACTATTAAATTTGTTCCTATATAATGGATATTGATTAGTACTATATATTTGCTTATTATTAGTTACATTAATTAAGTTTCCATTATTTAGTTCAAGTACTATATCAGGTATATTATTTATTAATTCTAAATCATGACTTATAAGAATAACTAATTTTTTCTCACTTAATTTTTTAAGTAATAAAAATATTTTTTGCTTTGTATCATAATCCAATGAAGATGTTGGTTCATCTGCTAATAAAATTTTAGAGTTTTTCATTAGATTCCTTGCTATAGCAACTCTTTGCTTCTCTCCCCCAGATAACTTTTTAACTTTCACATTAAGAATTTCACTAAGGCCTAAAAAATTAACTACTTCATTAAAATTGTCACTTTTACCAACAATAGTAATATTATCATATACCGTCATTTCTTCAAATAAGTTATACTTTTGAAAAACAAAACTTACATTTTGTTCACGATATTTCTCCAACTTAAATTCATCTAATTCAGTTAAATTAGTATCATAAAAATATATATTACCATTTGTAGGCTTATCTAACGCTCCTAAAAGATTTAAAAGAGTTGATTTACCAGCACCGTTAGGACCTTTAATTAAAACTAATCCAGTTTCAGGAAGTTCAAAAGAAACATTATTTAAAATAATCTTATTATTTACAATTTTACTAACATTTATAACCTTAAACATACTATCTACCACCTATTATATATTATATCATTATAAACCTTATTTTCAATTGTAATATATTACAAATTTGCAATATTATATTGCAATTTTCATTTATAATCTATTTTCCATAAAATATGGCAATTAGTTTAAAAAATAAAAAATCTACCTAACTTTATAACTTTTGATAAATTTTAATATAGCAATTATCTTAATTTACCTTTCGAAATCATCATAATCACCATATAAATCATCACTTAAATTAAATTTGTATATACTATTTTCAATAGCATTCTTAAAATATCCGAACTTATTTTTTATGTCATTTCCATCTTCGTCTTTAAATTTATTTGATATAACTCTTGGAACAATATAATGTATCATAGTCATAAGATCACTATAGGAATTATCTTCTAATAATTTTTCAAACAAATCATCATAATAATATATTTGACTATCTTCTTCATTTATATAATTTGTTTCTATTAATTCCAAAGTCAATCTATTATGTTCTTCAGCAAAAAAAGATGATATTTTCGTTTTATCATCTTTTTTATTAATCAAACATGTCTTTTTGGTATTTTGCTTTTCTCATTCAAACTCGTTGAGTAAACTGAACCTGTTAATATAATAATAAAAATAATTATAGATAAAGAATTTTTTCATGTTTATCTACAAATACATTGTAATTACCTCGGAAGAAAATAATCCATCTTCTGCTACATAATAAACATAAACATTTATTACATTTTGAGAATTATATTTACCTATTTCCTTACTTTCAATAGTATACTCTACATTATTACCATGTAAACTTATCATCTGATTATTAACAAAATTCTCTACCATTTCATCATTTATAGTATTTGCTTCAATTGAATCGAATTCGCCAATATCTGTTGTTAGAAAAGATGTGACCTGTCCATTTACATCTATATTAACTGTTACTGAATCATTGGTTCTATAATTTCCAATCATTTTAACATAATTATAAGAATATTCTTGATAGCTTTCTACAAAATTTTCACTTATTAAAGTGTAATCATTTAAATCTGTTCCTACTGGAAGTAATGACTGTGCTGTAACATCCGCTAAAGTTCTATAATTTGGAATCTTTATTTTATAAGATGCTATTTTTGATTTGAAAGAAGCTTGATTCACTTCTTCATTTGATAGTTCAGGATAATCAATATTCTTTATAAAACCTGTTAATACATTTTCTTGAAAAACATATTCATTTAATTCATCATCCTTATAGATAGTATTAACCTTTGAATTTGTTATTATTTGTCTATCATAGTTCATTGTAATAAAATTGTCCATCAATATAATTTTTTTTGTTTTTTTTATAGACAAATCTTTGGTTTCTATAACCCTATCAGTATTTGCTCCTCTAACAAATCCTCTACTGCTTATATTATTAGCATTTACTACAAAGCAACTGCTAAAAAAAGTTATAGTAAATGTTAAAAATAAAATAGTCAAAATTACTTTATTTCTTTTTTTCATTATATTCCTCCATAATTAATTAAACAATTTTTACATATATATTTCCACGTTCTGTTCTATTATTTTGCATTCTATCACCAGCAACATTTCCAATATTATTACGTAGCCAATAATCCGCGTGCCTATAACTTTCAACTATGGTATCACTTTGTGCTTTTTCAAAAAATAATCTATTCCATTCGTTAACTTCATTAATGTATGTTGTTACTTTCCATGCAACGGCTGCAAGAGCTCCCTTATTTACCGTTTCTTGTGCGATATCACCATAGATTGAAGTAGTATCACCAGTAGAGCAACCATAATAAATAGCAATTTTCATTCCCCATAAATCATTATATAGCATATCAGATATAGCTTTACTAGCAAAACCATTTCCATTTGTTCCAACTAAATATGTATTATTTGCCATAGCTTGCCTACCTGCATCACCATGCATATGTATTACAAAACCAGATGCACTTTTCATATTTTGATAAGCGGTCCCAGCACTTACAAAGTTATAACCTTGAGCAGTATATCCCATATTTGATAAATATCCAGTAATTTGCGAATAAGTAGGGTATCGTGACACTTCTCCCGATACTTCTCGATAATGAATGTCAAATCTACCCGATGCATTAACTTGTTGCAAACCTAAAAACATAATTGTAAAAAGAACAATTAAATATAAACCTTTTTTCACAATATAATTCCTTTCAATTTACTGACTTTAATTAGCCTCACATAGTTCCCGTACGTTCTCTGAATGTCCAATAAAAATGTATTCATTACTATTTAATGAGCAAACAGCTAAATAAAATTTTATTCCATTTTCTGTGTCACCATTAGATATGTACATTTTTAATTTTCTATTACTTTCTATAAAATCAAGCTTTGATATCAAATCTTCTATAGAAATCTTATGCTCGTATAAACCTTTTTGTAAATTTATTTCTTTGTTTTCAATTTTAACTGACAAATTTAAAATATTACTATAAACGCTCTCATTTTCTAATGAATAAATTTCCTCATAATAGTTAATGATTTGATTGCTTTGTACCTTACTTTCATTAGACTTACAACCACATAAAAGAATAAATATTGCAAAAATAACACAAACTCTTTTCAAAACATCCACCTTCTTTACACCTCTTTTTTAGGAATTAAACAACAGAAACTTTTACATATCTTTTTAATTACCCACGTCACCACTTATTCCTTTCAATAGCATTTTTCTATAGAAAATGCTTATTCATATAAAATTATGATTTTTATAAACCAGCATTTACCCAAGTAGCATTACCATAATCATTCTAACTACGTCAATTCATTTAAATTTATTACCATTTTCATTAATTTCTAAAAATGTTAATTAATAACTAAAATAATATAATAATTTTAATAATTAAATCATTAAGTAATTGCATTAAATATCTAAAATTATTATTAAATTCCTTTCTATACCAAAATAATATCATTTGCTTTCAAAAAAGTACAGGAACTTTTTACTCCCATAACACTGTTCCTCAGGAACTTTTTACTCCCATAGCACCATTCCTATCGTTAAATTGCCTTATATTACATGTCGCATTAACTTATTAGTAAGCATTATTAAATTCATTAGTACTTGAAATTTTTTTAATTTACTAATTACTTACTCAAAATATAAAAAGATTGATAAAAAATGCTAAATATTTACATATAAATAATTTAAAAAGAAGTGGTAAACTTCTACCCTTCTTTTTTTACACAATTATCACCTATATTTTCATCATTTCCTATAAAAATATCTTTTATTCCA
>CALVXQ010000060.1 GCA_944371435.1 uncultured Bacilli bacterium
TCAATAAAAGTTTCTATGTTATGACATTTTTTAATAATATTATTTTTTCTTTTAGGAGTAAAAGTATTAAATAATTTTTTTAAATTATGTGTATTACTATAAACTCTTCTATCATATTTTAGAATCGCCTTTATATATAACTCTATTGCAAAGAAACCATTAACAAAAAAAGGTATGCCAGGTAAATGGTTAGTTATTTTTCTAACATCAGGATTATAATTATCTTCAACAAGTTCCATAAAATCATGAGCAACATTATATATATTTAAAAATTCTATTTCGTTTTCGTTATTATTCAATTTTCTCATTATTATATTTCCTTAAAACTCAATAATTTGTTTCTATAATATTTATATTGTTTTTTTCTTAATTCAATTTCAGCTGGCAATCCCTCATAAATATCATTTACTAACTTATCAAATTTATCTAGTATATTCACAATTCTATGTTGAACTTCAAATGATGGAATATTTATTTCTAAATCTTTAATTTGTCGAGCTGTAATTAATGGTTGGCCACCACCTCTTGCGATTTTATTTAAATTATAATTTTGTAAATAATAATAGATATATTTAGTATTTATATTATCTTTTAAATCTATTATTAGCGTATTATCTGTTACATCATACTTTCCTGTGGCTATATGTACAAAACCAGCATTAGCACCTACCCTAGCAACTAAAATTTTTTCAGTTTCATAGCAATATTCATTGGTTTGTGCGATAATTCCAGTAGAACCGTAAACATTATATTTACCATGAGTATTCCTTGAACTGCACTTTCCGGAACTTATATTATTAGTTAGTTGTGAAATTTTAAAAATATTACCATTTCTATTCAATAATTTTCCACGCCAAAACTCATATTGTTGCTTTCTAGTTTCTAATTCTGTTTCTAATTCTGTTTCTAATTCTCCAAATTTATCTAATATCCTTACTATTTCTTCTTGTACTTCCAATGGAGGAATTGGTATTAGATAGTTCCAAAGATATAATTTGTTTAATTTGGGCATTGATCCACCATAGGTGTGTTGCTGCAGATCTGCTTGACATTTTTTTAAATAATGATAAATGAATTTTATATTCATATAGTCATTATTTACTGAAGCTGTAAAGCAAACATCTGTAGCCCAAAATTTATTTTCTTGCCAATTTACAAAACCAGCACTACCAGCTCTTGAAATAGTTATGCAATGCTCTCTATTGTAATTATTATATTTTCCTGTAGAAAATATTCCTCCACCTATTACATCAAAATAATATGATTCATTCATCATAGCTGTTGTAATTCTATCCCCAGCTTGCAATAAACAAACATCTTCTAACTTTCTATATTCAACTCCATTAGGACATTTTTCTTTTATTAACTCTTGTATTCTACTCATGATAATCAACCTCTAATTCTTTGATTATCTCTTCTAATTCTTTTCTTATTTGTTGTTGTCTAGGAACTATTTCAGCTAATTCTTTATTTACTTCTTCTATATTTATTTTTTCTTCATTAGTATTAGTCTTTAAATATGAATTTACTGAAATATTATAATCATTTTCTTTTATTTCTTCATACGTAGCTAAATAAGCTTTATTTTCTACTAATTTTCTTTCCTTTACTAAGTTTACTATATTATTTATATTTTCTTCTGATAATTTATTTTTATTTCCATTTCTAACAAATTCTTCAGAAGCATCTATAAATAATATATTATTATCAGTTTTATTTTTCTTTAATACTAAAATACAAGTTGCAATTGATGTACCAAAGAATAAGTCGGTTGGTAACTGAATTACTGTATCAACAAAATTATTATCAATCATATATTGTCTAATTTTTTGCTCTGCTCCACCTCTATAAAGTACGCCTGGGAATTCTACGATTGCAGCTGTCCCTTTAGGTGAAAGCCAAGATAAAATATGCATTGTAAATGCTAAATCTGCTTTTGATGCTGGGGCAAGTACTCCTGCTGGAGCAAATCTTTCATCATTTATTAGTAATGGATTTTCTTTTCCTGCCCAATGAATTGAGTATGGAGGATTAGATACAATCGCATCGAATGGTTCATCATCCCAATGTTCTGGATGAATTAAAGTATCCCCTCTTGCAATATGAAATTTATTATAATTTATATTATGTAGAAACATATTTATTCTAGCTAAATTATAAGTAGTTAAGTTTACTTCTTGGCCAAAAAATCCATCTTTAACATTTTCTTTTCCTAATATTTTAGCAAATTTTAAAAGTAAACCACCAGAACCACAGGCTGGATCATACACTTTATTAACAGAAGTTTTATCCATTATAACTATTCTAGCAAGTAATTCTCCAACCTCTTGAGGTGTAAAAAATTCTCCTCCTGATTTACCAGCAGATGATGCATACATTGTCATTAAATATTCATAAGCATCACCAAATAAATCTATATTATTATCTTGATAATCTCCTAGTTTTAAATTTCCAATAGCATTAAGCATTTTAACTAATTTTTGATTTCTTTCATCTACTGTATTACCTAATTTATTATCAATAGTAAAATCATCAAATAATCCTTTTACGTCATCTTCTGAAGCAGTTCCTCTAGCCGATGATTCGATATTATTAAACACATTAGAGATAACAACATTCAAATTCTCATTACTCTCAGCATTTTTTCTTACATTACAAAATAATTCACTAGGCAAGATAAAAAAGCCCTTTTCTTCTAATATTTGAGATTTTCCAAGTAAAGCCTCTTCATCACTTATATTTCGATATTCAAAATTAGTAATTCCTGCTTTTCTTTGATTTTCATTGACATAATGTTCTATATTTTCAGAAATAAATCTATAAAATAATAAACCTAATACATATTGTTTAAAATCCCATCCATCTACAGAGCCTCTTAAATCATTAGCTATCTTCCATATTGTTTTATGTAATTCTTCTCTTTCTTGTTCTTTTTTATTATTCATTTTTTCCTCCATTATTTCTTATTAATTTTTAATGATTGCTTAATTAAATATATAGCATTATCAATTTCATCAACTTGTTTAATAAATAAACGATAATCACCATCGCCATGATGACCAATATTACTAATGTCTTCAGCAATATTAAATGAATCTTCTAAATTTTCCTTTTTAATATTTATCGTTAAAACTAAATATTTTTTATATATTTCAACATCTACAATATTTGTAATTCCTTTTCATTATGAAAATCTTCTTGTTTCAGTTCAACACCATTTTTTAAAATCACTATAATTTCCTCCTATTCCTACTATCTAAATATAACTTTTATCACAATATACAGGTCATTATTAACATTATAGCATGATATAGAACATCATAAAAACAATTTCTTCCATTTATTAATGTATTTAAAAAAATCGACTCCTAAGAATCGATTTATATTTTAATATGGGGCGAAATATGAGGATCGAACTCATGCATACCGGAGCCACAATCCGGCGTGTTAACCACTTCACCAATTCCGCCATAGCAATATTAGAATAGCAAATATTTGTCAAAAAAGCAAGTATGTATTATAATTAAGTTATTGAAAGTGAGAAATTTATGGATACATGGAGTAAAATAGAATCTGATTTAACAGAAATATTTGATACAGTTAAATCTTTTGTTGTCGAAAACGCCACTAATATCTATGAAGATTTAGTTGGTTTAATGGGCGAAACACCTGCTAAAATGACAATCATAGTAGCAGCAGTAGTAATTATTTTATTTATTGTTTTAAAAATTATTAATAAATAAATTAGGAGGTTTACAACATGGAAAATATTAGCATTTTAGAAAGATATGGACAAGATTTAGTAAATAAAGAATATATAACTGATCCAGCAATTGGTAGAGATAAAGAAATTAAAGAACTAATTTTAATTCTTCTTACACCAGAAAAATCTGCTCTTTTAGTTGGTAAAGCTGGTATCGGTAAAACTGCAATTGTCGAAGGATTAGCATATCGTATTAAAAATAATATGGTTCCCAATGCTTTATTTGGTTATGATTTATTTAAAATAAATACTACTTCATTAATTGGTGATTATAATATAGATAATCAAGCAGAATCACGTGTTGATTTACTAGTAAAAGAATTGGAACAAAGAGATAAAACAATTGTCTTTATCGATGAAACCCATCTTTTAGTTAAAAGCGAATCACAAGCTGGAATGGATTTTGCTAATATATTTAAAGCCGGATTAGATCGTGGTACAATTAAAATGATTGGAGCAACAACAACTGAAGAATACGAACACTTTATCTTAAAAGATCGAGCATTTTTAAGAAGATTTCAAAAAGTAGATGTTTTAGAAGCTGATCGTGAAACAACAATAAAAATTCTTATGGGAACAATACCAAAATATGAAAAACAAATGAATTTAAAAATACCCTACACTGATTTTATTAAAGAAAAGTTAATGGCCTTTTTAGTAGATATGACTGATGAATATAAAAGAGTTTATGAAATATCTTCCCGCTATCCTGATATATGTTTAACTATTCTATCTAATGCCTTTACATATGCTCTATTTGAAAATCAAAAAGAAGTAAGAATAAAACACTTCTATTACGCTATTCGAGATGCTAAAAATGTATATGAAGATTCTAAAAAGAAAGATATTGAAAAATTTAAAGAAATGTTTAAAGATATAATAAAAGAAGAAAATGCTATTTTAGATTAAGCCTTTCTTCTTTATTTTTATTATATATATATTTAATAAATATTACTAAATATAATGCTGATATAGCAAAACCTCCTAAGACATCAGATGCATAATGAACCCCTAAGTATATTCTTGATATACCTATCATAAAAACTAATAAACCTAAGAGAATAATAAATAATAACTTTAAATAATTATTTAGATTAGTATGATAAATAAAATAAGCTAAAAAACCATAAAAAGCAAAAGATACCATCGAATGACCAGAAGGAAAACTATATCCTGTTTCAATAATTAAATTAATATCAATTGGTCTATCGCGTGTAAATATTATCTTTAAAACATTATTTAAGATAAAAATAAATATTAAATTATATATAAAATATTTTTTAAAACTCTTATCTTTACTAAATATAAGAATAAGTATTATGATTGGAATCATTATATAAATATTACCAAATTCAGTTATTATTTTAAAAATATTTGTCATATTAGGACTTATTAAGCCTTTTATATGGTTATATATATAATTATCAAAACTTATAATAGTATTATTTTTTAATCTAACAACAATTATTGAAAAAGTAATTAAACCAATAAATGCTATTATCCATAATAAATATTTTTCTAGAAATTCTTGTACTCTTTTCATATTATCACATGCTAAGTATATCACTATTTTTAAATTTAGAAAATTGTTTTATTACTTATTATCTGTTATAATGCATTCGGGATGTGATATT
>CALVXQ010000061.1 GCA_944371435.1 uncultured Bacilli bacterium
AATTTAATTAGTGCTAATGAGTTGCTTGAAAAATTTGACATGGATACTTTACGTTTTTATTTCACTTTTAATGGACCTGAAACTAAAGATAGTAATTGTTCTATCACTGAAATTATTCAAGATCATAATAAATTTTTGGTAGGAGTTTTAGGAAATTTTGTTAATCGTAATTTATCATTTATAAATAAGAAATTTGCCGGTATTATAAAAGAGGGTAATATTGATTCTGAAATTCGTAATTTAACTCAAGAAACTTATAAAAAAGTTGGAGCTTATATAGAGAAAGCCGAATTTAAAAATGCTATTACGGCGGTAATGGAATATATTAGTATGGGTAATAAATATTATGATGATAATACCCCTTGGATAAAGGTTAAAGAAGATATTGGAGCTTTTAATGATATAACCTATACTTGTGTTTATATGATTGCGAATATTAGTAATTTAATCGCTCCATTTTTACCAAGTGGTTCTAAAAAGATAAAGAAAATATTAGACTTAGAAAATTATTCATGGCAGGAAATTTTGCTTAAAGGGGAATTAAAGATAAAAGATTTAGATTTATTATATGTTAAAATTGAAAAAGAGCTTGAATAAATGCGTAATATATATTATAATCTTATTCGATAGTTTATTCTTAGTTTAAACCAAATTTCTCGGATTTTTACTGAGTTTAAACAATAAGTGATAGAGAAGGAGAAAAATTATGGCTGTTAGTAAAGAAACAAAAGCTAAATTAGTAAAAGAGTTTGGTAAGGATAAGGGTTGTGGTGCTACTGAAGCACAAATTGCTATTCTTACTTATGAAATAAATGATCTAACTGAACATTTGAAAACACATATTCATGACTATCATTCTAAAAGAGGACTTTTAATGAAAGTTGGCAAAAGAAGAAGTTTATTAGATTATTTAAAAGAACATGATGTTGTTAGCTATAGAGAAGTAATTAGTAAATTAAATATTAGAAAATAGGCACTTAATTTTTTAAGTGCTTTTGTTTTGTACGGAGGAAAAATGGTAAAAAAAGTGTATGAATATGATTTAAGTGGTGTTAAGTTATCAGTAGAAACCGGCGAGTTAGCTAAGCAGGCTAATGCGTCTGTTCTTGTAAGATACGGTGATACAGTGGTATTAACTAGTGTCGTGATGGGTAAAAGTGCTATAAGCCAAGATTTTTTTCCATTAACTGTGTTGTATCAAGAAAGATTATATTCCGTGGGTAAAATTCCTGGCGGATTTATTAAAAGAGAAGGTAGACCTTCAGAGCAAGCTACTTTAACAGCACGTTTAATTGATCGACCAATTAGACCAATGTTTAATGAGAATTTTCGCAACGAGGTTCAAGTAATTAATACGGTTTTATCAGTTGATCCTGATAATTCTCCAGAAATGGCTGCGCTATTTGGTTCTAGTTTAGCCTTAGGAATATCGGATATACCATTTGATGGACCGGTAGCCGGGGTTATAGTAGGAAAAATAGGTAATGATTATATAATTAATCCTGATGCTCAAGCATCTGAAAAAAGTAAATTATCAGTTACAGTAGCAGGAACTAAGGATGCTATTTGTATGGTTGAAGCTGGTGCTAAAGAAGCTAGTGAAAAAGAAATGCTAGAGGCTTTGGAATTTGGCGAAAATGAGATAAAAAAATTATGTAAATTTCAAGAAGATATTATTAAAGAAATAGGCAAAGAAAAGGTGAGTGTTGATTTAGCGACAATTGATCCTGAACTAGAAAGATTGGTTAGAGAATATGCAACTGATAAGATATTTGCTTGTTTTGAAGTTACTGGTAAATTGGCTCAATATGAAGCAATAGATAATGTGAAATTGGCTACAGTTGGATATTTTACGACGTTATATAAAGATAATCCTGAATTGGACAATATACTAAATGTTGTTAATAAATTAGTTTATCAAATTGAGGGAGAGTGTGTTAGAGAGCTTATAACTAAATATAAAAAACGTCCTGATGGTCGTAAACTCGATGAAATACGCCCTTTATCAGCGAAAATTGATATTTTACCACGTACACATGGCTCTGCTTTATTCACCCGTGGTGAAACTCAAGCTTTATCAACAACTACTCTTGGAGCTTTAGGTGAACATCAGATTTTAGATGGATTAGGTTTAGAAGATACTAAGAGATTTATGCTTCATTATAATTTTCCTGCTTTTTGTGTAGGTGAAGTTGGTAGGTATGGTTCTCCTGGTCGTCGTGAAATTGGTCATGGAGCTCTTGGAGAACGAGCATTATTACAAGTAATGCCTAGTGAAGAGGAATTCCCTTATACGGTAAGAGTTGTTTCTGAAATTTTGGAATCAAATGGTTCCTCGTCTCAAGCTTCTATTTGTGCTGGTTGCTTGTCTCTTATGGCCGCTGGTGTACCGATTAAGAGTCCAGTAGCCGGTATAGCAATGGGTTTAATAACTTCTAAAGATCAAAAAAAGTATTCGATTTTAACGGATATACAAGGGTTAGAAGATCACATGGGAGATATGGATTTTAAAGTGGCTGGAACTAAAAAGGGAATTACCGCTTTACAAATGGATATAAAAATAAAAGGTGTTACTTTTGAAATCTTAAAAAAAGCTCTTAGTCAAGCTAAAAAAGCTCGTTTAGAGATATTAGATTTAATGAATTCTATTATAAGTGAACCACGTAAAGAGGTATCTCAATATGCTCCTAAAATATGTACGTTTAATATTAATCCGGATAAGATAAAAGATGTCATTGGTAAAGGTGGCGATATGATTACTAAAATTATTTTAGAGGCTAGTAATGTTAAATCTGTTAATGATAAGGATGCTGTTAAAGTCGATTTAGAAGATGATGGTCGTGTTGTAATTTATCACCAGAATCAAGATATAATTGATAAAACGCGAAAAATGATTGAGGAAGTTGCACGAGAAATAGAGATTGGTAAAATTTATACTGGTAAGATTGTTAAAGTAGAAAACTTTGGCTGCTTTGTTGAATTATGGCCTAGTTGTGAAGGTTTATGTCATGTATCTCAATTAGATATAAAACGCGTCGAAGATCCTCGTTTATCATATAAGATTGGTGATATTATCGAAGTTAAAGCTTTAGGTTATGATAATAAAGGAAGATTAAACTTATCTCGTAAAGAAGTTTTAAAAGAAAAAAAGAAAGACTAAATACTAATTGCTGTGTTTAGTTTTTCTTTTGTTTACCGGACGCAAGCCACGATAGTCATCTGTAACCCAAGCACCTTGAACGATACCATCATTGCGTTGGTTGAATTCTGTCGTGGTAGGTGAGCTAGCGTTGAAAATCCCCGGCGACATAGACCAATAATTACCATTTGGTGAGTATTAGTTAATCGATTCATATATCCGTTGGCAAATAAAAAATAATGAATTGTTTTTCATTATTTAAGAATTATATTGGTACATACTTTTATAAAATGGAGTTGGTAATAAATTTAATGTAAAATTTGCATTATTAAATTCTGTAATACTTTTAGCATCTGTAAAAGAAAATTGAGAAATCTCTGCTATATTATCTTTTTTACCAACAAAATCAAGAATTAAATCTTCACCATTAACATTAGCTACTATTCTAGCTGTAAATTCATTTTCATTATGGGTATAGGTAATACTAAATGTGTAATTATTTTCACTCTCTTGAGAAAATATGATATTCGTAGTACCAGAATTAACATTAATAGTACTAGAATTTGTATCATCATAATTTATTACTCTATATTCATTATTAATTAAAAGAATTGTAATTAAATTTTGATTATATGTAATATCTATTTTTAAAGGTGTATTATCACTTCTATCTGTATAAAAATCTAATTTTAATTCGTATATTAGATTAGTATCAAGATTAATGATTCCTTTAGTAGCTTCATTTAAAATGTTAGTTACATCATCTTTAGTAAATATAATTGTATCTTTATAAACTTTGTGACTTTCTTCATTAATGTTAATCTCTTCTTCAGTAGTTGAAAATTCTTTTTGATTAAATATTTCTTTTATTTTGTTTAAAGCATTGGTATAATTATCACTTAAATTTATTTCTCCTAATGTATCAGGAAATTGTAATTTAAAGCCAGTGGTGTCATCACTGGTGCGAACATATTCATTATCATCTTCAATTCCTCTAAAACGATAATAATCATTATTGTTATTAGAAGCTCCAACAATATCTAATAGATAATCAGTAGCATTATCAACACCTACAGTAATACGATATTGATTATAAGCATCTCTGGGTATAACAGTATAAGTGTAATTATAATTACTTAAATCTTGAAAAGCTTCTAAAGTTGAATTTATATTTACTCGAAAATTATAGTCGCTGTGGATATAATTAGCAGCCTCTGCTAAGTTGCCATGTAAGTAACTATTGATAAAGCTAATCATATTATTAATATCGTTTAAATTACTTTTTTCAACGAATTCATCAACAACTAATGCTATTCTATCTGTTTTATTTTTATTCCGATTAATTAGGAATAAGGTTAAGCCAATTATAGCTATTAATATAACTATACCAACGATAGACATAATAATAATATTTACTATTTTTTTTGTTTGTTTCTTTTTGTTTGCTTTCTTCTCCATATCTAATTCTTTGCTCCCTTTTACTTCTACTGTCCCTAAGGTTACGCTACCATCGTTATTAACAGTATTGTTATATTGAATAGTATTATCTGCATTTTCTCCTATACTATTTATATTGTTATCTACACTTTGTTCTGTGTAACTTATATTATTATCTAATGTATTAGTGGTTTGAACGTTACCATCTTGTACTGGTGTAGTTTCTTGATTACTAGGATAAATGTTGTTATCAACAACTTGTTCTGTATTATTTACAAGATTATCTACTGGAATAGTAGGTTGAATGTTATTATCTTGTACTGATGTGGTCTCTTGATTACTAGGATAAATGTTGTTATCTATACTTGGTTCTACATTATTCACAAGATTATCCACAGGTATATTATCATTTGGAACTGGTATAGTCTCTTGAGTGCTAGTGTTAATAATGTTATCAACAGCTTGTTCCGTACTATTTACAGTATTGTCTACTGGAATAGTAGGTTGAATGTTATTATCTTGTACTGGTGTGGTCTCTTGATTATTAGGATAAATGTTATTATCAACAACTTGTTCTGTATTATTTATAGTATTATCTACTGGAATAGTAGGTTGAATGTTATTATCTTGTACTGATGTGGTCTCTTGATTACTAGGATAAATGTTGTTATCTATACTTGGTTCTATATTATTAACAGGATTATCCACAGGTATATTATCATTTGGAACTGGTATAGTCTCTTG
>CALVXQ010000062.1 GCA_944371435.1 uncultured Bacilli bacterium
TCCGTTGGCAAATAAAAAAAGAACAAGAAATAATTCTTGCTCTAGGTAATACAGTTACTAGTTTTAAAATACTTATAAGTAGTTTAAAACATCTGTATTTTACATTTAGGTAAATTACCAAGGAATAATCTCGTTTCCAATCTGTAATTAGATTATAAGTATATTACTATACTTACTACTTCTTCTAATAGATAACCTTAATCATCTATCTTGAGTGCATTAGTATTTACTAATCGTAGTAGGAATCCGGACGCAAGCCATTGCCGTTGGTAACCCAGTTGTTGTTGGCAAAGCCAGTCGCGTTCTGATTGAACTCATTCGCTGCCTGACCCCAGATGAAATCCCAGACGTTCGGCGACATAAAAGCCTGATCTTTGTAGATTATCCCTAGATGTATATTTAAACATCTATAAATATTTTATCATTACTAATTATATATTGTAAAATAAAAATATCATAAATATTTTAAAGTTATAAGTTATAGTTTTAATATAGATAAATTTTTAAATGTTTAGCAATTTATATTATGTTAAATTATTCATTAAAAAAAACAATTGATTACCGGCCGCAAGCCAGCGCCGCCGGACACAATGCTGTAGCCGATGGCAAGGCCAGTCGAGCTCTGAAAGAACTCGGACGCAGCAGAAGCGCCAACTTCGAAGTAGGACGGCGACATAGTCCAATAATAAACATTTTGGTAGAGATAAGTTAATCGATTCATATATCCGTAGGCAAATGAAAAAATTGTGAAAAATCACAATTTTTAACGATTATTGTTTCCAAAGTTCCAACCAGTACCAATGATTATAACTAATAATATAAATAAGACAATCCAGATAGCAGCACCAAAACCACAACCAGTTGTTTGACCGATGTAAGAACCACAATAAGGGTTGTTATAATATCCTTGCCCACCATAATAGGCATTATTTCCATAATAATACATAATTTTTATAACCTCCTTTTATCTATTATATTTTATTAATTTAGACACCTTTTTGACATAAAAAATATAAAAGTATATATATGAGTACTTTTATTTATGATATATTTGTATTAGATAGGGTTGGTACGATGAAAAAGTATTTAGCTAAAATGGATTTATGGTTACTTTTTATTACTATTATATATGCAGTCCTAGGATGTATTATGATTTATAGTGCTTCTTCTATCTTTACATTTTTAACCCAAGATGTTTCATCAAATTATTATTTTATTAGACAATCTATTATATTAATATTTAGTTTAGTAGCTAGTATATTTATTTTAAATATTCCTACTAGTAAATATCGTTTTTTTTCTTTGTTTTATTTATTAGCAGTAATAGCATCTTTAATAGGTTTATATGTAGAAGGACATATTGCTAATGGTACAGCTGGATGGTATGATTTAGGTTTTTTTAGTATTCAACCATCAGAATTTGCTAAGAGTGCTATTATAGTGTATATGGCTGTAACTTATAATAATTTAATAAAAAATAATGATAATAACTTTATTAAATATTTAATACCAGTATTTGCTTGTATTATAATGGCTGCTTTAATCTTAAAACAACCAGATTTAGGTAGTGCTTTAATAGTAGGAGCATTAGGAGTTCTTATATTTATTGCAGTTCCTATAAAAAAAGATATTAAAATAAAGTGTTATAAAATATTTGGAGTACTAGGTGTTATAGGAGTATTTTTTATAATCTTATTTAGTGATAAAATATTTAATGAATATCAAAGAAGAAGATTAGAATTTCAAAATCCTTGTTCTAGATATACAGAAAGTACTGGTTATCAAGTATGTAATGGTTTTATTGCTATTAAAAATGGTGGTTTATTTGGTTTAGGATTCGGTAATTCTACCCAAAAATATTTATATTTACCAGAATCACATACTGATTTTATATTTCCTATTATAGTAGAAGAATTAGGATTAATAGTAGGTATTGGTATTATTATAGGATATTGTTTTATGTTATATAGAATATTAAGAATATCTTTATTAGCTAATAATCTAAGAAATTCTATTTTAGCTTATGGAACTTTTATATTCTTATTATTACATATTTTAATTAATTTATTAGGAGTATTAGCACTTATTCCTTTAACCGGAGTACCATTGCCACTTTTAAGTTATGGTGGTTCATTTAATTTGAATGT
Organism: uncultured Bacilli bacterium; assembly: GCA_944371435.1. Taxonomy (GTDB): domain Bacteria; phylum Bacillota_I; class Bacilli_A; order RF39; family UBA660; genus CAG-605. The sequence continues at coordinate 2,148 of CALVXQ010000062.1, forward strand.
TTTAGCACTTTTAGCTGTATGCCAAAAAATACATATGGAATCTAAAAAAAGTAGGTTAAAAGAACGTATAAAAACTATTTAATTTTAAATATTTTTATGTTATAATCAATCTGTAATCGCTTGTATGGCGGAATTGGTAGACGCGGTAGACTCAAAATCTACTTCTAGTAATAGAGTTTCGGTTCAAGTCCGAATACGAGCACCAGATTGATTGTTAACTCGATGTAATCGAGTTTTATTAGACGAGAAAACCTCCAGATATTCTGGAGGTTCTTTGGTGCTTTAGCGGTGAGTTGAAAATAAAAACTCCTTCTAATATAATGAATGAAATCAAAATAAATGATATAAAAAGTTTAGCATATACTCAATGAAGTGGGAATTTATTTTTATATTAGGGAAACGTTTTTATCACATTGACAAAATTACTGATAAATGATAAAATGTCAGTAGATTTGTCAAGAGGGAATACTTATGGAAAAGATGACAATAAAAAAATTTAAAGAAGAAAGTAATATTGAAATTATTGAATCTATAATGAAAATGAACAATGGATATGTTACTTCAAAGGAACTAGATAACTATGGCATTCATAGAATGTATCTTAATATCATGTGGAAAAAAGGCATAGTAGAGAATGTTGCACCTGGTGTATATATTGATGCAAGTAAAATAGAAGATAGTTATTATGTCTTTAGTCTTAGTATGCCTAACACAATTTATTCCCATATGACAGCACTTTATTTTCATGGCCTTTCTATTAAAGCTCCTAATGATAAGTATGATATAACAGTAAGAAAAACATATAATAGTAAACATCTTAAAAATCATAATGTATTTTATGTATCAGATGATATATATAAACTTGGTCTTACTGAAACTGAGACTCCATTGGGTAATAAAGTAAGAGTTTATGATATAGAAAGATGTATATGTGATATTATAAGATCTAAAAATAGAATGGATTCAGAACATGTTAAATATAGCATTAGAGAATATATTAAAAGAAAAGATAAAGATCTTATAAAACTATCTAAATATGCTGAAAAAATGGGTATAAAAGATGAAGTTATGAATTTTGTGGAGGTATTTTATGAATAGTAGAAGTTTAAAAGATAAACTTAAAAATATCTCTAAAGAGAAGAATGTTGATTTTAATACATTACTTAGACTTTATATGTATGATAGGTTTTTAGAAAGACTTTCAAAAAGTAAATATAAAAATAATTTTATTTTAAAAGGTGGTTTATATCTAAGTACATTATTTGGAATAGAGAATAGAGCAACAATGGATATTGATACTGCTTTTAAAAATGCTGACCTTGATGAAAGTACAAGGGTATAGAGTATGATAACATAATTGATTACTTAGAAATAATGCTTAAGCAATTAGAAATTGTAGGTGTTTAGGAGAATTTATGTTCAGTATAAGAGGTGTTAAAGAGGGTTGTGGTTTATTTGGAATTGAACACTTTATTTTAATTACTATAACTTTAATAATAATATGTATTTTATTATATTTTACAAAGAATTTTAATCATAATCAGGTAAAAAAAGTATTAAAGATATCTTGTATTTTATTATGGATTTTAGAAGTATTAAAAATAATATTTGTTTTACAATTTACTCCTTTAACAAGTGTAAATGAATATATACCTTTATATTTTTGTAGTATGTTATTATATGCTACTTTACTTAGTAATTTAAAGAATAAATATTTAAAAAGAGTAGGAGATGTTTTTTTAGCAACTGGTGGTATAATTGGTGGTTTAGTTTTTTTAATAATGCCTACGACATCTTTACCATATTATCCAGCTTATCATTTTATTTCTATTCATAGTTTTTTCTTTCATGGTACTATGATTTATTTAGGATTACTTTTAAATATTACTGGTTATATTAAGTTAAATATAAAAGATATATTTTATTATGGTAGTTTAGTATTAGTTTTATCTATATTAGCTTTAATTATTAATAATATTTTTAATAGTAATTTAATGTTTATATCTAAAGATTTTCCTGGTACTCCGATTCATTATATATATGAAATAAGTTGTAATTTATTTACTCCAATTATGATTATAGGTCAAATGACTCTCCCTTTTTTAGTAATATATTATATAATTAAATTTATTAATAACTTTAGAAGATCCCATTGATTACCGGACGCAAGCCAAGCGTATCAGTAACCCAACCATAATCAGCAAAGCCTGTTAGGTCTTGACGAAATTTGCTTGCTGCAATGATACCTGTGTTGGAGTAGCTTGGCGACATAAACCAATAATACCCATTTGGTGAGTATTAGTTAATCGATTCATATATCCGTTGGCAAATAGAAAAATTTGCTATTTCTACATTTTAATTTATAATATAAGTAGGTGATTATCGTGATAAAAAAATTAGTAATATTAATAGTTATTTCTTTATATCTAACTGCTTGTAATAATAAAAATGGAACAATAAATTGTACTATGAGTCAAAATGAAGAATTATTAGGTTATAATATTACTTCTAATTATTCTATAATATATAAGGATAATTATGTAACTGAAGTTAATGGACAAGATATAATAGTTAGTGATTTTAATGATACAATAGAAGAATTAGAAAATGAATTAACTAGTGGTTATGATGAATTAAATGAATTATATGGTGGGCATAACTATAATATTAATAAAGAAGATAATAAACTTATAATAGATATAAATATTAATTTTAATGAATTAAAATTAAAAGAATATATTGAAGGAATACCTTTATTAACTGATTATTATAAAAATAATAAATTATTAAAAGATGGTTTAATTCTATATTATGAAGATGGAGGATATCAATGTAACTAATTGGTTACCTTATTCTTCATAATTTTTCAATTAGTACGACTTTATTCGACATAATATATTTAATTATATATATATAATGCTAATATAAAAGTGGCTACTAGTCTATATACAATATAAAAGATTAATGACATAATATTTTAAGAAGGATAGGGTCTAAAATGAAGAAACACATAATAATATTTATACTAATTATGGTTGCTGTCTTTGTAACTTTTAGTTATTCATTATTTATAATGTCTGATAAACAAACTAATAATAATATTTTAAATTCTACTTGTTTATCTTTTGAAATAGAAAATGAACAAAATGCTATA
>CALVXQ010000063.1 GCA_944371435.1 uncultured Bacilli bacterium
TTTCTCACTAATTATATTATATAATATTTTTTTTAATTTGTGTCACTTTTTTTATTTAATGACTGAGTAGTAACAATTTATACTTATTTTTTTTAACTTTTAAAACAAAATACTTGCATGCTATTATTTTTTATGATATATTTAATTAGTCAGTGATGGACCCCTAGCTCAATTGGTTAGAGCATCCGGCTCATAACCGGGCGGTTGTAGGTTCAAGTCCTACGGGGTCCACCAGCGCGGGTATGGCGGAATTGGCAGACGCACTAGACTTAGGATCTAGCGGAGCAATCCATGGGGGTTCAAGTCCCTCTACCCGCACCAATTTGGTAAAATTTACACATCTTAAATGATGTGTTTTTTTATGTCTTTATATTTTAAATAAAATATAGTAAAAAATGGTAATATAATGTTATAATTTTATTAATTGGAGGTAGTATGCAGAAATTGAAATTTGTATTGGGTTTAGATATTGGTATTTCTTCAGTCGGATGGGGAATATTAAGACTTGATGAAGAAGAAAATCCAAATAGAATAATAGATACTGGCGTAAAAATATTTACACCAGGAGAAGTTCCTAAGACAGGGGCAAGTAAGAATTTGGAAAGAAGAGAAAAAAGAGGGATTAGAAGAGTTTTGCGTCGTCGGGCTTTTCGCGTCGATAGAGTAAAACACTTATTAAATTTAAGTGGATATCTTGGAAATGAAATTATTACAGGTGTTGTATCTGAAGTAAATGATAAGTTAACAAAGATATATACTAATATGATTAATAACTATTATAATGATAAAAATATAACTCCTTATGATTTAAAAGTTAAGGCTTTAGATCAAAAACTAAATAAGGATGAGTTATCTATAATATTGGTGCATTATGCAAAACATCGTGGGTATAAATCTAACAGATCTGATGATGATACTGATAAAAATGCTGGTAAATTAAAAGCAGGAATTAAACAGAATGAAGAAATAATGAAAAAAGAAAATTACCGGACAGTGTCAGAAATGTTTATTAAAGATAAAGAAAGATTTGGCAGTAGAATTAGAAATACTAGTGATGATTATAAGATGTGTGTTACAAGAGAAATGTATCTTAAAGAGATAAAACAAGTCTTAGATTCTCAAGTTAATTTTGGATTAATAACTCCAGAGTTTAAGGAAGAATATATAGATATTTGGCAAAGTCAAAGACACTACGCTAAAGGACCTGGTGGCAATTCCAAATATGGTGGCGATTTAATTAAAAGAATGACTGGTACTTGTCTATTCGATGGTAAACCACGAGCTCCTAGATTTGCCCCAAGTTCAGAAATATTTGTAGCTTTAACAAAACTTATTAATTTTAGATATAGAACAGAAAATAGTCTTGAATATCAAAAACTTAGTTCAGAAGAAATAAATAAAATTATTAATTTAGCTAAAAGCAAAAATGACGTAACATATGCTAATATTTTTAAAGAGTTAAAAATTGAAAATGGTATAATCAAAGCTTTATCAGCTACTAAGAAAGAGATAGCTAAAGCTATAGAAAAAATAAAAAAAGAATACTCATTAAAGGAATTTAATTATCAAGAATTAACCATTGAACAAAAAAATAAATATGATAGTTATAAAAGAGATGAGATTAATAAAAGAAGTTTTATAAGTTTAAAGGCTTACTCGGATATCAGAAAGCTATTTAGTACTAAATTAGGTACGGATAAGTGGGAAGAAATTAAAGATAATTATGAATTTTTAGACTTGATTGTTAATATATTAACTGATTACAAACTAAATGAAGATATCATTGATAACCTTAAAAAGAATAATATTGATGAGATATACTATGATTTGGTTTTAGAATTACCAAATTATAAAGAACACATGAGACCCTCATTAGATTTAATAAGAGATCTAAATATGCTTATGATTGGCGGTAAATCATATGATCAGGCTATGAGTGAATTAAATCTAGTTCATAGTAATCCTAACAATAATAATGAAAAGGAAGATCAATTAATTCCAATTAATCAAAACAAAGAATTAAATAATCAAAGAGTTATTCGTTCTTTAGCTCAAGCTCGAGGTATCATTAATTCTATTATTAAGAAATATGGTATGCCATATAAAATTAATATTGAAACAGCAAGAGAATTAGCTAAAACAAAAGAAGAAAGAAATAAAATAGCTAAGAGACAAGAAGAAAATAGAGATAATAATGAAAACATAAAGAAAGAACTAGTTAACTTATATCCTACAAAATTTGGTAGTACTGACAAAGTTAAAGCATTTGATATATTAAAATATAAATTATGGAAAGAACAATTAGAATATTGTACTTATAGTTTAGAACCAATCTCCGTTACGGAATTATTTGACGATAATTTAGTTCAAGTCGATCATATATTACCATATTCTAGAACTTTTAATGATACTTATTTTAATAAGACCTTAGTAAAGTCTAAATATAATCAAGAAAAAGGTAATAAAACACCTTATGAATGGTTCGGTAAGACTGAAAAATGGAATTCATTTAAAAATCTTATTACATCCTTAGATATTCCTGAAGAAAAAAAAGACAATTATTTGTTAGATAAATTAACGCCAGAAATGGAAAGTGAGTATCGTAATCAAAACTTAAATGATACTAAGTTTATTTCTAAATACTTAGTTTCTTATATAAAAGCTAATTTGAGTGTTCCTCATGTTGGTAGTCCAAGTGGTTCAATTACTGGTAAATTACGTAATTATTGGCATTTAAACGGTTTAACTCATAGCTTGGAATCAGAAAGTTATTATTTGTCAAACATAGACAAGCAAGATAAAAAAAATCGTGAGAATCATTTACATCATGCTATGGATGCGATTATTATTGCTGCTACTAATGATACAATAATAAAAAGAGTAACATCTTATGAAAAATATAAACGTATTTTAGATAATAAGCCATTAGAAACAATTAAAGCTTATGCCAATAACATTAATGAAGAGTTTGAAATTGATTCCTTTATCGATCCGGTTACAGGAGAATGTTATGAAGAAAGTTTAAAATCATATATTGATTATATAATTTCTAAAAGTTTCTTTAATAAGAAAAAAAATAATACTATAAAAACATATTTACCAGAACCTTATGAAAACTTTTGTAATGAAGCTAAAGTTAGAGTTTATGAACGTGATAAAAAAATTATGGATTTTAAATTAAAAGAGTTTGGTTATACGCAGCAAGAATTAGCTAATGCTATGCCAATAATCCCTAAATTTGCTAAACCTAAAGTTGGTGGTAAATTACATGGAGAAACTTATTACGCTTTAAGAAAAAGAAAATCTGGAAATGAAGAGATAGCAAGTATAGTTTCAAGAATGAATATAATTAGTGAGAGTTTTGATTCTAAAAAACTAGAAAAGATAGTAGAAAAAGATAGTGGTTCTAAAATTGTTTATGAAACTATTAAAGAATGGCTTGGGGAACACAAAAATGGTTCCGAAGCTTTTAAGAAAAATGGCGGATATCCTCGTAATCCTAAGACTGGTAATATAATTAAGAAAATTAAAATAGAAGATGCATATAGTGGAAAAGGACATATTATTGATAATAAAGTAGTTGATAAAGAAAATATCTATCAAATTGATGTTTATAAAAAAGATAATGAAGATAAATTATATTTTGTTGCTTACGATACTTTAGATTTATATAAAATAAAAAGCAAGAAAAATAAAAAAGGTGAAATTATAAAATCTAGTGAAAATATTGATATTGACTTATGGTGGGGACAAGCTAGTAATCATAAAATAATGAAATATAATGATTTATTAGCCAATTTTAAACTAGAGATTTCTTTATCTAAAAATGATTTTATAGAAATTGAATTAAATAATGGTAGAAAAGGTTTAGGGTATGTTGTTGGATTTACTAGTGGAAAGTTAGAAATTGCAAGCCCTTTAGGTGACGGATTAGACTTAATAGACGAGAATAATTTATTTTCATCTGTAAGAAGTCAGTTTCAGTTGACGATTTCAACCATAAAGGTCATTAAAAAAATTAAGTTAAGTAATTTAGGAAAAATTGAATAATGGGATATCGGCAGATATTTATTAAGAAAAGTGAAAAACTTAGTTATAAAGATAATCAATTAGTTGTAACAAAAGATAATAATGAAACTAAGGTTCCTTTAGAAGATGTTAATTACATTTTAATCGAAGATTGCACGACTATTTTAACTTCTAGATTGCTAGCCGAAATAGGTAAAAATGCAGTAGCTTTAATTATTTGCGACGAAAAACATGAACCATCATCTATAATGTATCCCTATAATTATCATTATAAACAATTAGAAAATTTAGAATATCAATTAAATAATACTAAACTATTAAAAAATGAATTATGGAAACTAATTGTAATTGCTAAAATAAAAAATCAAAAAAGAATATTAGAAATAAAGACAAAAGATGAATATACTATCGAAAAAATAGGTGATTTTATTGCTGAAGTTGAACCAGATGACATAGGAAATAGAGAGGGATTGGCTGCAAAAATGTATTTTCGAAGTTTATTTGGGAGTGATTTTATAAGACAATTTAATGACGGAGTTAATTATGCCTTAAATTATGGTTATACAATTTTAAAAAGCTGTATAATTAGACATTTAAGTATTTATGGATTACTAACTTATTATGGAATTAAACATAGATCAAAAACTAATAATTTTAATTTGGCATATGACTTAGTTGAACCATATAGACCAATAGTTGATGCATTTGTATTTGATCATTTAGAAGAATTGAATAACAATTTATCATATGAAATCAGAAAAGAGCTGGTAAATATATTAAATTATGAAGTAATTGCAGATGGTAAAAGGTGTACAGTTGAGTATAGTATGGATTTATTAGTAAAAAGCTATGTGAAAGCATTGGTAACCGGTGAACTTAAGTTATGTTTACCAGAGTTGGTTTATGATTAATAGGTTTATGCGTTTAATAGTAATGTTTGATTTACCAGTTGTTACAGAAAAAGATAGAAAAATATATGCTAATTTTAGAAGATTCTTATTAAATGATGGTTACTTTATGTTACAGTACTCTATATATGTTAGAGTATGTAAAAATGCTGATGATGTAAAAAAACATGAAATAAAATTAAGTGTTAACATGCCTAAAAAAGGAAATGTTAGATTACTTCAAGTTACAGAAAATCAATTTCAAAATATGAAAATATTATGTGGCAAATCAACCAACGAAGAAAAAATTGGTATTGATTCATTAATTGTATTTGAATAAAAAAA
>CALVXQ010000064.1 GCA_944371435.1 uncultured Bacilli bacterium
AAAAAAGCATTATAACTATATATATCCTCTATAGCTAAGTCTTCAACATTTTGATAATTATCTAATGATTCATCTTTTAAAACATTATCACTACTATTTAAACTAATAGTATCTAAAGCAAGATTATTAAGTTCAATTACAGTATCTAAAGGTAAATTAAGACCAACGGCTACTTCTTCTAAAGTTGGTAGGCATCCTTCATTTTTAATAAATTCATTTTTAAATTTAATAAATTTTAATACTTTATAATAAAGATAATGAGGAATACGAATATTTCGTGATTTATTTGCAATAGCTCTTTTAACAGCATTAGTTATATAACGATAAGCAACTGAAGAAAAACGACAATTTTTTCTAACATCAAAATCATTAGCAGCTTTTATTAAAGCAATATTTCCTTCTTGAATTAAATCTTCAAATGATAAACCATAAAAAGAATACTTTTTTACCGCCGTAACTACTAATTTTAAATTATGCATAACTAACTTCTTTTTAGCTTCACTATCACCTAATAAAATTCTATTACCTAATTCTTTTTCTTCACTAAGAGTTAATCTTGAAAAAGGTATAGAATCTAAATAGTATTTAGTATGTTTATTACAAAAATAAGATTCATTAAATTTACTATAATTAATTTTTTTATGCATTTCTAAATTATAATTTTTAATTAAAAAACTTAATGTTCTATTGGCAATATGATAGTTACTATCAGTTTTAACTTTAACATCTATAATTTTTAAAATTTCTCTAATAGTAGGATGATTTAAAATACAATTTAAATATAAATCGATGTTAGGTACTAAATTTAACCAATCTAATAAATCAATTAATTTGTCAATTTCAGTAATAGCACTATTATAATCTTCAGGAAAATTAATATAATCATCCATAAAATTATTTAAAATTTGAATAATGTCTTTATTAGATTCTTCAATATAATTAGCTATTTTAATTTTAATTATTTTATTAAACATTATATCTACTCTATTTATATTTTTACAATTTAATATAGATAACATATGTTTTAAAGTATCTGCAATGATATTACTAAATTCTTCTTTAGAAAAAGAAAAAAAACTATAAGTAAAGTAACTTTCTTTAATATTAGGTAATAACATATCATATAAATTATAATAATTAATCTTTTTCATAATTAACACCTACTTTTTAGGAACTAATTTTTTAGTAACACCATTATTATGTTCATTATATTTATTAATTGCTTGATTACCTATATTTCTTACTTCTAAAATACTAACATTTAATAATTTAGCTATTTTTTCAATATTTAAATATCTACCATTATAGCCAAGATATTGAAACATTATAATAATTGCTTCTTCTTTAGTTAAATAACTAGTTAATTCTTTAAATTCTATAGAATTTAATACTTCACTTATAGATATTAAAGATTCTTGATTATTATTTTTAGAAGGTATTTCTTGTACATTTATTACTTTAAATCTACCATTTTTTTCATAATTTTCAAGTCTTCTTCTTATTTTAGGAATAATTCTACTTGTTATATCACGTCTATCTTGTCTACTAATATAATGATTTACTTCGTTATAATTTTCACCATATTTTCTTTTTAATATTTCTTTATCACTATCTGGTAAAGAATCGATAACCATAAGTAATTTATTTTGATCATAATTAGATAATAAAGATAATAAATCTAATGTATTTTTTTCTTGCTCAGTTAGATTTAATTTATCTTTAATTATAATACGAATTCGACTAAATATTAAATTTAAATATTCATTATTATTTAAAGAAATATTTATTAGTACTTGATTATAATTTCCACCATAAATACTTTGTAAATAATTAATTTCATAATCAGTTAAATCATCTATAGCGCTTATTACTAATGAAGAATCATAATTAGAAAAAATAGTTAATAAATCACGATTATTAATATTTACATTTTCTTTAGTTAATAATTTAGCTTTTTTATAAATAAAAGGAATTATTTCTTTATAACAAGCTTTTTTATATCTTCTAAGAAATTTATCATCATCAATTAATTCATTATAATTAATTCCAAATCTTCCTTGTAAAATTCTTTGATAATTTATATCTAAAGAATTTATAATATCTAAAATAAGATTAAAGGAATAATTAGAAAAGATTGTAAATAAATCAACTTCTTTATTTTCTATATTATTATTATTATTATTTATAATATTTTTAATTAAAGGTATTATAACATATTTTAAGACATAATTATCTTTTTTACTCCAATATCTATCTTTTATTAAAGCATTATAATCAGGTCCAAATCTTCTTTCTAAAATACTTTGATATTCAACAGGTAACTTTTTTATAGTATCTATAACTACACTTGGTTCATATTCAAATAAAATACTAAATAAATTATGCCAAGATTTTCTAATATCAGCTTTAGAAATTTCTGGTTTATACATAATAATTAAATCTATTAAAATGTCTTGTTCTTCAAAATTATCGATTTCTTTATAACCACTAGCTATTATTATATCTAATAAATTAGTAATAGCATTATTATGAGTAAGTATTTTTAATACTTCTTTATCTTCTAAAAAGTCTATTTCTTTTAAGTATCTGATAATAAGTAAAATATTATTTAAAGCGGTACTAGCTATTTTAATATTTTTAACTTTACTTTCTATAAGTTTTATAACATATGTACTTTTATTATTAGCATACTTTACTTTTAAATAATTAATTAAATTATCTTTTAAAATTCGATTAAATAACTGATAAAGATAAGTTTTATCATCAGAGATTGCTTTAGATTGTACTTCTAATAACGAATTATTAATTATTGTATTTAAATCAAGTTGGGGTATATTTATAAATTTATAATCGTTTATAATACTTTTAATATTATTTTCAAATATATTATATAATTCTTTTAAATTACTCTCTTCTAATTTTTTTAAACTTAATTTATCTATCATATTATTCTCCATTCCAAATCTCATCATTAAATCTGAATGTTTAAGTTTTCTTAAAGTATTTTTTAATGTTACACGCATATATTCTCTTGATAAATTAAACATTCGTCCTATTTCTGCTAAATTTTTAGGATTATTACCATTTAAACCAAAATAATATTCGATAACTGTTCTTTCCATAGGTTTTAAAGGAACTTTATTTAATATTACTTTAAATTGTTGTATTTGAAATTTTCTAATAACATCATTTTCAATATTAATACTATTATCAGGAATAAATTCTAAGAAAGTAGCATTATTATTTTCATCTTGAGATATTGGGTTATCTAAACTAGCTTTTACACTAGGAATTTCGCTATAATATTTTTTTATTATTTCAATATCAAGACCAGTTTTTAAAGCTACTTCATCAAGTGTAGGTTCGATACCAAACTTATTTTTATAATTAATAATAATATTTTCTATTTTTAATAATCTTTCATAAGCATCAAATGATAAACTTATAGTTCTTCCTTGATAAGCAAGGGCTGTATTAATACTTTGTCTTATCCAATATACTGCATAAGTAGAAAAACTAGTACTTCTTTTAAGATCACATTTATTTATAGCTTTTATTAAACCGATAATTCCTTCTTGAACTAAATCTTCATATTCAAGTCCACGTTTTGTATATTTATTGGCAACAAATCTTACTAAATTTATATTATCATTAATTATTTTATCAAGAGCCCTTTTATCACCTTGCTTAGCTTCCGTTAATAACTTTCTTACTTCTTCTTTAGCTAAAGATAATCTTGGAAGTTCTTTATCTTTTCTCTTTATATCTTGATTTTTAAATTCATAATAAGTCCTAATTAATAAAAGAATATCTTTATTATTAATACTATTTACTATATCATTATTAGTTATATTTATTAATATTTTTTCTAAAGTAGAATTACTTTTAATTAACTCAAAGAAAATAATTTCAATATCATCGACGTTAAAATTATTTATAAATTCACATAATATTTTTAAATTTAAAAGATTAGTTTTACTATTATTATTATATTTTATTTTACTATTAATAAATTTATCAAAAATGTCTATTATATAAAAGTTAGTTTTTAAATATTCAATAACTAATTTATCTATATCCGTTTTTATTTCACTACTTAACTTATTTTTACTTTGTAAATACACTTTTTCAAGTATTTTGTTATATTCTGTATTATCTAATGGAATAAAATTATAATATTCTTTTATTTCGTCAATAATACTTTTATACTTTTTATAAAACTCACTCATTTTTATTCTCTCCAAACCGGTTTTTATATTATAACACGGATAATAAAATTTAGTATTAAATATTTAAAAAAGTAGCTATTTTAATGCTACTTAAAGATATTATAATCTTTTTAAACTCCTTTGTAATTCTTTTTCTTTATTAAGATTACTATAAACTATATCTAATACTTCATTAGCATAAATCGGAATATAAAATACACCATGTGATGAAGTAATAAGTTTTGATGATGAATGCTCATCATCATAGTAATCTTCAATTTTTTTCTGAGATTTTAAAGATACCATACCATCAGAATTACCACCAAAAATACAATCATTAAGTATACATAAGCCAAGAGTATTTAAATCACCATTTTTTATACCATTTCTTAAAGTTTCATCATTAATTACAGTACAAATATTTTCATAATGTTTTACATTAGCTAAAGATATTAAATTAGTTTCAGAAAAGATATTTCTTAAAAAATTTGGATCATATTTATCCTTTAAATTATCAGGAATACCATCAGCAATTCCTATATCTAAATCCATATGCGAATTACTTAGCATTTGATTATAAATAGCTATAACTGATTTAATAACCTTATCAGAAAAAAGATTTTTTCCTAATTTAGCCTCAATTGCTTCTCTAACAGTATAAGCAAAATATAGTGGTGAAGCCATTGGGGTTCCTAAATAAGGTGATGAAATACTATAAACATAAGTTTTATTTTTACTTAATGGATTTTTTAAGTATTTCATCATATCAAAAGCCATAGTACCACATTTTGATGTTCCTATAACATTTACTGTTTTAGTAGTACTCATACTTACATACCCATCAACAAGAGCAGCCATAAGCTTACTTTCCTCAACTAAAGGAGCATCATTATCAACTAAAAATAATAAAATTTCAAAGTTTTCATCTTTATTTTTAAAATAACGAATAATATTAGAAACGCCACC
>CALVXQ010000065.1 GCA_944371435.1 uncultured Bacilli bacterium
CCGAAGAAATCATCAAAGAATTCATCATCAGAAATTATATTATTGTTAACAACTACAGAATCAACATCTACGTTAATTTTTGGTTTATCTTCTTTATTACTTTCGATAACTAAATTATCGTTAGTTACAGGAGTTGTTTTTATTTCTGGTTTTGGCTCTTCATCAAGTATTTCGACAATATCATTATCTTTAGCATCTGTAACACTTGCATAATTAGGAAGTTCATAATTAGTATCGATAGAAACTTTCATTGGTTCCGGTTTAACATCACTTTCTTCAACCTTAAGTTCTGGAATCTCTACTTTTACTTCTTCCTTTGGCTTTTCCTCAATTGGTTTAGCTTCAGCAGATTTTGCTTCCATTATCGGATCTGGTAGTATCACTTTAGGTTCCACAGGTTCAATCTTTGGCGAAGAAACCTTATCATCCAGTTTCTTACTTTCTTCCTTGGCTGCTTCATTTAATTTAGTTGAATCAAATTTCATTGTCATACCTAAATAATCATCAATATTTGGCTTTTTAACACTATCTTCTAAATTTTTCAAAGCGGCCTCTGTCATAGCTTTATTATCAGGTAACTTATTATTTAAAGCTTCTTTTTGACGAGCTTCTTCGGCATCTAATTCAGCAATCTTTTTATCAATATCACGCATCATTGCATCTAAATCAATTTTATTATTATCAAACGGATTTAAACTAGAAGATGTTTGGGGGTTACTCCCAAAAGGATTACTTGCGGCAAAAGGATTATTACTTGCAAATGGATTAATTGGTATATCAAAAGGATTACTCCCAAATCCATTAGGACTACCGAAAGGATTATTACCAAAATTAGCCATACTCTTTTCTTTTTTCTTTTCATTAACAAAAGCTTTCATATCAAATAAAGCAACTGGTTTAGCTTCTCTTTGAGGAAAATTAGCATCGACAACTTGATAACCCCAGTCAACCTTATCATTAAATGGTAACTTTGTTTTAAATGGACTTTTTCTAATACGCATTAATATAGCTTCACCAAGTTTTAATTTCTGTAAATCTGTTACTGTTACTAAAGGTGTTGAAGCGGTCTTATCCTTTTCTTTAGATTTAACTTCTCCACACATTTTACTTATTTCTTCTAAAGCTGCTAATTCAGTTGAAATCAAATATATCGTATTACCACAGTTACCTCTAATTACCTCAGCAACCTCTTTACCATAAACATCATTTAACTGAGCAAAGTTTTGAATAATGAAAGTAAAACGCATTTGTCTACTACGAGCCGCAGTTACCATAGAATCAACATCTTTTAATGGGGGCATATTAGCAAACTCATCTAATATAAAGTTTGTTCTAATTGGTAATTTTCCACTATTTTCTTGAGCAACATCAATTAAAGTTTCATAACATTGTTTAATAAATATTGTAGCTAATGCATGATAAGTAGTTTTTTCATCATGTACTACTATAAATACAGCAGTTTTTTCACGGCCTATATCTAAAATACTAAAATCACTATGACCTAACATTTCTGATAAATTTTCACGGGAAGCAAATAAACGAATTTTCTGTCTAAAAGTAGATACAATACCACCTTTAGTATCATTAGGAGCATTAATAGTCCCAGAAGCAAATGTATAAGCACTAGATGATTCACCTTTTAACAAGAAATATTCTTTAGAATAATTTGATGCTCCTAATCTTTCATCTCCTACAGTAGCCATTAAACTAATGGAATTAATATTTATTTCTTCTTCTTTAGCATCTTGAAATAAACCTAAAGCTAAACCTGAAAAATAATCTGCAGCTGATCTTTCCCAGAACGGCTCCCCCTTATTATTAGCATCGTATAATATATTTAATGCTACATCATCTAATAACTCAGTTGCTTTATCCATATTACCATTTTTATAATATTGATATGGTAAAGTTAAAGGATTCCAAGCATTTCCTTTAAGTGGATCACGGAAGTTTAAAACAATAACTTTATAGCCCAATTCTTTCAACTTATTAGCAGATGCTACATATAATTCTCCTTTAGGATCGGTAATAATCATCGATTCCCCTTTTTTGGCTAATAAATTAACCATTGGTTTTACTACACAACGTGATTTACCAGAACCTGAAGAACCGATAACTAAAGTATGATACTCTCCATTATCAACCCACATTTCATTATTTTTACCAGTACATAAAGGAACACCAGCAGCTTTTAAAGTTGGATCGGTAGTAATTATTTTTTCAACATCACGATCAGTTTTAATATCTTTATCCTTAGCCCAATTAGAATAACCTTTTTCTTCTTTTTCTTTAACTATTATTCCTAAACCTTTTTTACCATCTTTTTCAAAAATATAAGATGAAACTGATGAGAAAATCATAATTAAAGCAACAAAAAATAAAAGTAATGTTATTGGTAAATATACTCCGGAAAATGCAGGTATAGGGTTTAATCCCCATAAACGACCTTCGGCACCAAAATTAATAAAATTTAAAACGCTTATTGCACATAAATATAATAAAAATAAGCAAAATATCACAAATATAATCAAATCTTTAGAAGTAATTCTAAATTTCATTAGCAACACCCAATTTCTATACTACATTATACAATAACAATTAAATAATAGCTATTTATTTTTATTCTTTTTTTTCATTATAATAACCATTATGACAATATAAATTACAAAAGCTATACCAATTAAAATATAATTTGTAATATTATTATCTTCTTCTGGAGATGGTTCATTTTCCTCTGGTATTTCACTAGGTTCCTCTTCTTCATTCTTATTTTTAGAAATAGAGATAAATATATTTTTACTAGTATAATTATTACGACTAAATAACCAAGTATACTCATTATTATTAACTAAATCAGCATTACTATTCGTAACCTCTAAATCAGTTTTAATAGTAATAATAACATTAGTCAAATCAGGAGCTAAATCAAAATATTTAAGTCCTTTACCAGTAGAAATAATTATATTATCAGTATCATTTAAAAAACTTTTAGTATTATTAACAAACAACCAGGTTGGAGTATTCTCTAATTTCTCTAATTTATTATTATTACTTAAATTATAAGTATAATTAGTACTATTGGAAGATAATAGTTCTTTGGTATAACATTCTTCTAATTTTTCACAAATAAGATTATCAAGTTCCGTTAATTCTAAGACTTCCCTAGGATAGTATTCGTTATATGTACTTGCTATATCTTCAATAGTACGAGTAGCAGTTACAAAGTCATTTATGGTAATTTCTTCTTTAAAATCATCTTCGGTAATTGTAATATCGTAATTAACAGTACATCCACTTATTATAAATGTAAATATTATTATTAATCCTAATTTTATTTTATTCATTATATCACCCGCACAATCCTGGTAAATATGTTAATGGATCAACACGATTACCATTAACAAAGATTTCAAAATGTAAATGGTTGCCCGTAGCGGCTCCAGTTTGCCCAACATAACCAATTAATGTTCCGGCAGTTATAGTTGACCCGATTTGTAAAGTAGATGGTTTTATCATATGAGCATAAAGAGTTTCAATACCATTATCTCCAGCAAGGCGAATATAATAACCATATCCATCTGCGTCATTACCATTTACTGTTACCGTACCATCATGAGCGGCAAAAATTGGGGTATTAGCAGGTCTAGCTATATCAACACCATTATGGTTCTTTTGGACTCCGGTAATCGGATGAACACGATTACCAAACATTGATGTACAATTACCTGTCGTTTCTAGAGGATACATTAAACCATATGAGTTTAAATCACCAATAAGATTATAGTTTTTCAAACTTGAAGATAAAACAGCATTATCATAGTAAAAATTTAATATTTCATTATATGGTTTATTTTGAACAGTTGACATATAATAAGCACCATACTGACTCATTCCTCGACCATGACCACCATCACCACTTGTTCCACAAGGATTTTCTAAGTACGATGTTCCACTCCAACGAGGAACATTCTCATAAGCCCAAGATATTGGAATTGCTTGATGTTTCTGAGCTAAATAGTAATTAGTATCATCTTTTGATTCATAACAAAACGCGTCATATTCAGTAGAAACCAAATTACCAGCACCATCAGTCATTACCTGTCCAGTAGTCTGAGAGACGGCATCAATTATTTGTTGATCGGTAGTAGGTCTAAAAGCTTGTAAATTACTCCCACTACCTATATAACAAACACCGTTATCATTACTACTTCTAGTAAATAGATAAGTACGTGCCGCAACAGCAAAAGCTTTAAATGTTTCTGTATCTTGAAAACCACCAACTTCATGACTAATTACCCCAGCAACATAGTCATCTAAAGTATAAGTCCCCATATAGTCTCCTGAGGTTACTGTAACCATATCACAACCATTAACATCAACATAAGATAATTCCGGTGTAGTATGAATACTACATATTGGAAAAATACCAAAGGGTTCTAACTCTAATTTTTCAACTTTAAATAAATTTTTAATAGTCTGTTTATAATCAGTTCCTCTATTTAAAGCACTTAAATCAAGCTCTATTTTAGGAGCATAGCCAATAATAATCTCCCCTTTACTTAAAGTAGCAGCACTAAGAATATTAGTATAATTAGTAGATTCACTACTTTCTTGGGGAATATTTAATAAATTATATTTATTATCATCTTGTAAAGTACAAGTACTTGCTTCCGAGTTTATTTGGGAATAAGATAATAAATCAGTATTGATTACTATACCTAAAGCCCTTTGATCAATTGGATCAGCATAATCACCAAAATAATAATTAATTGCCCCAGCAAGATATTCATCAATCGAATAAGTTCCTGAAGATGGGCCATTAGGTATTATAACGGTATCACAGGTAGTAGCATTTACACAATCTACTTCACCACTTTCATTATAATCATAAATATTATTAGAACCACTTACCATTATAATAAGAATAATAATAAGTAAGACTATAATAAGTCCAAAAAATATTAAACCAATACTACCAAACATTTTTATAATATGAATAACTGCTTTAATACTTATGGATTTTTTACCTATTCCTCCTATTAAAACATTTTTATCTTCAGACTTATCTTCTTGAGAAGTTCCTTCTTTATTATCGTTAGTGTTTTTCTTTTTAG
>CALVXQ010000066.1 GCA_944371435.1 uncultured Bacilli bacterium
AAAAATATATACTTTTGGCCCAACTTTTAGAACGGAAAACTCTAATACTAAAGTACATGCTAATGAGTTTTGGATGATTGAACCAGAAATTTGTTTTTGTGATTTAGATAGATTAATGGATATTGAAGAAGAATTTTTAAAATATATAGTTAAATATGTTTTAACAAATTGTCCTGATGAAATAGAATTTTTTGATAAATTTGTTGAAAAAGGGTTAAAAGAAAAATTAGAAAAACTTCTTTCTAGTAAATTTGTTCGTATTGATCATAAAGATGTTGTTGATATATTAAAAAAAGCTCCTAATAAATGGGAATTTGAACCTGATTATAACGAAGATATTGCTAAAGAACATGAAAGATATATTACGGAATATTTTAATGGACCAGTATTTATTAAAAATTGGCCAAAAGATATTAAAGCATATTACATGAAATTAAATCCAGATAATAAGACAGTAGCAGCTGTAGATTTAGAAGTACCTGGTGCTGGAGAATTAATGGGTGGTTCGCAAAGAGAAGAAGATTATGATAAATTACTTGCTAGAATGAAAGAATTTAATATTGATTATAAAGAAATAGAATGGTATCTAAATTTAAGAAAATATGGTACTACAATTCATTCTGGATTTGGTATGGGTTTTGAAAGACTTATCA
Organism: uncultured Bacilli bacterium; assembly: GCA_944371435.1. GTDB lineage: Bacteria > Bacillota_I > Bacilli_A > RF39 > UBA660 > CAG-605. Next base: position 654 of record CALVXQ010000066.1, read on the forward strand.
TGTATTTAACAGGTATAGATAACATTCGTGATGTAATAAGTTATCCTAGAACACCCGGTTCTTGTGAATATTAATTGATAAATGTCAATAAATGACATTTATTTTTTTTAAAAATTTATTGTATTACATTTACTATTATGTTAGTATACGTATCAGGTGAAAAAATTATGGAAAAACAAGAGGAATTTAAACTATCTAAAATATTTTTAGATGTTGCTAGTAATTTATCTTTAGCTGATTCTAAAAAAAGTATAAAATTAAATATTAAAGATTATGGAGAGTTAGAACAAACTTTAGAAGATTATTTAACTAATATTTTAGGATATAAATCAAAGTTTGATTATAGTCAGTACTATCCAGAAATTAGAAAATATTTTGAAAATATTTTAAATAATGGTTTCTCTTTTAATAAAGATGTAGTAGAAAATATAAAAGAATATGAAAAGAAATTTATTGATATTTTTAATAGCCATTATTATTTAACAATATTTACTGTTGTAATGCGAAGAATTTATAGTCCTTCCTACTCTGGAAGAATAGATTACGGGAATACAGAGGCAGTAAATAATTATGATATATTTATAAGTCATTTAAATAATTCGTTGATATTTGGCCATATAGCAAGAAAAAATGAGGATTCATTACCACCAATTTATGTGAGTAATATTGATGAGTTTGATGATGTTTTAAAAGATTATATAGATACTATTAGAACTAGTTCATCATACTATAATATTTTAGCAAGAAATGAAATATATGCCAGTGAAGAAGATAAAATAAAAGCATTAATTGAAAGTACAATTTTTAATGTTACTAATGCTGATGCTGCACACATAATAAAATTTTTTAGAAAATATACATTGTTTCTTAAAGAACATACATTTTGCCCATTAAGTAGTCCACAAAAAATAGGTTTTGCTTTTAATGATGATTTATATGTAATGTATCGTAAAAGTGAACCTGAATATGAAACACCTTATTATTTTTCATTTATGTTGCCAAATAGAAGAATTGAATTACCAGTTGTACGTATAGGAATAAAGAATGAGGATGGTTTTAAAACCGCTCACATCCTTGCTACTCAATCTAGTCAGAGAATGTTAAATTTTGCTGAATTAAACAAAGTTAATACTGAAATTAAAAGTATAATTCCAAGAGATAAATATTTTCGCTTTTTTAATCCGTCACACTATATATCTATCTTAATAACATTCGGGATATTAAATGGTGCTGGTATTAAAAATATTGAAATAGTCGAAATGCTACCACTTAGATATTATAAGACAATAATAGATAGATGTATGAGTGATGATGAAGCTGAGCGCTATCAAACTCGATTAACAAACAAAAACATTATTACTTATATGCGCTTGTTTGATCAAATAAGAGGCATTAAAATTTTAGATTACCCTGATGGGTATTCACCTTTAACTTTAATATTAGAAGATAATATTGAATGTCCAAATGATGAATTACAAAAATTATATGATTACGGATATGAACTTGGTAGTAAAAAAAAAAAAAAAACTTTAAAATTAGAAAATTATTAATTATAAATACAAATATGGCGTAATTGTTTTTAAATGTTTCTTGAAAGTAAATAAAAGATATATTACTAAAATATATCTTTTATTATTTTTAAAATAGTACAATTTATTAGGTAGCATTAAATTAAATATTTAGCATATTTATTACGATAAAAGATAATTAACTTTTTAATTTTATTAAAGTTTTCTTCACTGAATCTTGATTTATATTGATCAATTTTTAAAGAATCGGGATTAGCTAATACTTCTTGCCAATTTTTTTTAATAAAGTCTAATATAAATATTGCTTCTTCATTATTTAAAGTAATATTATTTTTACTTGCAAAATTAAAAACATCGTTTAAAGATAGTTTATTTATATATAAAGATATTAGATTATTCATACATTTATCACCTAATAAATTGTATGAAATATAGATATTTATTAATACTAATAATAGGTGTTTTATCATGAATAAAAAGAATTTATTTTATATATTAATAAGTATGATATTCTGTTTATTAGTAATTCGTTTTATAAATATAAGAGTAGTTAATCATGATTATTATTTAACTTTATATAGTAAAACAACTCAAAAAGTTATTAGTAATTTTACAGCTCCTAGAGGTAGGATATTAGATACTAATGGAAATGTTATTGTTGATAATAAAAAGGTACCTATTATTATCTATCGTAAAATAGATAATATAAGTAAAGAAGAGGAAATAGATTTAGCATATAAATTAACAAGAGTACTTAATTTAACTAAAGAAGCAGAAGAAGATTTATTAAAAGAGTTTTATTTATTAACAAATGATACTAATTATTTATTAACTGAACAAGAAATTAAAGATTTAGAATATCGTAAAATAAGTAATGAAGAAATTAAAAAAATAAAATTAGAGAGAATTAAAGATGAAATAAATAATTATAGTTTAGAAGATAGAATAGCTATTAATACATATTATTTATTAAATAAAGGATATTATTATGATACTAAAATATTATTAGATAATGCTAGTAATGATTTATGTGCTTTAATTATGGAAGAGGATATAAAAGGGGTTAGTTGTAGTTATAAATATGAAAGAGTAAATAATTATAATACTTTAAACCAAATAATTGGTCAAACCGCTATGATTCAATATGAAGATAAAGATTATTATTTAAGTAGGGGTTATAATATTGATGAAATAGTAGGGATAAGTGGTTTAGAACTTTATTATGAAGAATTATTACATGGTACTCCTGCTAAATATATAGTAAAAGAAGATAATAGTATTAAATTATTAGAAGAAGAAAAACAAGGCCAAGATTTAATACTTAATATAGACATTAATATTCAGTTAAGATTAGATGAAATTTTAAAGGAAAATATCGAAAAAACTAAAAATTATAAATATACTAATTATTATAAAGGTTCTTATGCGATTATAAGTAATCCTAATACTGGAGGAATATTAGCTATAAGTGGGTTTCAACGTTTAAAAGACAATAATAATATTATTTATAAAGATGTAACTAGAGATATAATAACTTCTTCTTTTACTGTAGGTTCCGTTATTAAAGGAGCAAGTCATACAGTTGGTTATTTAAATAATGCCATTGAAATAGGTAAGAAAATAAATGATTCTTGTGTAAAATTATATAATGTACCGGAAAAATGTTCTTATAAAAAACTAGGTTATATAGATGATATAACAGCATTAAAAACTTCTAGTAACTATTATCAATTTATTACTGCTATTAAAACTACTGGTAATACTTATAAAAGAAATATGCAATTAGAAGTAAGTATAGATGATTTTAATCGTTATCGAGATGTATTTAAACATTTTGGCTTAGGTAGTAGTACTTATATTGATTATCCTGGAGAAGTAACGGGTATTACTGGTGATAAAATATCTCCTGATTTATTACTTAATTTTGCTATTGGCCAGTATGATACTTATACACCTATACAATTACTAAGTTATATAAATACTATTAGTAATAAGGGTATAAGATATAATTTAAGCTTTAAAAAAGATAATACTAAAGAAGTAGATAATATTAATTTAGATCAAACTTATTTAGAAAGAATTCAAGAAGGATTTTATCAAGTTGTTAATTATGGTACTGCTAGAGGTTATATTAGTTATGATAATAATGGAGTAGGTAAAACAGGTACTGCTCAGAATTATTATGATGGAAAAATAGCAACTATTAATCAAACATTTGCCGGTTATTTTCCAAGAGAAAATCCTCAATATTCTTTAGTGGTTGTTAGTCCAAATATTAGTTATGAAACGGATAATAATAGTGATTATTATAATCCAACTACTCGTAATATTAGTAGAGCAATTACTAATTATTTAGCTACATTATCGCAACATCAGCTTGCAGATTGATTACCGGACGCAAGCCATAGCCGTAGGTCACCCAGTTGTAGGAAGCGCGACCAGTCGCGTACTGACTGAACTCGCTAGCAGAAGAGCCGCCAGAGTTGAAATAGTACGGCGACATGGACCAATAATACCCATTTTGGTATAGATAAGTTAAGCGATTCATATATCCGGTGGCAAATCCGGCATACATAAAAGATTTTTATATCATTTAATTATTTTTCTTAATGTTCTTATTGCACTTTTTTCAATTCTAGATACTTGAGCTTGACTAATATTTAATATATTGGCAATTTCTGTTTGGGTTTTACCTATTAAATATCTTTGTTCTAAGACAAGTCTTTCTCTTTCTTTAATACTTTCTAAACCTCTTTTTAAAGATATTAATCCATCTTTATCAGACTTTAAGTCTTTTCTATCAGCTAATTGATCAAATAAGTATATAGTGTCCCCTCCATCATTATATATAGGTTCAAAAATACTAACTGGTTCACATAGACTATCTAGACAAGTAGCTATATCATATTC
>CALVXQ010000067.1 GCA_944371435.1 uncultured Bacilli bacterium
TTGATAAAATCATTCCTGTTAATATTTCTTTGTAAAAGTTTATTGTAACTTGATTTTCTTTACATAACATACTATTTTTAGAAGTATCATACATATTAATAAAATCTACTAATTCATTTAATGATATTTTACCATTACATTTATTTAAGTATTCCCATAATATAACTGTAACAAAATTATTATAAGAACCACCTCTATCATAAATAATAGATAATCCATGACTATCTATTGGTAAAAAAGGATTTCTAATATCATATGATGCCATTATATCGGGATTTTGATCTAAAAAATTTAAAAATGCATTATAGTGAATTTTATAAACAAAACGCATTACAATACTATCATTAGCGGGTACATTTCTAAATTTACATTCGCCCATTGGAGTAATATATAATACTGTGTATAGATAATCGATAAAATCTTGAATTTTTTTCATTACTTCTACATATTTTTCTGGTTTAATTGATAAGTAAGCTTTACAATATACTCCATTAAATCCTGGAACTGAATATAAAAAGTATTCATTTCTTCTCATATAATTAGTTGGTTTAAAATATGTAAAAGAACAATTACGTTTAGCAAACTCTTTTTCTCTATCTTTTTTACTATATTTAGAAAATTCACTTGGTATAATACCATTATCACTTTTAAAATCATATAAAGAAAAGAATGTATCAATATCATTTTTTAATGCTGGATTAGTTGATAAATCATATTGATTTATAATCATTTTATAGAAACTAAATAGTTTTTCATCTTCATCAATATTTAAACTATTTAGTTTCTTTATATAATCATAATACTTATTTAATAATTCTAACATTTTATAACTCCCTCTTTTGAGAAGTTATCCTAACATAATATTTATGTATTGTCAAAATATATAAAATTATTAACTTATTTTATTAATATTTCTAGCTATTTTAATATCTGGAAATTTTATTTCTAATCTAAATTCTACTTTATCATTTTTATTTATTTCTTGATTAAATGATATATCTTTAGATTCAAATTCTATTAATTCATTATTTACTTTAATTAAACCATATTTACCATTATAACTATCTATAATACCTATTAGTTTCATTTATAGTCCTTTCCCTTTATTTATTAGAGTACTCTTAATATAATCTATTTCTAAATTAGATCTAGTATCAGCCGTAGGTAATACTACTTCTTCTAAAGTATTATCATTTTTTATAGCAAGATACCAATCTTCTCCATAAACAACCATACTATATTCTTGTATATAAAATGGTTCAAAATTTCTTTTCAAAATTTCTTTTTTCTCTAAATCTTCTTCCATTAATATTCTAAGTGCTCTTAATTTAGTTATTTCACTTTCACTAGGATTATAATTAATATTTTTTCTTAATTTAAAGTATTTAGGTTTTATTGGAGTATCATAATTAATATTTATTTCTTTATCTTTAAAACCATTAATCATATTTTTAGAAGTTAATAAAACTACTTTTTCAGTAAATCCTCCATGAGGAAAATTATTAATAAAACTAGCATCGGTTAAAGTCTTATATGTATCTGGTACTCTAAAAGTAGCCATACTATCAACAAAGATATAATCAATATTATCATTACTACTAAGAGCACGACTCATCATTTGATCTGCTATTTGTTCATACATTTCAATTGGATAACTAGAATTATATCCCGTAGCCATATTAATAACATTACCTCTTCTAAATACTAATATTCTTGATACTACTTTTTTATCTTTATCTCTTATTAATATAACATCCCCAGTATTATCAAGTAATGCTTCTTTATAAGTATTAACACCAGCTTTATTAAATAAATCTATACAACTAAAATCATTTGGTTTTTTACCAATTACTAATCTATTAGCATCTGTATACAATCCAGATTCTAAGTAATAATCTTTATATTGTAGTGATATTCCTGGGATAGCACCCATCTTTCTAGGAAGCATCTTTAAATAAATATCAGCATATTCATTACTATGTTCTTCTCCTAAGATATCTATTACATCACTTCCTAAAGCCGCAACTGTAATATTATCAACTGAATTATAAGCATTACCTAAATTTATTACTTCATCAAATTTTTTATATATTAAATTAGTTATATCGATATTATCATAATTATAGACATTACTTAATCGATCTTTAATTCTTTTATAATTACTTATTATATTAATATAAGTTTTAGTATCAAATTCTTTTATTATATTAACAAGAGGTAATAAAAACATTACTTCTTTTATTAATTCTTTATTATCTAATATTTTATTAATTAAATTATCATCTAAATTTAATAAGATATCCGCTATGTTATTTAAATATCTTTCTTTATCTAATATTAAATAAGTACTATAATTTAATTTAGGTAACTTAGAATAATCATAGTTTATTAATTCATTATCTTCTGATTTTATATTCTTACTTAACTTATATCTAATTTGTAATATCTTATTATATATATAATTAATAACTTCTTTATTATTAATATTTAATAAATTATTAATTAAACTTTTATCCGTATTACCTAAGAATAAATATTCATTTATTAACTTATCTAAATCTATCGAATTTATAGTAATACCTAGTTTTTTAATATCTTTATTATTTATAATAATATTTTTAGTATTATTAATAATACTTTGCATTTCTTCTTCATTAATATTTAATTCTTTAAGATTATCATTTTTTAATAAATTAGCTACTTTATTTATTTTAAGACCATTAGTTAAAGAAAGTATCTTTCTTTTAGATAATTTTAATTTAGAAATAATACTATTTAAAATATTTTGTTTAGTAATACTTAAAAAAGTATTACGTTGATAATTTAATATTTTATTACAAAAATTACTAGTTAATTCAATATGTAAAATATTATCATCCATATAAGAATCAAAGAAGTTATATAAATTATTAGTTATATCTTGTAAAGATATAGTTTTATTAGTAAATAAATATAATTCTTTAGCTAAATTATCGATATAAGTATAATCTCTAGTATTTAATACTCTATTAAATACTAAACTTATTTTATTATTTAAAGTTATGATATCAGGATATTGGGTAGTATTTTTAGATTTAAGATATCTAATATTACTAATACCATCAATTATTTTATCTAATATATTATAATATTTTTTTTGAGTATTAATATCTTCACTAATATTTAATTTAAAATACTTAATAAGTTCTTTTAACTTATCTTTATTACATAAACCATTTATATTACTATCTAGAAAAGGTAAATTAGTTACATCTAAACCATTTTTTAAATAATTTATAATAATATTTCTTTTTTCTTCACTATTTAAATAAGCATAATATATTTTATATTCTGGTAATAAATTCATAATATTAGTATTTTTTCTTAATTCAGGATAAGTTATTAAATCTTCTTCACTTATTTTATATTTAGTAAAAACTTCTTTAATAAAACTAGGTAAGAGTAGGCAATCACCTGCTACTAATACTATTAATCTAGGATCATATTTAATTACTTCTTTCATAAATTTGGAAGAATGCGTTAATTCTTTATTTTCTAGTAAATCTTCTTTTTTAGGAATATAACCGTGATTAAAAGCATATGTAACTATTTCATCAGTTAATTTATTTCTACTATAAAATAATATTACGGATGAATCAGTTAATAGGACTTTATCAAGTAATATTTTATAATCTTTTAATTTAGGATTAATAATAAAGTCTTCTTTTTTAGGTATATAACCATTTTTTAAAGCGAGTAATACTATTTCATCATTTAAATCTTTTATATTTATAATACTACTAGGATTATTTTTTATTATAGTTAGTGTATCATCCATTTAAACCAACTCCTATAATAAAATTTTAACACATAAAATTTAATATATAAATAAAAGAAAAAAGACAAGAGTAAAGCTTGTCAAATTTTTCTAGGTAGAGATAAACTACTTTTAATATCTTCTATTTCAATATAAGCACGAGAATCATTAAGAGGTAGTACTATTTCTTCTAAAGTATTATCTTTTTTTAAAGCTAAATACCAATCTTCACCAGCAACTACCCATTCATATTCTTTTAAATAGAATGGTTCAAATTCTTTTTTTAGTTCTTCTTTAACAAATTCATCTTTTTCTAAAATTATTTTTAATGCTTTTAATCTAGTTAAGTGTTCTTCACTAGGTGTATAAGTAACTGGTTTACGAGCTTTTTGATATAAAGCTTTAGGTTCGATATTAAGTTTTAATTCTATTTCTTCATCTTTTTTCCCTAACATATGATTTTTAGAAGCTACTAAGACAGCAGCATCAGCAAAATCAGCATGTGGGAATTCTCTACTAAAGCGAGAATCCCTAAAAACCATACGACGATCTGCTCTAGATACAGAACCAGCAGAAACAAAGATATAATCTAAGTTATCATTATTAATAATTGCTTGTTTCATCATGACATTTGCAATATCAACATATAAATCTAAGTTATAGACTTCGCTAAAACCTGTAACCATATTAATAATATTACCATTTCTTATTACGATTATTCTTGATAACATATTATGTTGTTGATCACGTATTAAGATAATATCACCATAATTTTCTAATAAAACACCTAAATAAGTAGATTGTCCAGCTAAGTCAAATAAATCTATACAACTAACTTTATTAGGTATTTTACCAATTAATAAACGATCTACATCACTGTAGTTACCACTTTCTAAGTAAAAACCATCAGCTGCTATTGATACTGGAGGAATATAACCAGTTTTTCTTTCTAACATATCTAAATAAACATCTAAATATTCATTACTTTTAGATTCATCTAATATTTGAGCTACTCTAGGACTTAAAGCTTCAATATTAAGATTATCTAAATTTATATAAGCATTACCTAAAGTAATTAAATCACTCATCTTTTTTAACATTAATTCTTTAAAATCAACATCAGGTTCATATGTATTTGTTTGATATATTTTATATCTTATTCTTTCATAAGTAGCCATTATATTAATAAAAGATAACGTATCAAAATCTTTTACTAAGTTTAATAAAGGTATTAAATAAATTAATTCA
>CALVXQ010000068.1 GCA_944371435.1 uncultured Bacilli bacterium
TTATTTAAAATTAGAAATGAATGATAAAACTTTTTATTATCCATCAAAGTTTGGAGTTAATTTTTGTGGTTATATTATTAAAGAAAATAAGATAATTTTAAGAAAAAGATTTATTAAAAATATTAAAAGGAAAATGAAAAAAGATAATTTTGAATTATTAAATTTTAAAGGACATTTAATCCATGCTAATAGTAATAATTTTATTATTAATATTTTAAAAAATAGATTAAAAATTGATGGTATTAATAAAGTTATTTATATTGCAGATAAATTTGAAGATATTACTATTAGTAAAAATATTAAAATAATTATTGAAGATGAAATAAATAAAGTAAAAGAATTATTTAATAATAATTATGATATTAATATGATAAATACGAAAGTATTATTAAATTTAAATGATATAAATAAAATAATATTTGCTTTAAATAAATAGAATGTTATAATTTAATTGCTTATAGTTTGTAAGCTGGGATTAGGTTATATAAAGACGCGAACTTTGTCAATTCGTCTAATCCGTGGTTCAAACGCGGTGGCAACTACAACGATAGTAGCAATGCGGGGGTCTTCAACTTCAACAACAACAATGGTAATGCGAATCCCAACATTTCGTGGCGTGTTGTTTTGGCCTAGGAACGGTAAATTAAATTATAGTATAAAAAGTTTTAAACATATCTAACTACAAGATAGTAAGAGTTTAGAATATTCTATAGAGGTATTTATCGAAATCTAGTTCCAATCTATAAAATAGGTTAAAATAAGAATTATATTTTAGTAAGTAGAAGTATTTGAACATTAAAGTATAATGATAATAACTGGTAGAAAAACTACCAGTTATTATGTGTATATAAAAAATTTACGATATAATTATAATTGCTTATAAGATATATAAGCTGGGATTAGGTTATATAAAGACGCGAACTTTGTCAATTCGTCTAATCCGTGGTTCAAACGCGGTGGCAACTTCAACGATAGTAGCAATGCGGGGGTCTTCAACTTCAACAACAACAATGGTAATGCGAATCCCAACAATTCGTGGCGTGTTGTTTTGTCCTAGGAACGATAAATTAAATTATAGTATAAAAAGTTTTAAACATATCTAACTACGAGATAGTAAGAGTTTAGAATATTCTATAGAGTTATTTATCGAAATCTAGTTCCAATCTATAAAATAGGTTAAAATAAGAATTATATTTTAGTAAGTAAAAGTATTTGAACATTAAAGTATAATGAATTCCCTTATTTTAGTTTATAAATAAGGGATTTTTTGATATAATTTAGTTAGTAATTAATAGGAAAGAGATGTCTTATGAATTTTTTAGATAAATATAATATAAATATTACTAATAAAGATTTATTATTAGAAGCTTTAACACATACTAGTTATGCTAATGAACATAATTGTAATTCTTATGAACGTTTAGAATTTTTAGGTGATGCTGTCTTACAACTTATTATTAGTGAATACTTATATTTAAATGATCATTTAAAAGAAGGTGGTATGACTAAGAAAAGAGCATCTTATGTATGTGAAGAAGCTTTATATAGATATGCTAAAGAAATAGGTTATATATCTTATATTAGAGTAGGCCATGGTCAATTAAATGATATAAATGAAACGATTATTGCTGATATATTTGAAGCTATATTAGGTTGTATCTATTTAGATAAAGGTTTTGAAGTTGCTAAAAAATATATTTATCAAGTAGTTATTCCTCATATTAAAAAAAATGAAGTTTATTTAAGTGATTATAAGAGTGCTTTACAAGAATTAACCCAAATGAATAAGAAAACTTTAGAATATGTAGTTGTATCCGAAACTGGTCCAGCCCATGATCGCCTTTTTACCGTAGAAGTACGTATTGATGATGTAATATTTGGTCGTGGTACTGGTAAATCAAAGAAAGAAGCAGAACAAGAAGCTGCCAAAGATGCTTTTAATAAACAAGCAAAATAAATTGGAGTTGAGTATAAATTATGTATTTAAAAGGTATTAAAGCAAATGGTTTTAAATCATTTGCTTCTAAAATTGAACTTAATTTAGATAAGGGTATAACTTGTATTGTTGGACCAAATGGTAGTGGTAAAAGTAATATCGTAGATGCCGTAAGATGGGTATTAGGAGAGCAATCTGTTAAAACATTACGTGGAACCGGTTCTATGAGTGATATTATCTTTTCTGGTTCTAAATCACGTAATGCCATGAATAGGGCAAGTGTATCTTTAATATTTGATAATACTGATCATTATTTAAATAGTGAATTTAATGAAATTGAAGTAAAAAGAGTTGTTTATCGTACTGGTGAAAACGAATATTATTTAAATAATGTAAAGGTTCGTTTAAAAGATATTACTGAGTTATTTATCGATAGTGGAGCTTCTAAAGAATCTTATAATATAATTTCTCAAGGTTCTGTAGATGAAATAGTTAATTCTAAACCAGAATCAAGAAGAATTATTTTTGAAGAAGCATCAGGAGTTTTAAAGTATAAAAAACATAAAGAAGAATCACTACGTAAATTAGAAAAAGCTAATGAAAATTTAGAAAGAGTAGATTTATTAATTAATGAATTAAATACTACTTTAGAACCTTTAAAAGAACAAAGTATTAAAGCTAAAAAGTATTTAGATTATAAAAAAGATTTAGAAAATATTGAAGTATCTTTAATAGTATGTGAAATAAAAGATTTAAATGATAATTATACTAAGTTAAAAGCGCATGCTGATGAGTTAAGAAAATCTTTAGAAGAAATATCTTTTAATAATAATAAAGATATAGCTAAGTTAGAAAATTTAAAATTAAAATGTTTAAAGATAGAAGAAGAAATAAGTAATAAGAATGAAGAATTAATTAAATTAGAAAAAGAATTATCAGATACTAATGCTAAAAAACAATTAATAAGTGAAAGAAAAAAATATGAAGTAGATGATAATACTTTAAATAATAATATTATATCTTTAAAAGAAGATTCTTTAAAATTAGATAAAGATATTAAAGTATTAGAACAAAGTATTAAAGATAATAAAGATTATTTAAATAATTGTAAAAATAAATATGAAGAAATAGAAAATGAATTATTAAGTATTAGAAAAGAAAGATTTACTTATAATAATGAATATAATATTAAGAATAAAAGTTTATTAGATACTAAAAATAAAATAGATATTATAAATGATAATATTATGAATAATACTTTCTTACCTCTAGGAGTAAAATCAATTTTAAATAATCCTCGTTTAAAAGGTATTCATAGTACTATTGGTAAAATAATAGATGTTAAAGAAGAATATATTACTGCTATTGATACTGTATTAGGTACTAATAAAAATGTTATTGTTGTTGATAATGAAATTAGTGCTAAAAATGCTATTAAATATTTAAAAGATAATAGATTAGGAAGAGCTACTTTCTTTCCTTTAAATATTATTAAAGAAAGATTTATTGAAGATAATATTTTAAATAGTATTAAGAGTATAAAAGGTTATATTGATATTGCTAGTAATTTAGTAAGTTATGATAGTATATATAGTAATATTATTAAAAATCAATTAGGTAATATAATCGTAGTAGATAATATTGATACTTTAAATATTGTTGCTAAAAAGATTAATTATAAGTATCGTATAGTAACTTTAGAAGGAGATATTTCTTTAACTGGTGGAGCTTTAACTGGTGGTATAAATAAGAATAAAGATAGTAATCTTGATGATAAGTATAAACTAAATAATTTAGAAAAGTTAAAAGTAAATTTAGAAGAAGAAATAAAAAGTATTGAAAATAAATTAAGTGAATTAAATAGTAAAGAAGCTAATTTAACTTCTAAAAGTAATGAATATCAAAAAGAAGTTATTGAGTATCAAGAAATAATAAATCGTAAGAATATTAATTTAAATGAATTATTAAATAATTATAAAAGTATTCAAGATGAATTGAGTTCGATTGATAGTAAACTTAATAATTCTTTAGATAAAGAATTAGAAAATGTTATTAATATGTATTATAAATTAAATACTAATAAAGATATATTAAATAATGAATTAAATAAGTTAAAGAATGATTTAAATGATTATAAATTAGAAATATCAACATTAGAATTAGAAAATAAAAAAATTAATTCTAATTATAATAAGTATCAAAGTGAATTAAATAGTATTGAAGTTACTTTAGGTAAATTAGATGTTAAATTAGATAGTTATTTATTAACTTTAAATGAAGATTATAATATGACTTATGAAGGTGCTATTGGTAATGTAGATATAAATATTGATGTAGATACTAGTCGCTTACAAGTTAGTAAATTAAAATCTTTAATTAAAGAATTAGGAGAAGTAAATATTGGTTCTATTAGTGAATATGAAAGATTAAATACAAGATATGAATTTTTAAGTAATCAAAAAGAAGATATTACTTCTTCAATGAATTCTTTAAATAAAGCTATTAGTGAAATGGATAGTATTATGGAATCTAAATTTATTAGCACTTTTAATAAGATTAATGAAGAATTTAAAAAAGTATTTACTACTTTATTTAGAGGAGGTAATGCTCACTTAGAATTAACAGATCCTAATAATTTATTAGAAACAGGTATTGAAATATTAGCCCAACCACCAGGTAAAAAGTTAAATAGCACTATTGCTTTTTCTGGTGGTGAAAGAGCTTTAACGGCTATATCATTATTATTTAGTATCTTAAATGTTAAAACAGTACCCTTTGTTATTTTAGATGAAGTAGAAGCGGCTTTAGATGAAGCTAATGTTGATATATTTGGTAAGTATTTAGAAACAAAGAAAGATAAATCTCAGTTTATTATAATTACTCATAAAAAGAA
>CALVXQ010000069.1 GCA_944371435.1 uncultured Bacilli bacterium
ATATTTAATAATGCAATTAGAGTTCAATGTGCATATGAAAAAAATAGATATATTAAATATGATGATATACCTAAGAAAAAAGATTCTATTACTAAGTGGAAAGTATTTACTTCTAAGGGTAATGGAGGTGCAGGAACATTACAAGATGGTAAAGCTGTTAGCATAATAGGCAAATCATTTGTTGCTGAACCTAATAGTATTTGTACAGACTCTTTAATACCAATTGGTTGTTTTGATAGCGAAAAAGAGGCTAATAATGTTAAGAAATACATGAGTACTAAATTTTTAAGATTTATGGTAGGAATTTTAAAAGTATCACAAAACATATATAGAAATGTATATCGATTTGTTCCAATTCAAGATTTTACAAATAGTTCTGATATAGATTGGAGTAAAGATATACACGAAATTGATCTTCAATTATATAAAAAATATAATTTAACTGATGATGAAATCAAATACATCGAAGATAAGATTAAAGAAATGGAATAATTATTGGATGGGTTTTTATAGCTCATCCTTTTTCTTGGGAACAAGTGGGGAACAACTACATAGAGCAAGATAGGTAAAATATGGCTATTTATGAGAAATATAGCAAGTGATAAATCAATAATAATGAAAAATATGACAAAAAAATAGGGTATAATTTTTCCCCCTGAAGGACCTCGAAAGAGGTCCATTTTGTTTGTTTGAATTTAAGAAATTTAAATTAGGAATATATATATTTAAATATATTTGTATAAGTTTAATAAAGTTTATTAATTTTGGTATCTGAATTTCGTTTTTTACTAAAATGCCACAATAGATTGACTTTTGTGGCAAAATACTTTAAAATTGTATCAAGAGGTGAGTAAAATGATATTACTACATAAAGAACTTATTGAAAAATATAAAAGTGATTATGAAATAAAAAAATTAATTCAAGAAGGAAAAATATTTAAAATTGAAAAGGGAATTTATAGTGATAAAAAAGATGTAAATTATTTAGAAATAATATCAAAAAAATATCCTAATGCAATATTTACTATGGATAGTGCATTTTATTACCATAATTTAACAGATGTCATTCCTGAAAAAGAACATCTTGCATTAAAAAGAGATAGCACTAAAATTAGTGATAGTAGGATTAAAGTTGTATATTATCAAGATAAATTTTTTGATATTGGTAAATCAACTTTAAATATAAATGGTGTTGAAGTTAAAGTGTATGACAAAGAAAGAATGCTAATAGAACTAATAAGAAATAGAAAATCAATAGGTTTTGATTATTATAAAGAGATAATTGCAAATTATAGAGAAATTAAAGAAACACTTAATACAAAAAAAATAGCTGAATATATAAGTAATTTTGCAATAGAAAATCACTTGTATGATGTTATTATGAAAGAGGTGTTTTAATGAATATAAATACAATATTTAATAATTATTTAGCAAATGGATATTCAAATTTAAATGCTATTTCGAAAACTTGCCAAGATATTATTTTAGCTCAAATAAGCAATTCTAGCTTAAATAAAAATGTAACAATTAAGGGTGGAGTTGTAATGATGGCTATTTCTAAAGACATAAGAAGAGCAACACAAGATTTAGATATAGATTTTATAAGATATTCTTTAGATGATTCAGCAATAGAAACATTTATAGAAAAATTAAATGATAAAGATATTAAAATAAAAATTACTTCACCAATAAAAAGACTTCATCATCAAGATTATGATGGTAAAAGAGTTTTTATAGATATATCTGATAATTTTGGTAATGTATTTTCTACTAAATTAGATGTTGGTGTGCATAAAGATATTGATATAGATCAAGATGAATTATGTTTTGATTTAGGTATAGATTCTAATAGTGTTACTTTACTTGCTAATTCAAAAGAACAAATATGTGTAGAAAAAATAAAGTCATTATTAAAATTTGGTATTACATCAACTAGATACAAAGACATCTTTGATATCTATTATTTGATAAATAAAAGTGATTTTGATAAGCGACGTTTTTTAAATTACTTAGATAAATTAATTTTTAGAAACGAATTAATTGAAGAAAGTAATATAACAGAGTTACAAAATAATTTAAAATATACATTATCAAATAAGAGATTTAAATCCATGGTTAATATGGCAAAAAACAATTGGCTTGAATTGTCTATAGATGATACTGTTAATTCAATTTTAAACTTCATATCTTCGTTGGAATTAGTCGAGGTATAATACTATGAATAATAGTGAAATATTAAAATTAATAAAAGTTAAAGAACTAGAAATAAAAAAATTACAATTAGAAATAGATAAATTGAAGAAACAATTTAACGAAATAACAACAAATTCATCAGAAGATATTTCAAGTCGTGAAGATTCAGTTAAAATATTTATGAATTATTTTAAAGGAAGAAATGATGTATATCCTTATTTATCTATTGATAAAAATAATCCAAATATTAAATATTATATACCTGCATGTGCAAATGAATGGAAAAATGGTATATGTAATAAAACAATGGGAAAAAAATGTAAAAATTGTCAATATAGGGAAAATAAACCAATATCAAAAGAAACTATCTATAAGCATATGTATGGAAATTATCCAATAGGTATTTATCCTCTTTTAGAAAATGATACTTGTTTTTTTCTGTCATTAGATTTTGATGATAAAGATTCGAAAAAAGATATTAAAAGTGATGTATTAGCTTTTGCGAGTGTTTGCGATAAATATGAAGTACCTATTGCTATAGAACGTAGTAGATCAGGTAATGGAATACACATATGGATGTTCTTTGATACAAATATAAAAGCAATAACAGCAAGAAAATTAGGTAGTTTGTTATTATCTAAAACTATGGAAATATCAAATATTTCAATTTCCTCTTTTGATAGAATGTTTCCTAATCAAGATATATTACCAAAAGGTGGATATGGTAATTTAATAGCACTACCATTTCAAAATGAACCATCTAAATATGGAAATACATTGTTTATTGATAGAAATTTTATTTTAATAAAAAATCAAATGCAATATTTAAGTTCTATTCGTAAGTTAACTGAAATAGAAGTTTTTGAAAAAATAAAACAATTATCTAATGAAACTATTGATATCAGTCATGAAATAATTGATATGCAAAATGAAGTAAAAGTAAAGAGTAAAAATAATATAGATTATCCTAAAAGTATTAAAGTAATTTTAAAGGATATGGTATATATTGATAAAGCTAATCTTGATGGAGTAGTAAAAAATAGTTTTAGAAGACTTGCTACCTTTGCTAATCCTGAATTTTATAAAAAACAAAAATTAAGAATGTCCGTTTACAATGTTCCTATGGTAATTGATTGTAGTAAAGAAGATGAAAAGTATTTAAAATTGCCAAGAGGAACATATAATTATTTAGAGAGTCTATGTAATGTTAATAACATTGAAATTATTAGTAAAGATGAGAGATTTGTTGGAAATAAAATAGAAGTTAAATTCAATGGTAGTTTAAGAGAAGAACAACAAATAGCAATAGACCATATGTTAAAATATGATAATGGAATATTATGTGCTCCGACAGGATTCGGAAAAACAGTAATTGGATGTAAACTTATAGCAGAAAGAAAAGTGAATACACTAATATTGGTAAATAAAATTCAATTGCTTAATCAATGGAAAGATAGAATAAAAGAATTTTTAGATGTAAAAGAAGTTGGTGAGATAAGTAGTAAGAAAAAGAATATTACTAATGTTATTGATGTTGTAAGTATAAAATCATTATGGAATAATGGAAATGTTTTAGACATTGCAAAAAACTATGGAATGATTATAATTGATGAATGTCATCATACTGCAGCATATACTTTTGAGCAAGCAATTAATACAGGAAATGCTAGATATGTTTATGGAATATCTGCAACACCAGAAAGAGAAAATGGACATACTCCAATCATAAAAATGCAATGCGGTGATATTAGGTATAAAGTAGATAGTCTAAAATTTAATAAAAAATTGAATATCCCCATGAAAGTAATTGCGAAGAAAAGTCATTTAAATTTTACAAATCAAAATATTGATAATTATGAATTAAATGAAATTAATGATTTGATAGCAAAAGATATTATACGTAGTGAAAATATTATTAAAGATATTAAGAAGGAATATGATAATGAAAAAAATATATTAGTTTTAACAGAAAGATTAGAATTAATGAACTACATTTATGACAAATTATCAAAATATACAAATAATATTTTTAAATATTATGGTGGAATCGGCAAAAAAGTTCTTAAAAGCTATATGGAATTAAATAATCAAATAAATGAAAACGAAGATAATAAAATTATAGTAGCTACTGGGTCGTATATTGGTGAAGGGTTTGATGATTCAAAGCTTGATGTATTATTTTTAACAATGCCTATTTCTGGTCAAACTAGAGTAACACAATATGCTGGAAGATTACATAGGCAAGATAGTAATAAAAAAGAAATATTAATTTATGATTATATAGATGATAATTTTTCAAAAACTCGTAATATGTTTCTGAAAAGAAAAAAAACATACGAAAAATTGGGTTATGAAATAGTTGAAGAAAATTAGTGTTTTAATTTTAATGTGTGATAAATAAAAATTATATTAATATGATTTATTATTATTTTTCTAGATACCAAAATCAGATACTAAATGACAAAAATAAAGTTATTTTAATAAACTTTGATAAATTTTGATAGAAGAAAAAGCCTTGTTTTGTAAGACTTTAATCAATTAATAAATTGTTACGAACTGATAATAATATTTCCCCCTGAAGAGA
>CALVXQ010000070.1 GCA_944371435.1 uncultured Bacilli bacterium
AAAAGCACTTCATTAAAGAAATGCTTATTTATCACATGTAGCACCTAAACTTTCATATAAAGATATTATACCATCTTTTAATAATTTATTATTATCAGTATATTCTTTTAAAGCAGGTACATCTGTAACATATTGTTCTACATTCATCTTAGAATAATCTATTGTTACTTTAGAAGTTAATTTATTATTATCTCTAGTTATATTAATTTCATATCCCCCATAAGCTTCATTTAAAGAATTATAACTATTATTTAATTCTTCTTCAAAGTAATCTAATACATCACTAGATTCACTAGTTATTATTTCTTCTGTTTCAACACTTAAAGCATAATCCCCCTTATAAATAATCTTATAATTAGATTCTAAATCATAACCAGTAATTACATTTTTACTACTTAAAGAACAATTTACTACTTCTTGTTTATCACAACCTGATACAATAAATAAACATATAAATAATATTAAAAACTTTTTCATTATAAACTCCTATTTTACTATTATATTAAAGTATTTTTAAAACTTAAATTCTTCATAGAAATCATCTAAAGAAGATTGAACTGGTTCATTATTAACTTCTTTAGGTATTTCTTTTTTTAAATATGATTCTAATTTAGTAGGTATAAATACATTATCTATTAAATATTTAGATATATTAGATCCTGTAGATTTAAAATCCATAATAGGTATATCACTATCTTTTAAAGTAGTTATTTCATTATCACAAATAATATTTATTTCATCTTTACTATTTGTTAATAAACTATAATTTATTTTATAATCAAAAGATTTTACTTTCTTTATTAAAGAAGATCCTTTTTTAGCTCTAGTATGTATTTCTAATTCATTTAATTTAATTCTTTTAGCAGTTTTATTATTAGTAAATAATACTAAGTATTCTTTATCTTGATTATTATAAGTATTACCATATATTAATTTATCATCTTTTAGTACTATTCCCTTTACTCCAGAGGCTTTTGGTCCTACTACTGGTATATCTTTATTTAAGATATTTAAGTAGTTCCCATTATTACTTATTAATAAAGCTAATCTACTAGATTTAGTAATATTTATTACTTCATCATCTTCTTTTAGTTTTATAGCCATCATAGCTTTAGAATATCTAGTAACTATAAAGTCTTTTAAAACAGATTGTTTAACTAAACCATTTTTAGTAAAGAAAGTTATTAATTCTTCTTTATCATTTAAAACAAAGCAATTAACTATTTTTTCATCTTCACTTAATCCAGTTACTAAGTTATTAATATGTTTTCCTAAATCTTTCCATTTAGCTTCAAATATACTATGTACTGGAGCATATATATATTGTCCTTTATTTGTAAATATTAAAATAGTATCTAGACTACTTAATTCATATAAATGAGTTACATAATCTCCAGGTTTTAATGTAGTATCTTCTCCATTACTTGAAGAATAACTTTTTAAAGATACTTTCTTAATATATCCTTCATTAGTTATTACTACGATAACATTTTCTTTACTTATTAAAGCACTTGTATCTATTTTTATTTCTGATATTTCATCTACTATTTTAGTTTTTCTAGGTTTAGCATATTCATTTTTTATTTTTCTTAATTCATGTTTCATAACTTCTTTTAATTTAGTTTCATCAGATAAAATAAGTTCTAAAGCTTTTATATATTTTTGTAAATTAGCTTGTTCTTCTTGGAGTGCTATTACATCAGTATTAGTTAATTTATATAATTGTAATACTACTATAGCTTCTGCTTGTTCGGGATTAAAATTAAACTTATTTATTAAATTTATTTTAGCATCACTCTTATTTTTAGAAGCTCTAATAGTTTTAATTACTTCGTCTAATATTGAAATCATTTTTAAAAAACCATCTACTATATTTAATCTTTTTTTATAAGATTCTAAATCAAATTTACTACGATTAGTAATTACTTCTTTTTGATGATTTATATAAGCATCTAATATAGGAATAATTCCTAAAGTCATTGGTCTTCTATTAACTATAGCAACCATATTATAATTATAAGATATTTGTAAATCAGTATTTTTAAATAAATAATTTATTATTAAATCTTTATTAGCTCCTGCTTTTAAATCAATAACTATTCTTAAACCATCTTTATCAGTTTCATCTCTTACTTCTTGAATACCATCTATTTTTTTATCTATTCTAATACTATCTATTTTAGCTACTAATAAAGATTTATTAACTTCAAAAGGTATTTCACTAATTATTATTTGATCTTTACCTTTATTTTTAACAAATTCATATTTAGATTGAACAATTATTCTTCCTTTACCACTTGTAAAAGCATCTACTATACCAGATTTTCCCATAGCAATACCACCAGTTGGAAAATCTGGGCCTTTTACTATATCTAAAATAGTTTCTAAACGACAATTAGGTGATTCAATTCTTTTTATAGTAGCATCTATTATTTCTCCCAAGTTATGCGGTGGTATATTAGTAGCATAACCTGCTGAAATACCATTACAACCATTTACTAAAAGGTTAGGAAATTTAGCTGGTAATACTGTAGGTTCTAAGAATCTATCATCAAAATTAGGAGCCCATTTAACAGTATTAGAATCAATATCTTTTAATAATTCTGAGGCTATTTTAGATAATCTAGCTTCAGTATAACGATAAGCAGCAGGACTATCTCCATCCATCGAACCATTATTACCATGCATATCTATTAATATTTCATTTTGTTTCCACCATTGACTCATTCTTACCATTGCATCATATACGGAAGAATCACCATGAGGATGATATTTTCCTAAAACATCACCAACAGTCGATGCACATTTAATATAAGGATGATCATGAGTAATATTATTCTTATACATATCATATAATATTCTTCTTTGAACAGGCTTTAGACCATCTCTAACATCAGGTATAGCACGATCTTGGATAATCTCTTTAGCATAGGCTCCAAAACGCAACCCCATTATATCTTCAAGTGCATAATCTTGTATTTTTTTTACTATACTTTCCATAAAAACCTACCCTCTATAATCGTCTTCTAAAGTAAATTCAACATTTTCATCAATCCATTCTTTACGAGGTTCTACTTTATCACCCATTAAAACATTAACTCTTTTTTCAGCTAAAGCAGCATCATTAATATTTACTCTAATTAATGTTCTAGTTTCAGGATTCATAGTTGTTTCCCAAAGTTGTTCCGGATTCATTTCACCTAAACCTTTATATCTTTGAATAGTATATTTACCAGTATGATTACTCTTTACTTCTTGTAATTCATCATCAGAATATACATAATATCTTTCTTTACCATAATCTAGTTTATATAAAGGTGGTAATGCTATATATAACTTTCCAGCATCAATTAATCCTCGCATATAGCGATAAAAGAATGTTAATAAAAGGATTTGAATATGTGCCCCATCAACATCAGCATCAGTCATAATAATAACTTTATCGTAATTAGATTCACTAGCATCAAAACTATTACCAACACCAGCACCAATAGTATGAATTAAAGTATTTATTTCTTCATTCTTATATATTTCTTCCATCGAAGCTTTAGCTGTATTTAAAACTTTACCACGTAGTGGTAATATTGCTTGAAACTTTCTATCTCTACCACCCTTAGCCGAACCACCAGCTGAATCTCCCTCTACTAAAAATAACTCATTTATTTGCGGATTTTTAGACTGAGCTGGAGCAAGTTTACCAGACAAATTCTTTTCAATCTTATTCTTATTTTTACCATTACGAGCCTCTTCTCGAGCTTTACGAGCTGCTTCCCTAGCTATTTTACTCTTTTGGGCTTTTTCAATAATAGTTAAAGCAACTTCCTTATTTTCTTCTAAGAAAAATTGTAAATTATCATAAACAATTGATTCCGTAACATTCCTAGCTTCTGGAGTACCTAACTTACCTTTAGTCTGTCCTTCAAATTGTAATAATTCTTCAGGAATCTTTAAGTTAATAACAGCTGATAACCCTTCTCTTACATCAGCACCATCTAATAAAAAGTCTTTTCCTTTAGTTAAATTATTATTCTTTAAATAATCATTAAATACTTTAGTTAAACCAGTTTTAAAACCTACTTCATGAGTACCTCCATCACTAGTTTTAACATTATTAACAAAAGATAATATTTCTTCATTATAACTAGTAGTGTATTGCATAGCAACATCTACTTCTATTTTATTTTTCTTACCACTAAAATTTATAACTTTATGTAAAGGTGTCTTTCCTTCATTCATATAATCAATAAAAGAAACAAGCCCATTTTCATAATGATACTTAACTTCTTTATTATCCACTTCATCTTTTACTAATATAGTTAATCCACTTAAAAGAAAAGCACTTTCCTGCATTCTTTCTGCTATAGTAGTAAAAGAAAATTGAATAGACTTAAATATGGTATCATCAGGTAAAAAAGTTACAGTAGTACCTGTTTTATTAGTTTTACCAATAGCATGAAGTGGTTCAACAACTTTACCACCATCAGCAAATTTAATGTTAGAAATTAAACCATCACGATAAATAGTAACATCCATTCTTTTAGATAGAGCATTAACAACAGAAGCACCTACCCCATGTAATCCACCAGATACTTTATATCCAACTTCTTCAAATTTACCACCAGCATGGAGAATGGTATAAATAACTTCTGGAGTTGATTTTCCAGATTCGTGCATTCCGATTGGAACACCACGACCATTATCACTAACAGTTATCGATCCATCTTGATTTAAAGATATTTTAATGTAATCGCCAAA
>CALVXQ010000071.1 GCA_944371435.1 uncultured Bacilli bacterium
TTATCAACTAAAAATAATAAAATTTCAAAGTTTTCATCTTTATTTTTAAAATAACGAATAATATTAGAAACGCCACCTGATGAATTACTGATATATGATCCATAAGTAGTATGATTTTCTAAACTCATACTATCAGCAAATATTATATAATTTATATCTTCACTAGAATTATTTAAGATAGTTTTAAACATTCCAATTGATAATGCTTTTTTATTTACTTTACCATTTGAAATACTTTGCCAAGCATTACTTTCCAAATCCCATTTACTTATAGATATTACTTTTCCCATAATTATTTCCTCCGTGAGGGATACTATAACATGAATAATAAAATTTGGTATTAAAATATTTAAAAAAGTAGCTATCCTAAAGCTACATCTAACATCATCATAATGCAAAAACCTAATATTGTTAAAATAGTTATTAAACCTTTTCTATTAGTATCTTGACTATCAGGTATTAATTCCTCTACTACAACATATATCATGGCCCCAGCTGCAAAAGCTAATAAAAAGGGCATAATAAATTGAACTTTTAAAATTAATAATACTCCTAAGACACCTGCAATTGGTTCCACAATACCACTTAAAGCTCCTAAGATAAAGGCTTTAGCTCTTGATAAGCCATTACTTCTTAATGGTAAAGCCACTGCTGAACCTTCTGGAATATTTTGAATACCAATTCCTAAGGCAATCCCAAGTGCTGCTAGTACTGTTACTCCTTCTAAACCTAAAGCAGCAGATGCAAAAGCTACACCAATTGATAAACCTTCTGGAATATTATGAATAGTTATCGAACTCATCAATAATAAATTACGTTTATTAGTACTTTTAGTTTTTAGAATCTTAGTAAAGATTTTATCACCTAAATATAATAATAAACCACCAGATATAAATCCTAAAACTACTAACAATAAACTTCCTGTTTCAACTGCTGGTGCCAATAAAGAAAAATATGATGCTGCTAACATAATACCAGCTGATATTGCTATTAAAGATTTAATAACTAATTTATTTATTTTTTTAAAACAAAATACAATAGAAGCTCCTAATGTTGTTAATAAAAATGTAAATAAAGTAGCTATAAATGCTTGCATAACTGGACTTAATGATAGAAAAAAACTCATATACTCACCCTTTATATGGTATGTAAATATTGATAAACTAATTGGGCTATTTACACGAATAAAATATTATGCTATATTTTTATTAGGCCGAATTAGTATAATGGCAGAACGAATCCATGGTAAGGATTAAATGCAAGTTCGATTCTTGCATTCGGCACCATATTAATAATTACTCAGATTAATGAGGTTATATATAGAGAGAGGACTTGTAATAAGTTCTTTTTTATGATATTATTAATATGTAAGCAAGAATACTTGCATAAAATAAAAAAAGAGGAACATTTAATTCTGTAAGTGAATGTCACCTCTAAAAAAAATAGTGTTGACACTCAATCAGAGATGAGAGAGTGTCATATTTTTATTGCTATTACCAATAAGGTAAGGAGTAATAAAATGATAGCAATAAGACGAAGGACTTTTATTATAAAAGTTCAGACTGTTGACAAAGTAAATTTATGTTAACAGTCTGATCAATTCTAAATTAGGATTGATTTTTTTCTTGTTTATTTAAGAAACATCAATATTGCTTATGTAAAGCTCCATATTTTAAAAGTTAAAAATAATGACTACATAATATTCGAAAATAGTGAAAATGTCTTTATAAATAACTATAAAGTTTACTAATTTATGTGATTATATTAAAGAAAACTATAATCATAACTGAGTAGATTATATTTCAAAATAATAGTATAATTATATTTGATGAAGGAGTTGATATTGTGCCTCAAAATAATGAATATTTTAAACTTTTAGAAGATATAAAAGCAACATTAGTAACTACTAGAAATAAAGTCATAGAAAATGCTAATAAAGATTTAATTATTATGTATTATAATATTGGTTTAAAACTAATTGAAAATAATAAATGGGGTTCATCATTTATAGATACTTTAGCAAAAGATTTAAAAATGGAATTTCCAAACCTCAAAGGAATGTCTGCAAGAAATCTAAGATATATGCAAAAATTTGCTAAAGAATATATGAAAGATGAATTTTTGCAAGAAGTCCTTGCAAAATTATCTTGGAATCATAATCAAATATTATTAGATAAAATAAAAGATAAAAAAGAAAGAGTTTGGTATGCAAATAAATCTCTTGAAAATGGATGGTCTACTACTGTATTATCTCATCAGATATCTTTAAAATTATACGATAGACAAGCATTACTTGAAAATAAAACAGAGAATTATAGTAAAACTTTACCTACTGATATAAGTGATAAAGCAAGAGAAATGTTAAAAGATCCATATATATTTGACTTTTTAACTGAAAAGGAAGATATGAAAGAATTAGAAATTGAAAAAGAATTAACTTCTAATATCACTAAATTATTATTAGAGTTAGGAAATGGTTTTGCTTTTATAGGAAGACAATATCACTTAGAAATAGGTAATAAAGATTATTATTTAGATTTATTATTTTATAATTTGAAAGTAAAAAGTTATGTCGTTATCGAACTAAAAACAACTGCGTTTAAACCAGAATATGCTGGACAATTAAATTTTTATTTATCTGCAGTAGATGAATATATTAAAGATGAAGATGATAATCCAACTTTTGGTATATTATTGTGCAAAGAAAAAGATAAAATTACTGCTGAACTAGCATTAAAAGATATTAATAAACCTATTGGGGTTAGTGAATATAAGCTATTGTCAGATCTTCCTGAATATTTACAAAATGCTTTACCAAGTATTAGTGATATAAAACAAAGGTTAGAAAGGATTAATTATGAAGGACATGAATAGCAAAGAGAAAATAATGGAAGAACTAACATTATTATTAATGTATTTAAGTTCGTGGGAAAATGATAATCCATTAGAAGAAAAATATAAACAAAGTTGGAAAGGATATTCTTTTGAGGTGATTAATAATTTAACTGATAAAGGATATTTGTTTCCAGCCAAACATTCCAATAAATCAGTAACTTTTACTAAAGAAGGTATGGATTTGGCAGAAGAATTGTTAAAGAAATATTTTAATAATTGATTATAAAAATAGTAATTTATGGAGAAAATTATGATTAAATCTAATATAAAAGAGCAATTTTCTTGCAATTCTTGCAATAAAGATAAGTTATGGAATATTATTACAGATAATACTAATTATTCTTGGTGAAGTGATTTATCCAAAATAGAGATTGTAGATGCAACACATTTTGTTGAATATACAAAAAATAATTTTCCTACTTATTTTACTATTACAGTAAAAGAAAAATTGAAAGAATATAAGTTTGATTTAGAAAATACTAATATAAAAGGAAAATGGGTTGGTATTTTTAAAGAACTTCCTAATGGTAATATTGAACTAGACTTTACAGAAGAAATAGAAGAATTACAAAAAGTTTTATCTTTAAGTAAAAAATAATTTTTTAAATATAGATAGTTGGTTAATATTCATAGCTAACTATTTTTTTATCGGTAATGTTGATATGATAAAAGCAATAATAAATAGAAGAATAATCCCCAAAATAGTAAGCTAAATTGATGAAAAATCCATATCCACAATCAATCGATATATTTTGTTAATTTTAAAATAATAAAAATAGGTATTAATGTAGTGGTAGAAACCCATACCTCTATTTTTAACTACTATACTATTAACTCTCTCCCATTCTATCAATTTCAAAAAAACTAATAAAATATTGCAATAAATTTATCAATCTTTTCCTGATTCACACAATCTTTCCTTTCTTATATAAGCATATATAAAATTTTTAATAATTTTACACCTGCTAAAAGTAGAATAACTTATAAGTGCAAATTTAACAAGCAGATAAAATCCTAGCTATGTTAAATTCTAGCTAGGATTTTATTTAATACTCTTTTAATTCTCTTTTCATATCTAATTTCAACTGGATGTTCCAATTCTCTTGGTAATTCCATCTTTATATGGTTTTGTTTAAAATATAAATATTCTTTTAATGATGTTATTTTATAAGAAAGTGTTTTATAACTATTTTTAATATCTATATTATTAGTCTTTTGAACAGCCGATAAGTTATTATAATTTTCTGCTATTACACTACTATCTTTTTTATATTTATCAATTAAGTTTTGTATCTCTTCACTAGTTAATTCTTTAATACTAGCATAATCTATAATCCAATCTAAATTATTCAAGTAGGCAATATCTTCTGGATAAGTAATCTTAATAAATTCACAACGTTCCTCTTCATCAAGATACATAAGATTTCTAGCAGTTACCTTTGCCCTAAGTGTTATTGGAATGTTTGCATCTAATTTTATTAAATTAACCAAATCAATTCTTTGAACATAAACAGCATCAGTAGTAATTATTTTCATATTTTAAACATCCCTCAGTGATATTTATCATAGCATACCTATATTAAATTGTCTATTAAAATCATTTGCCAACGGATATATGAATCGATTAACTAATACTAACCAAATGGGTATTATTGGTCGATGTCACCGAGTAATTTTAGTGCTCTTAATACCATAGCGCCAGAATTTATTCAACATACAATTGGCTTTACTGGTGGCACTTGGGTTAGCAACGACTATGGCTTGCGTCCGGTAA
>CALVXQ010000072.1 GCA_944371435.1 uncultured Bacilli bacterium
CACACATGCATTTAGTATATATTCCAGTAATTAATTCAGTTGACAGGGTAGGTAATCCTATTAGAAAAGTTAATTCAAGAGAATTCTGGAAGGGCAAAAGTAGTTATAAAAAGTTACAAGATGAATTTCATAAATATATAAGTAATAAAGGATTTGATTTAGAAAGAGGAAAAGAAAATACAGATAGAAAACATTTAGATACAGATAATATGAAAAATCTTACAAATTTTTATGATACAAAGACTCTAAAATCTGATTTAAGACAAGTTAAAAATGAAACGATAAGTTATTCAGATGTTTTAGATTTTTACAAATATGAAGATTTTACAAAGAATAATGTAGATAAAAAACTTATTATCCCTATGATTAAATATAATGAAAAATTAGTAAGACAAAATAATAATTTATTAATTGAATTATCAAAGGTTAAAAATGTTAGAGAATATTATTATGATTTAGAACAACAATTTTTAACAAATGAAAAAGAATTAAAAGATTTAGAAACTAAATTACGAGGCAAGGATATTGAACTTAATGCTTGTTATGATGTCATTAAAAAATTATTAGATAAGAATGAAGAAATGCAAATGATACTAAATGACAAATTAGGCATTGATATAGAAAAAACAAGATAAAATAACAATTTTAGTAATTAAAATGCAATTATTGACAAAAAAAATTACATTTTTTGTTTCATTTGTTGAGTTCAATTATTTTTTGTGATATAAACTATATTAGTTATTCAGTAAAGTAATAAAAAATTAATAATATTAAATTAGAAAAAGTTTTAGAAATAAAGAATATAAAAAGTAAGGAGAAATAATGGGAAGTAATATATATAATCCAAAAAATAAATTAAATGATTTAACAGGTTCTGAATGGAAATTTGCCACAAAATCCGTTATTAATAAAGCATATCCAATTAATATGCAACATAAAATGAGGTCTGAACATGGAGGTCAAAAACCTCCAGAATTATGTGCAGATTTGATTAAAATATTTACAAAAAAGGGGCAAAAAGTATTAGATCCTTTTATGGGAGTTGGTGGAACGTTATTAGGAGCATCGTTAATAGGCAGAGAAGCACTTGGAATTGATGTGAATCCGCGTTGGGTTGAAATCTATAAAGAAGTAACAAAATTAGAACATTTGTCTGAACAGGAAACTATTATAGGTGATTCTAGTAAAGAATTAAATAATTTAGAAGATGAAAGTTTTGATTTCATTTTAACAGATGTTCCATATTGGAATATGGATAGTTTAAAAAAAACAAGAAATAAGAAAATAAAGCAATCAAAATTATCAAATTTTGAAAATGAAAATAATAATCAAACTAAAGAAGAATGGTTAAATCAAATGGCAGATATTTTAGAAAAAGCATCAAAGAAGTTAAAAAAAGGTAAATATATGGCTGTTTTTATTGGAGATATGTATCGTGAAGGAGAGTATCATATGTTATCAGGAGAATTAGCAATTAAATTATCAAAAATAGAAGATTTAAAGTTAAAGGCTAATTTGATATGGGAAGATAATAGTAAATCATTACATGTATTTGGATATCCTTCAGCATTTGTACCTTCTATGATTCACCAAAATATTTTAATTCTAAGGAGGGATTAAATATTGTTAAGAAGTAATAAATATGTATTTGACAAATTTGATGATCATGTAAAAAATAAATTTATAATTTATGGGGATAATCTTGAGGAATCTATACAAGTAATTAGATGGCTTTATGACTTTAATAAAGATAAAATGAAATTGATATCTATTGAGTATAATTCGTTATCTGAATTTATTTATATATTTGAAATTAATAATAGAAAGTATTATTTTATTGCTCAGGCATATTATAGAAATGGTAGATTGCCTTTAGGAGTAAGACAAGTTATAAAAGAATTAGATAAGCCAGATGCGGTAGTATATTCTGTTGATGACGATAAAGTTTTAATGGGATTTGAAGTTACATCAACAACGATGGCTGGAAATGCTACATGGCAAAGAACGGGAAGAGTAATAAATTTTTTAGATAAGGAAATTCCTTTTGGCTTTTTAGCATATTACAGTAAAAATGATAAATCAGATACTAATGTTAATAAAAAGCCACGAGTTCCAAGTAAACTATTTGTGTTATTATTTAATATTTTATCTTTAAAATATTCTACACCTGCATTAGTAGGTTTTTTTGAACATCCCGACCCAAATCAAAATATGAGTAGAACAAAATTAAATGATGACTGGCGTGAAACAATTTTCAAATATTTATTATGCTTAATATCTAAAGTAGATGGTGATGATGTTCTTAGAGAATGTTATGTCCATATGAAACAATATTATTTGTCAGAAGAAAATAGAGATTCATCATATGAAGAGTTTGGAAGAGATAATCTTGTATATTTAGCAGAAGAAAATTTTGAGTACAATATTTTAGAAGATATGAAAAATAAAAGAAATGTTCCTTTTTTTACAAAAGAATCTATAATTTTTGAGTGGAAACCTAAAAAATTAGGAACATATATTAGAAATACTTTCCAAGATATTAAATTTTTTCAATTATCAAAGTATTGTAAAGCTGGCATAACTTTTCAAACTAAAGATTTAATTAATATTTTAGAAAAGGGGAAAAAAGTATATGTTGCTGATTATATTAAGGATATAAATCAGCCTACAGTTATTTTACCTATAAAGTTAACAAAGAAGGATTCACGAACAGGTAGTGTTATTCCAACGGATGATCCTTATAATGGTGAAATTACAGCCTTTTCTAACTTATATCTACAATCATTTTCAAAGGCTAATATTATGCTTTTATTAACTGATCATACTAATAAAAATGAATATAATGTTGAAGATGCTAAAACAAGAAAGATATATAAAGCTATTAATAAATATGCAGATTTAGTTGTAGATTTAGATTTGAATTTATTTAGTAGAGATTGTGAAGAAGCTACAATTGAAAATAGAGCTAGATATGAAGATGAGTTTGTAACAGAAGATGATGTAACATCATTTTTCGGAACTATTTTATCTAGGGAAGGTATTGAACCATCTTTTTTGAATCCACCATGTGGAAGCTGGTCTGATATTAGATTATATCCGACTGATAAATATTATTATTATAAACGAAATGACCAAAGAGGTGATATTGCTTTTTATAATGAAAATGATAGTACATATTACATAGGTGAAAGTAAAAAAGATTTTAATACATTTAAAGCAACAATAAATGACGAATATGAAAAAACTATACTTTTAAAGAATATAATAGACTCCGAAATAAAAAAGCAAAATTTAAATATTACAATTAATTATAAAATATTTGCATTATTTAAGGGAACAAGAGAAGATGCACAATATATATTTGAAAATTCAAAATTTGATATAGTTGTTATCGTAAATGAACAGAATGAAAAAGTTACTATGGAGGTTATTGAACGAGAATGAAATATATAGGAAATAAATCAAGACTGATTGGATTTATTGAAGACTGTTTAAAAGAACATAATATTAATTATAATAATGTTATTGTTTATGATTTGTTTTCAGGAACTGGAAGTGTAAGTGAATTTTTTCTTAGACATAATTGTATAGTTTTATCATGTGATAATATGAATTATGCTATCGCAGAACAATATAGAAAATTATATTTTAGAAAAGAGCCAAAATTTGAAGAACTCAGAAATATAATTAATTGTGAAGAATTAGAAGATGTAATAAATTATCTAAATAATCATAATGGACAAAAAAGGTATTATTACGAAAATTTTTGCGAAGAAGGAAAATATCATAGAAGGTTCTTTTCAGAAAGAAATGCAATGAAAATTGATGCAATAAGAGAAAAGATTGATGAGTGGAAGGATATTTTGCCTAAAGAAAAATATATGTTCTTAGTTGGAATTCTAATGAATGCTGCTGACTTTGTTTCAAATACTGCTGGGACATATGGAGCATATTTAAAGATATGGAGAAGTATGGCTCTTAAAGAAATGAAATTAGAAATTCCTGAATTTATTGCTACAGGAAAGATTAGTTTATATGTGAATGATGTTGTAGAATTTGTTAAAATTAATAAAACCGCAGACATTGTATATATGGATCCACCATATAATACGAGACAATATCCTGCATATTTTAGTACACTGGAGAGCATAGTTATAAATGATAAACAACAATTAAAAGGAAAATCTGGATTAAGAAATTATGAAAAGCAGAAATCAAAATTTTCAATAAAAAAATATGTAAAAGAAGAATTTAAAAACCTTGTTGATGAAATAAAAGCAAAATATATAGTTATGAGTTATAGTACAGAAGGAATCTTAAATAAAGATTATATTTATGATATTTTAAGCAAAAAGGGAAAAACCAAAATTTATGATGTGTCGTATAGAAGATTTAAAACTAATTCTTGGACTGAAAATAATACTAATTTAAAAGAATTGCTTTTTATTTGTGAAGTAAGATAATATAATATAATAAAAAATCAGATTAGTTAGTCTGATTTTTTTATTTTTGGTGAAAAATAATATTATTAATAAAATCAATAATAGTCTTAGGATTGAATTATCTACCTATTAAAACTAGACATTCATAAATACTTGAATTTGTAAATTAATTCGGGAGATTCTATCGTTTTAATAGAATCTCTCAAATTAGTCTTTTG
>CALVXQ010000073.1 GCA_944371435.1 uncultured Bacilli bacterium
CTCTTGATTACTAGGATAAATGTTGTTATCTATACTTGGTTCTACATTATTCACAAGATTATCCACAGGTATATTATTATCTGGAATAGGTATAGATTCTTGCGTGCTAGTATTAATATTGTTATCAACAGCTTGTTCCGTACTATTTACAGTATTGTCTACTGGAATAGTAGGTTGAACGTTACTATTTTGTCCTAATTGTTCATCATTAATAATATCATTATCTATACTTGGTTCTATATTATTAACAGGATTATCCACAGGTATATTATCATTTGGAACTGGTATAGTCTCTTGAATGCTAGTATTAATATTGTTATCAACAATTTGCTCTGTATTATTTACAAGATTATCTACTGGAATAGTAGGTTGAATGTTATTATCTTGTATTGGTGTAGTCTCTTGATTATCGGGAATATCTATATTTTGTTCATTATTAAAAATATTATTATCTACACTAGGTTCTATATTATTAACAGGATTATCCACAGGTATATTATTATCTGGAATAGGCATAGACTCTTGCGCGCTAGTATTAATAATGTTATCAACAATTTGCTCTGTATTATTTACAAGATTATCTACTGGAATAGTAGGTTGAATGTTGTTATCTTGTATTGGGGTAGTCTCTTGATTATTGGGAATATCTATATTTTGTTCATTATTAAAAATATTATTATCTACGCTTAGTTCTATATTATTCACAGAATTATCCACAGGTATACTATCATTTGGAACTGGTATAGTCTCTTGATTGTTGAAAATATCAGTATTTTGCTCACTATTATCAGTACTTAAATCTATATTATCGCCAGAATTTTCCTCAGCTTCAACTGGTTTAATAGTACTAACTGGAACTGGAGGAATTTCCTGATTATTAAATATATTAATATCTTGTTCTATGTTATTTTGTACAGGAGTACTTTCTTGATTATTAACATCATTATCTTGAGTTTGATTATCCGTAATATTATTATTTATAAAAGTATTAACTTTAATATTACCACCTAAAGGAATTATAGGTGTATCTTTAATTTTTATTTCTTTATTTTCATTATCTTTCATAAAAACTCCTTGTATCTTATTCAAAATTATATCATAAAGAAGAAAAAAAGTGTAAAAATTAACACTAATTGTTTATATTTACGTTTATATTTAACTCTTTTCCTGTAATTATAGTTTTAAAATTCTTTAATAATGTTTGAAGATAAGTAGCTTTATTAATATCTTTAGCTACTGTTACATTTTCCTCTTTTACAATTAAACCTTCATTATCCATTATTTCTATTTTTCCAACAATATCTCCTTTTTTAACTGGCGCAGTTATTTTATCAATTTTCAAATTATAAGTGTACTCGTCTACTTTGGAATTGATTTCAATCAATTCAGCAACTGTTTTTTTTACAACTACATCAACATAATCTTCGGTTCCTTTTTCTACTTTAACCTGTCCTAAAGATGTATTTTCATCAATAATAGTATTTAGTTTAAATGAATTAAAAGCATAATTTAACATTTCTGTTGTTTCTTTACTTCTATCATTTAAAGTTGGTGAACCCATTAAAACAGTTATGTATCGTAAATTATCTTTTTTGGCAGTTGCAGTAAGACAATATCCCGCATTTTTAGTATAACCAGTTTTTAGGCCATCAACCCCATTATAAAAACGAACTAATTTATTTGTATTAACTAACCATGTTCTAGAACCATCCGGTTTATTAAAATAGTCTTCGTATGTACTAGTGTATTTTAAAACATCTTCATATTTTATTAAGTTTAAAGCCATAATTGCCATATCATAAGCTGATGAGTAATGATTTTCGGCATCCAGCCCGTGGGGATTAACAAAATGTGTATTTTCTAATCCTAATTCAGAAACTTTTTCATTCATCATTGTAACAAAATTCTCCACTGAACCACCAATATATTCGGCTAAAGCTACGGCTCCGTCATTAGCAGATGCGATAGCTACTCCTTTAATTATTTCTTCTAAGCGCACAGATGTATTAGCTTCTAGAAACATTTGTGATCCACCCATACCAGCAGCTTGTTCAGATATATGCACCATATCATCTAGTGAAATTTGACCACTATCTAATTTTTCAAATGTTAGTAGTAAAGTCATTATTTTAGTCATTGAGGCTGGAGCAGTTTGTTCGTGGGAATTTTTTTCAAATATTATTTTTCCAGTTGTTGTTTCAATAATAATTCCTTCTTTAGAAGTTGTTGCTAATTCTAAAGCTTGACCTTTAGGAATAAAAATAAATAACATTGTTAATATTGTTATAATTATCTTTTTTTTCATATCAATCCTCTTATTAATTAATATGTAAATTAGATTTAATTATAACTTTAATATTTTTAATATTATATTAATATGATAAAATAAGTATAAGGAGTGGTATTTAATGTCTAAATCTAAGAAAAAAAAGAAGAAGTCTAGAAAATATAAAAAGGTTAGTAATGATACATTCCAAATAGTTCAAATAGATAAAGAGTATTTAGAAAATTTAAAAAAAGAAGAATTGGAAGAGAAAAAATCAGATAAAGAAAATTTGAAAAAAGAGAAATTAGAAGAGGAAGAACTAAGTAGGGAAAGTTTAAAAGAAGATGTATTAGAAAAAGAAAGTTTAGGAGATGAAGTTAGTAGAGAAAAGGATAGTATTACTGATGAATTTACTAATGAATTATATGTTAAAACTAAGAAATATAATTTTATCGAACCTTTTATAGTTATATTTTCTTTAGTTATTTGTTTCTTTTTATTGTATAAGTTTATTATAGTTTCTAAAAGAACAGTAGTAAGTAGTTTATTTAATAATGTAACTAATAATATGTTAAGAATAGTTGATGATGTAAGTGAAGTTGATTTTAGCAAAGATAGTTTTAATTCTGATATTGAACTAAGTTTTACAACTACTAATGCCGATTTTCAGAATCTTATGAATTATAAATACTTTTTAAGTACAGAATATGATTCCGAAAATAATATAATTAGTGGGGTTTTAAATATAAAGACATTAAATAATCAAGATATTACAAGTTTAGTATATAAATCTGTAGATAATAAATTATATTTAAGTAATTCTGATTTGTTTTATTATCCAGTTAGTTTTGAATTTAATAGTTTATTAAGTAGAAACATTGATTATCAATTACTGAAAGATAATTTAATAAATATTAAGAACGTTATTATGGATAATTTAACTTATGAAAATTCAACGAAAAAGGAAAGTAAGATAGTAATTGATGATAGTGAAGTAGCAGTAGATGATTTAGAAATATTTTATGATAATAAGGAGTTAAATAAGATAGTTAACGATATTGTAGATGACATTGAAAGTGATGCAAATCTGTTAGAGAGTATAGCAAGCTTATTGGGATTAAGTAAGGAAGATTTAGAAGAAAAGCTGTCTTCATTGCGTAGTATTAATCGGGAAATTAAGTTAAATATTTATACTAAAGGGATATTTGCTGAAGTAATTGGCTTTAAATTAACGATTGATAATGTTGAATTAGCTAGTATGTATAATTATGGTGGTAAAGATATTTACACTTTATTATATAGAAATAATCCTTTGGAATTTATTGCTGATAAGAATAATAATATTTTTAATTTAAAATATGCCGGCGTATCGTTACTAGAAGTATCTAATTATGTTAAGAATGCTGAAGGAATTAATTTTAATTATTCTTTGAATTCGATTGTAGATAAATATTTAGGTACGTTTAAATTAACTAATATTTCTGATAATGAATCTAATCTTAATATTAGTTTTAGCAGTACTAATAATCGAAATATAAATGCTGATATAAATTTTGCTATTGTTACTTCTGATTTTACTGATAACTTAAATATTGATATTAGTGATAGTATTAATTTTAAAGATTTATCCGAGGAAGAAATTTTGGATATTTGGAATAATTTTTTAGAAAAATTAGACGAGCCAATAATAATTAATTAAAATAAGTTGCATTAATAGGGAAAATATGCTAAAATCTTTCATTAACAGGGGGAGGGTAATGTTTATGACAGATTCATTTCGTTATGATTATAAAGTTCCAATGCATATTATAAGGGTTACTAAAAATGATATTCTACTAGATAATATCAATTTAAATAATCAATCATCAAATGTTATTGTCAATATTCAAAGTGTTCCTGCTATTGTTTCAAGACAAAATGTTGGAACATTAAAAAAACCTATTTATTCTTATTTTTGTGTTACTATGCCATTGTCAAATGAAGAACTAATAATTTATGACAGTAATGAGGATAATGCGTTAAATAATGCTATCATCAACTATCTTAGTAAAGACTTAAATAGCAATCAAGATGAAACAGTTATTTATGCTATTGATGTTCGTGATTTTACTCGCGAAAATTATATGTGTTTTTATGATGAAGAAGTAAAACGTTTGATAGCTGGTATTACTAATCTTAATAGAAGACAAAACGATTTGCGTAATTATGTTGTTGATAAGCCTAAAAATGAGGGGCGCAAACTTTTAAGAATTCCAAAATTGAAATAAGCCAATCTTTTAATTAAGGTTGGTTTTTTTGGTTTATGTTAAGTTATTTATTATGTTAAGTTAAAAGAAGAATTCCAAGTAAAATCAGGGAATTCTTTATTTTTTCTT
>CALVXQ010000074.1 GCA_944371435.1 uncultured Bacilli bacterium
ATTAGTTTATTAAGAAATAAATATAAGTTTAATGGTTATATCCATGCTAAAGCAATTCCTAATGCTAATCCTATTCTTTTAAGTAGATTAGGTAAGCTAGTAGATAGATTGAGTACTAATATAGAACTTCCAACTGATACTTCTTTAAAACTACTAGCCCCTAATAAATCTTTTAATAGTATTCATCAAACAATGACAATTATTAAGGAGGAAAGAAGTAAATCTTTTGCTCCAGCTGGTCAAAGTACGCAAATGATTATTGGGGCTACTAATGATGATGATAAAACTATATTAAATAAGAGTTCTAATTTATATCATAATTATAATTTAAAAAGAGTCTTTTATTCAGCTTACGTTCCAGTTAATAAAGATAATATGTTACCAGCAATTAATATAGTGCCCTTAAAAAGAGAGCATCGTTTATATCAAGCTGACTTTTTAATGCGTTTTTATCATTTTAATGTTAATGATATTATTGGTAATAATTCTAATTTAGATTTATTACTAGATCCTAAAGCTAATTATGCTCTTAATAATCTCCACTTATTTCCTATCGAAGTTAATAAAGCAAGTTATTATGATTTATTAAAAGTACCTGGTATTGGACCTAAAAGTGCTAAAAGAATTATTAGTAGTCGTAAAGTATTTTCTTTAAATTTTCCTGATTTAAAAAGACTAGGAGTAGTTATGAAGCGAGCCAGTTATTTTATTACTTGTAATGGTAAATATTACTTAAATAATAATATGTTTAAAGAAAAAATAATTAGAAAAAACTTAGTATTAGAAGAATCTTTTAATAAAGTTACTAATTATAAACAATTGGAGTTATTTGATGAATAGAGTATTTTTATATGATGGTACATTTGCTAATCTTTTAAATTTAATTAAGTATTTAATAGATAATAATATTAAACCAGATAATATTTATTCTAAAGATTATCAAAGTATTAGTTTATTTGACGAACTTATAGATTTAAAGATAAATACTAAGTATATTCATCTTGATAAAGAAATATTAAGTATTATTTATAAAGTATTTTTATCAGTAGAAGTAAATAAAGAGTTAATTATCTATTATTTTATTTTAAATAGTTTTAAATACAAAGATATTATTTTAAGAAGAAATTTAAAATGCGTAGTAAGAGCTTTAAATATTAGTAAATATGTTAGTAGAGAAACTCATAAGTTTAAAGGCTTTACAAGATTTATGGATTTTAATAATTTTTTATATGCTAAGATAAATCCTACTAATAATGTTTTACCTTTATTATTAAATTATTTTAGTAATAGATTAAAAAATGAATATTTTATTATTGAAGATGTAAATAGAAATATTTTAGGTATATATAATAAAAAAAGATATTATTTAGTAGATGGTAATAATTATCGGGTTAATATTAAGAAGGAAAGTGATTATATAACTAATCTATGGCAAGTATTTTTTAAGAATATTAGTATTAAAGAAAGAACTAATTTAAGGAATCAAATGAATTTAATGCCTAAAAAATATTGGCAATATATTATAGAAATGAGTGATCGTTATGAATAGGGTAGTAACTGGTAAAGAATTTTATGAAAGTGTTAAAGAAGGGATTGATTTACTTTGTAATACTGTAAGTATTACTTTAGGGCCTTTTGGTAAAAACATTATTGTTGATGATGGTTTACTAAGTCCATTTATTACTAATGATGGTGTTAGTATAGCTAAGTATATTAATAGTGATAATCCGATTATAAATAATATTTTATTTTTAATAAAAGAAGCTAGTATTAAAACTAATGATGTTGTTGGTGATGGGACTACAACTACATTAGTATTATTAAAAGCTTTATATGAAAGAGGTTTAAAATACTTAAAAGAAATAGGAATAAACGAGTTACGTACTAAAATATTAAATGAATTGGAACTTATTATTAAAGAATTAAATATCTTAGCTAGGTATCCTAAGGAAGATGATTATTTAAAAGTGGCTACTATAGCTAGTGGTGATCATGAAATGGGAAAGTTTTTAAGTACTATATATTTAAAGTATCATAATAAAAATGCTATTAGTATTAGTGAAAGTAAGAAGAATAAAACTTATTATTTAGAAACTAAAGGATATATAATTGAATCTATTTTAGCTTCTTATTATTTTTTAGGAAGCAATAATGATATTAAACTTGATGAGGTAAGTATTTTACTAATAGATAATAATCTAAATGATTTGAATGATTTAAGTCTTATTATAAATTATATTGTAGATAATAATAAGTCTTTAGTAATTATTGCTAATGATTATCACGAAGATATTATTAATTATATTTTAAATCTTAATTATGAGCGAAATTTAAACATAATTTTATTAAAAACTCCAGAATATGGTAAAAGAAAAATAGAGATTTTAAAAGATTTAGCTATTTTATGTCGTACTAAGATAGTAAGATTTAATACTAATATTAATCCTTCTTTTTTGGGTGAGGCTAAAAGTATTATCATTAACAATGAAGAAGTAGTAATTAATAATACTAATACTAAATTTTTAAATACTTATGTTAATAATCTTACTAAGTTATTAGATAAAGTAACTGATGAATTTGAACTTGATTTTATTAATAAAAGAATAAATAATTTTAAGAATGGTCATTGTCACATCTATGTTGGTGGAACAACTTCTTTAGAAATTAAGGAAAAGGTAATGCGTTATATTGATACTTTATCTTCTTTAGATACTATAAATAATAAAGTTTTAGTAGGTGGTGGTATTTCTTTATTACAAGTAAGAGAGAAGTTACTTCGTAATAATAATGATTTATTATTTTCTCCTGTTTTATTAGCCCCTTTTAAAGAGATATTAACTAATATGGGGTTAGATTATAAAGATGTATTTAATACCATAAAAACTAGTAAGTTTAAAAAAGTATATAATGTTAGTAAAGGAACTTATGAAGATATAGATAATACTTTAGTAGTTGATACTTTAGATGTAGTAACTACTGAATTACGTAATGCTACATCAATATGCTTATTGTTACTTAGTACAGGGGGAATGGTAATTAGTGATAATAAGGTTTAAAAAAATAAGAATGCATTAACATTCTTATTATTCCGTGCTATCTTGACTACACGTTTCACTTACAGAAAGAGTTCGTTTAAATTCATAACTCTTATTATTATATTTAACTGTATAAATTATTTCATATTTGGCTGCAATAGAAGTATCAATTCGACTTACTTTTTCTTTAGTATCTACATTAGTAATCTCTGAGGTTACAGTTACTCTAGATGTAATATCATTACCATTTAAATCAGTTACAGTAACTGGTTTTTTTAAGGTATCTTCATAATAACCATAAGATTTAGTAATACATTCATCTTTACCATTAAACTTAATTTCAATATTACCACTCGTACCTTCAGTTTTAGCATTTATTACTAAACCATCAGATTCATTAGCTGTAAATATTGAATAACAGCTCTTAATTACAAATTTGTAACTTGTTCCTGCTTCTCCTTGGAAAGCAAATGATGTATCTGTAGTTTCACCAACATATTGTAGAGTACCATTATTTTCTAAGTAAATCTTATATAATAAGTAACCTATTTTAGAATTATTATAAGATATACGATTATTATAATATTTTTCTGCTTCTAAAGTATAATTTTTATTAAAATATTCTAATAAGTAATCCGGATTTATAGCATCTGGTGTACTAATAGCATCCCAACTTAAATAAATAGTATTTCCATTAGTATTGGCTTTACCATTTGTTGGAGCTTGTAATTTATCATAACGACTTGATACTTCGGTTGGTTCTGTTCCTACTTTAAAGTATTCTTCCATACGCATATCATCTGGGGTATATTGACTAGCAAGTTGAAGAGGGAAGGTTTCTTTTTCTAGTTCAACTTTGACAACACTACTTGGAACATCAAAGCGAGAATTTTGCGGGAATATTTTTTTAGCCATTCCGGCCATCATTTTTCCTTTTTTATTAGCAGCCTTAACACTATCGGTATAATAATTTGACATTAATTCATCATATCCGTACCATAAGCTAATTGAATAATCTGGGGAATAACTAATTGTCCAGTTATCACGAGAAGCTGATGATGGAACGTTTTTTTCATCTAAGGCACTTTGTTCATAAGTTGATGTACCAGTTTTTGAGGCAACATCTGTACCACTTATTCTAAAGCTTCCCCCAACACTATAAGTATTTTGCGCTGTAAGTAAGATATTATTAATTAAATAAGCAGTTGCATCGGACATTACTTTTTCAATTTTTGGCTTTTGTTCGATTTCTTCATTAGTATCTAATAGTACTATTTTAGTATAAGAATAAGGTTCAATGTAGTAGCCACCACGACCAAAGGCAGCATAAGCAGCCGATAATTGTAATGGACTTGTTCCATCGAATGCACCGATTGCCGCTGACTCGTATAAGGTTTCACCATAATCAATTCCTAGATTATGAACAAATTCACTTATTTTATCTTTATCTACTTGTTGGAATGCTTGAACAGCAGGAATATTTCTTGAACGGGCAAGAGCAATACGCATGGTAATTAATCCTAAATATTTACCATCAGAGTTTTT
>CALVXQ010000075.1 GCA_944371435.1 uncultured Bacilli bacterium
AAGGGGCTGTTACGAAATTAAGTGATTGATTTCGTTTCAGTCTTTTTTTCTTTTTGTTTAGGAAATGGAAATTTTTCACTTTTTAGATTATTAGGCTTTTTCCAATAATTACTTCTAATGTCTTTACTATCTAGTAAAGAAAAAAATTTACGAATATTTCTTCCTAAACATATAAGCATAACCTCACATTTAACTTTTTCCATACCACGTCGTCTGATTCTAACATATTGCATATTTTGTTTTAATTGTCCAAAAGTACCTTCTACTTGTATGCTTCTATTAACTCTAATTTCAATGCCTTTAGGGCTTAATAAATTAATTCTCGCCTGTTCTTTAAATAGCTCATATTCAGGTATTAATTCTATATGTCTAAAATTTAACTCTTTATTTTTTAGCTTTTTTTTACAAATATATGAGTAATTACATTCGTTGCATCCAGTAAATTCATATAACTTACCATTCTTATTTCTTTGATGTGTTTTATCAAATGGAATTTCTTTTCCAATGCAAGCATTTAAACATAACACACCATCAGGGAAAGTATAAAATAACTGAGGATTTTTACCACTCGATTCACCTTCCCATGATTGAAATTTTACATAATTATTAATATTATGTTCATACATATATTGATAATTTATGTATATACCATAACCAGCATCTGCACATTCATTTGAAGGATATTTACCATAAAATTTGTAATACAAGTCATTCATAGGAATAAAAGTATAGTGATCACTTCTATCTTGAAATACTCCATACATTGTAATTATTCCTGCAGAAACTAATACTTGTATATTATAACCAGCATGAAAATCATGACTTAATTTAGAATAGTAATCTTCTTTTAATACCATTGCTGTTGCATCTTTATCAGTTTTAAAATAGGATTTTCTATTCTTTCCACATATTGCTTCTTTTTCTTCATATTCCAGTAACTTTAATAAGTATTGGTAGGCTAATTTATATTGTTTTTGTTCCTTGCTTAATCTTTTTCCTCGACCAATAGGAATATTATGAATGTCTATATTTTTAGTTTTAACAAATTCATTTATTAGGTCATAAAATTGATTGGATTTTATCATTTCTTTTTGTAAAATATTATATCCCATATTGCTTAATAATTCTCTTATTTTTTCATCTAGTTTCTTATGATAAGTCGTAGGTTTCCATACAAATTTATATTTGTTGGCATTTGCTTCTATTTTAGTTCCATCTAAGTATTGATTTGAAATGTCTAAATTAAATTTATCTATAATTGCCTTAGTTATCATTGTAAATATCTCATATTGATATGGTAAAATATAATTATTTATGTATTCACAAATTGTTTTATAAGTAGGGGCTTGTTGTTCCATTATATACATAATTCTCATATCAAATACATTTAGATCTTCCATTTCTCTTAAAGAACTTTTAAACTTTGAAAAGCAATATAAAATCATAGCCATCATATTATATGGATTAAAGCCGTTTCTCCCTTTATTTGTATCTTTTTTATATGTCTTTTCAATGATTTTTCCTATATCAGATTTTTCTAACAACTCTAAAAATTTATCAATTTTTTCAAATTCCTCATTACATCTGTTTGAGGGTACTACAAAAAGTGCATGTTTTGTGCTAAAATATTTCATGTGATATATCAACTCCAATTATGATTATATCACATATGAGCGTTGAGGGTTCGAGTCCCGGTGCGCTCTTTTTTTCGTTTAAATTAAAAAAGACTGAAACAAAATCAATCACTTAATTTCGTAACAGCCCCTTTTTAAAATTACTTCAATTGTATTTTCTATTTCAGCTATCAGAAGCAAATTAAATTTTTAATTATTAAATTATATACAATAAAATATATTAAGATAAGCAAATTTGGATATTATTAAGTATAAATTTGTAAGATATTTTTTGTTTTTCATTAGTTATACTTTTT
The DNA here is from genome assembly GCA_944371435.1 of uncultured Bacilli bacterium. Classification (GTDB taxonomy): domain Bacteria; phylum Bacillota_I; class Bacilli_A; order RF39; family UBA660; genus CAG-605. Next base: position 1,931 of record CALVXQ010000075.1, read on the forward strand.
TATTATATTGCAATTTTGATTATGTAGTAATCATATTTAAGTTTGTTTCAAAAAATTAGTTTTTTCTTTATTAACATATTACTGTTGAAATTAATTAAAATGTAAATTATAATGAAAATAGAAAGGAGTGAAAAAAATGAAAAGAAGAACATTTTGTGCTTTCATATTATTTATTTGTTCATTCTTCTTACTAACATCTAGTGCGTTTGCTGGTTCAACGTCAACTCGTGATTTTAGTGGTAGTGCCGGTGCTTTTGGTGGTAAATATAATAGATTTTTCGCTGAAGCGGATTTGACATCTAAACCTCTTTTATATGCTAGACTAGATATCAACGTAAATGATGGAAACAAGGTTAATTTTTATCTGCTTCAAACAAATGATTGGCTTTCAACCGCTAAAACTGTAGCATCTAGTGGCACAATTGAAACAACAAAATCTAAAGAACATTTCATTATTTATTTAATGCCCGAAAATATGTCTTGCCCTAGTGATGCAGATTATTGTTTAAGAATGCCTAAACAGTATAGCACAAATGGATTGGGAAATGACATTGGATATGAATTTATGACAGGTTTTAGAGTTGTAAATGAAAGCTGGTTTTATGGAACTTTAAATATAAGTGGAAGTTATACTTTATATTATCAAACATAATTGTTTAAAATTCTTTGTCAAATAGCATGAAAATAATTAAATTTTAAGGATGATCTGAAAATCATCCTTTTAAATGTAATTTAAAATTTTTGCACTAAAATATTTATATTTTATATTCAGTTCATTATATTTTAAGTTATATATTAGATTAAGTATAATAAAAGACCCGATTATTTGATGTTTGGGTCTTTTGTTTTGCTACATAGCCAATCTATTGAAACTTTGTAATATTTTGCAAATTCTATTAATGGATATGTATGTAAATATATTTTTCCCAATTCACACTTGGAATAATTTGATTGATCAATATTTAATATTTTTGCCACTTTTTTTTGAGTATGATTATTTTTTAATCTAATTTCTTTTAAATTATTACCTAATTTTATTTTGTCAATTTCCAGATTTTCTAATTTGATTTCTTTGATATTTGATAATCCACATATATAATCGAGGCTTACTTTATAGTAATTACAAAAATTATTCAAATTAGGAAGAATAATTGAGTCTATTCCATTTTCCCATCCTGCATATGTAGATCTACTTACTTTTAAAACATTAGCAATTTGTGATTGAGTATGTCCATAATAAGTTCTTATATTTTTCATTCTTTCATAAATCATTTGTCACACCTCTTAAATAATTTTCTCATTTTAAAAAAATATATTTAAAAAAGTGTCGGCGTATTACCTAAAAACATGATATAATAACATATTAAAAGGAGAACATATGTTATTTAAGATAAAAGAATTTTTTTACGACTTAATAAGATTAGCAATACTTATTCTAATTGTTGTGGTAATATTTTTTGTATTAAAAATTAATGCCGATGTTGGTTTAACTTTTGCTTATCGTATAAATGATGAATATGGTTTTATTCTATTAATCAAATCTTTTGCAGTATATTCAATCGTTAATATTTTATTAAGTATTTATGAATTATTAATATTATTTTTTATTTATAGAAAATCCCAAAAAATTAAAATTATAAAATTACTCTATAGTAAATTTTTGAATTTTATGGATAATTTATAAAAACAATCAAAAAATATATGATCGATTATAGTAAAGATATTTAAATAAAATATATATGTTGTGCGTAAATTTTTAGAATGAAGTCTATCTCTTTGCCTAATAGTTAACATATTAGATTAAATTACGCATTTTACCAAATAATCGGTAATAAGGATGGTAAATAATAGTGTATTATGTTGTTTATTACATATATATATGATAAAATTTCAATGACTATTTAAAAAAATTTTTATAAGTATTTTTAAATAAAAACAATAAAAAAGTTTATTGTTGTAAGTAAAAGGAATGATGATTAAAATGGAAAGAAAAACAATAAAAAAACATTAGCATTACGTATTATTAATACAAATGATATTGATGATTTATATAATTAAAAATACGATATAAAATTATGCAATTTTGTATGAACTTATATTAATTAATAATTTTTTTAGAAGAACAACAAATATACTATAAATGAATAAAAAAGTAATAAAATAAATATATGCAAATTTAATGGAGGTACTTTATGGTATCTGTAACACGAATTGTAAAACAAGCAAAACAGCCAAGAGGTGGATATCTTCCAATATCTACATTTGATGAAATACAATTTAACGATAATAATGAATTAAAAGAAGAAAATATTCATAGTAACTTAGTTGAATTAGTAGTTGATTATTTAACAAGATTTATGCTAACCAAAAATTTAGAAAATTCATTTAGAATTTCTATAATGGGCTCAATGATAGCTAAAGATGAAGAATATGCTTCCAATCTATTAAATAATATTAAAGGCACTGATGATAAATCAATAGAGTCCGCGTGTAAATTAGTTGGATATGATGTCTTTGTAAGAGCTGGTGGAATAGGCTATAATGACATAAGAACAATTAATCCAGATAAAGATACAATTGAGAACATAAGAATTATGATAAAAAGGTGTTTATCATTTTATAAAGAGTACGGGCCAATAAT
>CALVXQ010000076.1 GCA_944371435.1 uncultured Bacilli bacterium
TTTTAATGGTAGATAAACGATGGGCAATGATTAATATTGTATACTCTTTTTGTAAATTATATATTGCTTGCTGAATCTTTGCTTGAGTTTCATTATCTAAAGCACTTGTTGCTTCATCAAAAAGAATAATTTCGGTTTTTTGAACAAAGGCACGTGCTATTGCTAAACGTTGTTTTTGCCCACCAGATAAATTAATTCCACCTTCTCCTACTATCGTATCGTATTTATTAGGTAAAGACTCAATAAAATCATCTAAACAAGCCATTTTACAAGCTTCCTTCATTTCTTTATCAGTAAGGTTATTTTTAACTAGTTTTAAATTATCTTTTATACTCATATTAAATATATAAGGATTTTGACTAACAATAGTAATATTACCTCTAATAGAATCTTTATCTAATTCTTTTATATTAATACCATCTATTGTAATAAGTCCATCATAATTATCATACATCTTACATAAAAGATTAAATATAGTTGTTTTTCCAGCACCGCTTTTACCAACAAATGCAACGGTTTCATTAGCATTTACTTTAAAATTTAAATTATTTAATACATTACTAGCATCATACTTAAAAGACACATTTTTAAACTCAAAATCACCGTTAATCTTATCTAAATGTGTATTACCAAATACTTCTTTTTCATATTTTTTATCTTCAAAAATATCAAATATTCTTGTAGCCGATAAATTAAATTGTTTTACTAATTCATGAGTACCAGTAATATTTCCTACTAAACTGGTATATCTATTACCAAAATTAAATAAAACTACGGCAGTAGCAATTTCTATGCTACCATTTTTTACTAATAAACCAACAATCACAATCATTAAAAAATATGAGATTTGTGACCAATACCATCTACATAATAAAAAAGATAAATTAGTATTTTCCATTTCATATTTTTCATTATTTAAATTTTCAAATCTTCTTTTTAATTCAGCTAAAAAGCTAGCCTCACCATTAAGCATTTTTATATCTTCGGCTCCACGAACAATCTCCCCAGTAAAGCCAGTTAAAGCATCATTATTTTTACGATATTCTTTATCATTTTTATTATATGTATTAATTCTAAATATTTCTATTACAAATCTTATTATAAAAGCAATTAAAATAAAGAAAAACATTACTTTACTTAACACAAAATAAGTAATCATTATCCCAATATTAGATATAATTCCATTAAAATATCTATTTAAATCAGTAAAAATAGTTGAAATCCTTTTAGTATCACCTACTAGTCTTTGAATAAATACTCCCGAACCATTTTCTTCTAAAGTTTTATTACTTAATTTTAATATCTCAGCCCCTAGATTAGTTTGAATATTAATATATATCTGTCTAAATATTTTTTCATATAATTTACTTTTAAAATAAGATAATGTATCGTTTATCATATATGCTGTAAATAAAATAAAGCCCATAAACATAAATTGATTTATTTGATTACTAGTTAAATTAACAATAATTTTTGCTGAAATAAACGGATAAATTATACTTGATATAACACCAACTATACTTAAAAAAATTATCACTAAGTCAAATTAGTGATAAAAAACATATATAAGTTTACAAATCATTAAACTTACATTAAATTTTAGGTATTGCAAATAAAACTATTTCAGTTGGATATATACAATTACCATAACATCTCAAATAGTAGTTATAATTAGGATTAATCTCATTAATTAATTTAGGTAATTCCCATAAATGATTATTATTATGATAAACCGATATTAATAACTTAGGTTTATCATTTTTTATATGATTAATACTTCCAAGCAAAGCATTTTTCTCATTTCCTTCTATATCCATTTTAATCATACTAACCTTTTCTTTTATATCTTCATCTAAAGTTGTACTTTCTAATAAAATATCTCCATTTTCACTCACTTTATTAGCTGATATTGAAAAAGGATTTGTTTCCAAATACAAAATACCTATTTTATCGCTTATTGCTTTTTTTCGATAAATTATATTTTGATATTTAGATAAATTATTTTTTAGATATGTAAAAACTTCATCAGTTATATCATAACAATATATTTTTTTATATGAATCTTCACCATAAGTATCAATATAATCTAAAATAGTATCCCCTGTATAAGCACCTAAATCAACTACTACTTCATCTTGACAATTTGAAATTATATCTAAGTCAAAATAATGTTTATATGGAGTTCCTAAACAAGAATTAACAGTATTAAAATCATAACAAAACCAATTATTTAAAATTCCATATAAAAGTTTCTTAGATTTATAATCTTTTAATATATTATAAAGCCATTTAAATTGATTTATATTTTCCTTTAAAGTAGTAGCTTTTTCATATAAAGCCTCGTAATCATTATTTTCTAAATCAATTTTTCCCCAATAATTAAATTTACCAAAAAAGGTCGCAATAGATTTTTGAGTTTCGATTGGAACTTTATCAAAACTTTTTTTTATATTAAGATATATTTCTTCCTTAGTCATAGAATTAATCTTATCTACAAATTCGTTAAAAAGTTTATCTATTTTATTCATTTTACCCCCTACATTAAATATATTATTAAATATTAATTATATGTAGGAGTTTATAACTTAATTATCATTGTATTTGATAATAATTTTTATCTTTTTCTAAATCAATATTTTTTATAATTGCCATTTCTTCAATTGTTACAAATGCATAACCTTCTTTTTCTAATCTTTCCATAGCAAGTAATGCTCCGTCAACAGAGGTTTCATATAAATCATGAAGTAATACTATTGCACCATCATGAGCATTTTCTACAATATAATTGGCTATTCTTTCTGGATCTTTATATTTCCAATCTTCAGTATCTAAATCCCATAATATATTATACATATTTGCTAAATTACGAATTTCTGAATCAGTATTACCATATGGTGGTCTTAAATATAGAGTATCACTATTGGTTACTTCTTTAATAGCATCATTAGTTTTTTTAATTTCTTCCATAACATTAAAATTATTTAACGTAGTAAGATCAACATGACTATATGTATGACTACCAATTAAATTTCCCATATCATAAGCTCTTTTTAAAGTGACATTATAATCATTAACACGACTGCCTAATACAAAAAATGTAACACGAGCATTATATCTATCTAAATTATCAAGAAGTTTATTGGTTGCAATATAACTAGGACCATCATCAAAAGTAAAAGCTATTAACTTTTTATTACTAAATTCTTTTAAATTGCGAGTATTATTTACATGTTCATCTTCACTTTTATTATAGTTTAAATACTTAGATTTAATAATTCCTTCTAACTCATTATAAGGAATTAAAATCTTTATTTCACCAGCTGCATGACAAGCTACTTGTAATGGTGGAAAAATAATTTCTAAACCAGCATCAATAAAGTTAAAATGTTCAAAGTTTTTAGGGTCACATTCTAATCCTGATTTAACCATCTTTTCATCAAAATTTAAGTCATTTTCATCACTATACTTCATTACATAATAGTAAGAAATATTGGCTAATTTATCTAAACTTTTTTCGTCTTCTAAAAAATCAGTTATTGATACAACTTTTTCTTCATCCTTTTCATAATAATAAGATTTATCATGTCTTATATAATGTGCTCCACCAGTATATTCATAAATTATTAAATGTACTCCTAGCATATCTTCATTTTCGGTTATCTCATAATCTGTTTTAAATTCATATTTAGCCGAATTCAAATCAGTAATTCCTTCTATATTATTTTTAAAATCATTTTCCATATTTTTTATATATTCTTTTGAATACGCAATAATACTTTTATTTTTTACTTGTGGATAATTAATTTCAATTAAATATTTATCACTTTCTTCTACCTTATAAAAGCGATGTTTAAAACCGTTTATACTTAACATAAATATACTAATTATAAATATTCCAATAAGGCTAAAAAATATTTTTCCAAATTTAGTTAATTTTATTTTCTTTTTTTTATACTTCATACTACATCACCTATAATATTTACAATTTATATTATAACACTTATATTGAGTTACAACTAAAATCAACGATATAGAATGTAAAGTATTTTATAGGTTAATTATCAATATTAATTATTTCATTTTCGTATAGTTCTTTATATAATTTGCAAGTTTTTAGTAATTTAGTATGTGTTCCCTCACCTACAATATTTCCATTATCTAAAACTAATATTCTATCAGCACTTTTAATAGTCGATAAGCGATGGGCAATAATTAATATTGTATATTCTTTTT
>CALVXQ010000077.1 GCA_944371435.1 uncultured Bacilli bacterium
TTAAAATATGATGAATGAAAGCTAAAATGATTCTGAATAAAAAATATAAAATTAAAATAAGAAGAAAATATGTCCAAATTTTAATAGAATTACCTCTAATAAGCAAACTAACAACAGGTAGGACATACCAAAAAACACTCCCAAAATACAAGTAATAATCGTATTTTTTCTGCTTTTATTCATGTTTTTTCTCCTCATTAATCATGCTATCTTCTAAATTAATCTCCTCAATTTTTTCCTGAGTATTAATATAATTATAAAATTCATCGCAAGATATATTATATTTAGGTTTATCATATTTATATATATATAATTTAAAAAAGTTAGGAAGTTCATTTTCTCGGCTTTTAATAAATTTGGATTTAACATCATTTAACAGGTCCTTTATATTATTATATTCATGAACACCTTTTTCATCAAACCATGAATGTTCAAACCAATAGATTTTATTATTAATAGAAAATACTAAAAAAGTATGTGAGGGTAGGCTTTGTTTATCATCAATATAAATAAAATAGGTTGAATTTTTTATATTATTTTCGGTAAATAATTTTCTTTCTAATTCAACTTGATCCCAACAAACACCAACCTTTTTTTGTAATAGTTCTTGAGGAGACATTAAATGGTATTCTTGATTAAATCTTTTACCAATATTTTCACCGAGAAAAATATTATGATTATTCTTATCCAAAAAACCATATTCAATATTCTCCATTAAATTCATTATTTCTTTTACAATATCAGTATTTTTTAAATATTTATCATTCATTTTTATAACACCATATTCATTATAATACAATTTATCTTTTAAATATATTTAATGTTATTTTCAATATCTAGATTTGATGTCTTTTTAACAAGTTTTCTATGTAGATTACTTTTTTCTCTAACATATAAAGAATTATCAGCAACAAAACTTTCATCTGTTAGGCCATAATCTTCTAATAATAAATTATGAAAATGTTTGGTAATTTCTATTTCTTGTCTTTCTGCCAAGGTTAATTCCCTTTTATTATCTAATTGGCGAAATTTTTCTTCATATGCTAATATTTTTTTATCATGGTTAAATGACCATTGAGAAGCCGGATTACCATAAAGACGTGATTTAAAGCAATATGGATTTTCTTCATCATACAACCTATCCAATACTTGCATTACTCTCATTAATTCAGCTTCCCTATGCTCAGCACTTTCAATTGTCTGGTAAAGAAAAACATCGCCAACTCTCATTGTTTTATAGTCACTAGGAATTGATAAATGCGAACCACATGGTACTTTAGCATAATTAAATTCAAATAATTTAACGGAATTATCCGCTATTGGAGCATGTACTACTAAGCCTTCAATTCCATTAGCATTTCCCAATATATCAAGTGACTGACCACTTTGTTCAAATAAATGCAAAGCTCGATAATAAATATTATAAATTGCTACTTTTTTATATATTTCTAATTCTGAAAGCTTTTTTCTAGCATCATCAGAAATATTATTTCTTACAACAGAAAATTCTAAGTCTATAAGTGCTAGTAAATAATTTAGTGCATTATCATTTAAAATCGACTCATACTTTTGTAATAAAAATAATAACTCTTCTCTAGTATTAACCCTATTCCAATCTTTATCTTTTCTAATAATCTTCATTTCCTAAAACTCCTTAATAAAATGTATTATAACATACTTTTTATATCAATATATACCACAGCTTTTAATTTTTCTTTTAACAACATTTTTCTTACAAAAGAAATGCTATTTTAAATAAATTATACTAAAAGGTAAGTATCTTACAAAAAAGTACAACTAAATAAGGGATACGTTTTGATTTATGATTTTGGTAATATCAAGGTATATAATTATAATACAGCAGATTATATTGATGATCAGTTAATTATGTTAGAAAAAACAATCGATTAGTTTTAATTGAATCACCATCATTTTATGATAGCAATCAAGAACTAGAAGATTATATTCAAACTTTAAATATGCCAGTAGAAGGAATGTTACTTGCATATCATATTGCTGGAGGAACTTTTTTGAAAAATGTTAAAAAGTATACAACCCATCATGCTGATGAATATAATAATCGTGGCCCAGGTAGAGATTTAATAACTAAATTTACTAACAATTTTGGAGATATATTTGATAATAATAGCCATAAGATTACTAATTATATCGATGAAAGAACTATAACTATTGCTGATATAAGGTTTAATATTATTCCGACTGATGAAGCCTATGATATAGAAATACCAGAAATAAATTCAATTTATACACATATGTTAGGTAGTAATTGTCATTCTATTATTACAAGTGTAGAACATGCTAAATCTATGATAGCAACTTTAAAAGAATATATTAGTAAAAATTATAATTTAATTTTAACATCTCATTATATTCCTGAGGATATAAATGCAATTAAAGCCAAAATTTCTTATATTGAAAATTTATTAAATATAGCTAAAGATTCTTCTAATGCTAAGGATTTTATAGATAAAGTTAAAACTGAGTATCCTAATTACAATGGTGTAAATTATTTAGAAATGACTGCTAATTGTTTATTTAATAAATAATATACGGTAAAAATAACCTTAATTATGCTAAAAAATAGTGATAGAATTTTGATTTAGAAAACATTCCAACTATTACAATAAAAATATTTTTAGATTTACAGTAATTATTTTTATTTTATAGTATCTTTAAGGAAATTATCTATAACTTTTACCAAGGGTTATAAATGGTAAAATAAAAATATAATACTCTTTCTTCTCTGATTGAGTGTGAGTACTAATTTTTTTAGAGGTGACATTAACTTGTAGTATTAAATGTCCCTCTTTTTTCATCTCGCAAAAACTTTTCGTCTACACACTAATAACACCATAAAAAAAGAACTTATTACAAGTCCACTATATATAAGCTCGTATATCTGAGTAATTATTAATATTGGTGCCATTGGGAAAGTTATCTACAACTAATTGATAATTTGAAATATAAAATCAATCTGATTTCATTTTAATACATAATATGTATTTTTACCAGTACCATTTTGAATTAAAATATTATCAATCTATTCGACCACTTTTCGACCATAAAAAAAACGAACTATTTCTAGTTCGAGTAATTGCTCTATGGTGCCTTAAAAGAGGTTATCTCGAACCAAGACATATTAACAGTTTGCGTTTTTTTAACTTTTTCATTATTTTATTCTAATTTTTAATAAGCCAATCTTTAATATCTATTATTTGAATACCCTCATATGTATACATATCATGATGTGTTCTAGCAATTAATATTTTAGGATATGCATCTTTTATTTTTAATAATGGCTCAACTTCTCTTCTAAATGTTTTATTTTCGAAATCATCTCCAATATCACTTGATACTTGAATATAAATTTTTTCATTTCTTTTTGTAGCTACAAAATCTATTTCTTTTTTATATAAAGTTCCAACATAAACCTCATATCCTCTTCTAAGCAGTTCTATTGCTATTATATTTTCATACACTCTTCCATAATTTATATTTTTTGTTCCCAATTTAGCAAACTTAAAAGATTGATCTACCAAATAATATTTATCTTGAGATAATAGATACCTTTTACCCTGAATATCATATCTTCTGATTTTATAAAATAAAAAGGCATTACATAAATATTTTATATATAAACTAACTGTTTTGTGATTGATTTTATCTTTGTTATTTGTTAAAGAATCAGATATATTTCTAATTGATGTTAAATTTGATATATTATCCATTAAAAAATCGTTAATCATATCTAACAAATGCTCTTTTTTTATTTTATATTTATTACAAATATCTCTTTTTATAAGGGTATTATAAATATCATTTACATAATTATATTTTTCATCGTTTTCTTTGTATAGATAAGAGCCTGATAATCCACCTTCATAAACATAACTATCAAATGCTTTTTCATTGTTTTCTTTATTATAATATTCTAAATATTCTTTATATGAAAATGGATAAACTTTTATTTCAAATGTTCTTCCAGTAAAAAGTGTAGCCAAATCACTACTCATTAAAAAAGCATTAGAACCAGTAATATAAATATCGTATTTTTCTTCAGCATGAAAATTATTAATTGCTTTTTCAAAACCATCACACATTTGAACCTCATCTATTAATAAATAATTTTGTTTATCATCTT
>CALVXQ010000078.1 GCA_944371435.1 uncultured Bacilli bacterium
TTAAATATTTTTCTACTCGTTCGTTTAAGTTTATAAAATCAAATTTATTTCTTAATTTTTCTATTATTTCTTCATTACTATAATTATCTAATTCAAAATATTGACCTAAATCTAACATCTTTCTATTTTTAGTGTTATTTATAATGATTTGATTCTTTTCATTTAAATTATCAAATACTAATACATCATCTTTATCTATAACAGACATTACTTCATTTGGATTAATATTACTTTCTTCATACCATTTTTTTTGCTTGCATATAGGGCATCTCTTTTTTGATTTGAATTCCAATTTATCATTAATTGTTGAGTAAGAAACATGGAAACATCTTGTCTTCAAATTTTTTATAACCTGCACATAGTCAGTTTCAACCCCTAAATCTGCTAAACTTTTCACTGCAATATTTCCTGCTTCATCATCGCCACAAACTCCACATACTGAGGTTTTTATACCCATTTGACTAATATTAGCAATTATATTATGTGACGTCATCCCACCATTAACACCTATTAACTTTTCATTTTTATAATAAAAATCAGTTACTAAATCACCTATACTAATTATCTTCACGTTTTACCATCCTTTTTACATATACTACTTCACTTTTTTCATAATAATCACCATTTTTTGCTAAACATTCTATTATTTTCCTACGATTTAAATCAAAAATACCCAAAGAATCTTCATAAGGATTTAAACTATTAGGGTCTCTCCAACTATATGGACTAGGGAAATATAAACCTTGAATAAAATCAAAAAAAGTCTATAGTCTATAGCTCCATGATTATTCATAAACATTTGACTAATTCTATTAACACCTGGATATCTAACAACTACTATTTTGTCAACTTCTATTCCAATGTCATAACTTCTATAATTTAAACAAATAACTGGATCATCACTTGTTGGTAAACTAACATTAGCATCAACTGTAATAATTCCCCACTTATAATTATGAAATACTTTAGAAGTTTCCTCCAATAAATATTTCATAATATACAAATAAAATTGTTTCCCAATCATCGTTTCTATTAATAAATTCGTTTTATTGCTTTATATAGTTCTTGTGCTGACATTTTTGATATATCGTCACAATTTTTCTGAAAAATAACTGGAGCTTTTTCTTGAGCTAACTTTAATATCTTAATGATAAAAGATGGAGAGCGAACTATATGGCAGGCAACAAAATCAATTAAATGATGCCATTCTTCAACAGTAATTTTTTCATCGTTTATTGCATGATTTAATGCTTCTTTTGACGGAGATTCATATTTTTCATTAAACCATTTCTCTATATCATCCGTTTCAGTTCCATTATTTAATCGTACAAATATACTATCTAAACTTCCAATACTTTTTGTTGATTTTGGTTTCCATTTAGGCACTCTTGAATTTGGAACCAATAAGTCGTATACTTCTACTTTATTATCATTGTTTTTCCAAGCTTCTAGGTACATTTGTGATAAATAATGATTGTCTCTGCTCAGATTACTCATAATATTTCTTTACTAGTCGTTTAATTCATCGAAATACTCATAAGTATTCTCAACTATTTTTCCACATAAATCACAAACATTCCAATATCCAAAATCGTCCATATCTGTATAAACTCTTTCTAACTTTTCACAAGTACAATATTCAACTTTTTCTTCTGCCATTATTTCATCTCCTTCATATTTTGTTAACTCAATTATATCATCTAAATTACCAAGTCTTTTTATATAATCTAATCCACCATCAACAGCAATACTACCACATGAGCATCTTTTTAATTCAATAGTACTCTTAGATTGAATAATATCTTGGCATTTTTTACATTGCGCTTTATTTTCTATTATTTTTCTAGTCATTTTACTCCTCCGTATTTTTAATTGTACCGATAACGGTATATTAATATAAATAGTTTATCTTTTTATGTAGCTATTGCCCCAATAGGGACAATTAATTTAAAGACTATTTAATATGCTAAATTTATATATTATTTCTATGTTTTTATCTTTATCTATAATTATCTTTTCAATAATTGTTTGTAAAAATTCTCTTGTAGGACTATCTATATCTATTAACATTTTTATTTTTTCTTCATATTCTTTGGATTCACTTGTTTTATTTTTAAGAATTTTACCATCATTTTTTAATGTATTTATTTGTCCTCTTATCCTATTAAGTAAACTTTCTGTTTCATTAGCAATTCGTTTATAAGTTTCTTCTGATACTAAACTTTTAAATTTATCCTCATAAAGCATATCTAGTTTATTAATATATTCTTTTTCCTTAGTTTCAAGTTGTTTAATCTGAGAATGTATCATGTTTTCACGTTTATTTTTATTATTTATTTGACTTGCTAAATCATTAACATTTATCATTTTAAGATATTCTTTACAAGTATTTTTTATTGTATTTAATAATGCTTCTTCTAATTTGCCATAAGGTATAAAATGTGGTTCACACATCCTTCTTCTAGGATCTCTTGAATATCTATTACAATTAACAGTCCAATAGTTATGATTTTTTCTATATGACACTGTTAAAGTATTTCCACATTCTTTACAAAATATTAAATTTTCAAATAATCTTTTTTCTCGATTAGTATTAACTGTTCTAACTGTCCTTTTAACATTATTTTGTACTCTTTCAAAAGTAATTCTATCAACAAGAGCCTCATGAGTATTTTTTACAATATCCCAATTACTTTTAGGTAAAGTTTTTTTCTTTTTTGATTTATAGGATACTTTAGTTTGAACACTTTGAACCATATCTCCAACATACATTTGATTTCTTAATATCTTCTTAACTGAAGAAATTGTCCACATTGGATTATATTTTGATTTAGAATTTGGATTTTTCCTTTTTAGACTACTAGGAGTCTTAATTTTATTATCGTTTAAGTATGAAGTTATATTGGATACTCCTTCACCATTTGAAGCCATTTCAAATATTTTTTTTACAACTGGAGCATATTCTGGATTGGGTATAAGATGTCCTTTATCATCAGGATCTCTTAAATATCCATAACTAGGCATACTACCAATAAATTTACCATTTCTCCTTTTGTCATTTAGAACATTACGTATTTTTACAGAATTTTGTTTACTATAATAATCATTACAAGCAATTATAAATGTTGATGAATCATTACTAGCCTGATTAAAAGCATTATCATAACCTTCTTGCATGGAAATGAATCTTACACCATTTTCAGGGAAAAATCTTTCCATATAATATCCAGTCATAATATGATCTCTTCCCAATCTTGATAAATCCTTAACTATAACTAAATTAATTACTTTATTTTTAACATCTTCAATTAATTTTTCAAATCCAGGTCTTTCAAAATCAGTTCCAGAATAACCATCATCAACATATTCTCCTACAAAGATAAATCCTTTTTCTTTTACATAATTCATTAGCATATTTCTTTGATTAAGGACACTCTCACTATCAGATTCGTAAGATTTTCCTTCATCAGCTTCAGATAATCTTATATATATTCCTGCTTTATAATAACTAGGCATTTGTAATAAAGTGTTATACAAGTTTTTATTCTCCTTTCTTTTTGTATAACAATTTAAAGCCATCTATAGTATACCATAGAAAGCAACAATTTACGTATATGCTAGTCATTATTTATCACACTTTTTATATAATTAGTTATTAACAAGATAAAATTAGGAGAATCATTTTTAAAAGTCTCTTTTATATTAAACATAAGCCACCTCATTTAAATTTATGACTTTGCTAATCAATTAATTATCATCTCCTTCACCATCAAAACGTTTTAACCAATCATTTAAAAGCTCTAAGTCTTCTTCTGGCATTGATTCTTTTGCAGATCTTTTTTTATTCCATAAAGGTACTCCATCAACATCTTCAGAAATTTCCGGTCCAATATTATTTCTTTTATAATAATTATTTTTATTATATTGCTTAAAGTTTTCTTGAATACTAGTATTATGATTTTCTTGAATATCTAATATTTCATTTTTTAACCTCAGATATTCTTATTTTTCTTTTTGAATTATTTTTTTCATGTAATTCATGTAAACTTATTAGATATAAAATATCTATGAATACTGAACAAGAATTAGAAAAAATATTCAAAACTATT
>CALVXQ010000079.1 GCA_944371435.1 uncultured Bacilli bacterium
ACCAAAGGGTAAATAAGGATTTATAGGAAATATTGAAGTAGCATTTTCTGTTAAAGCATATCTACTATAAAGTTTACCAGTATCTTTTTTAAATAAAAGAGGTTTAGCAAAATAATACATCTTTCTTTGTTTACGTTCTAAATAACTACCAAAGTATTGTACTGCTTGGGTTGCACTTAATTTATCTATTTCTTTAATAAATTCATTATCTAAAGTAATCGGATTAATACAGCCAAAAATAGTTAATCCAGCTTCAATATTATTTTTAATATTAATTTGATTAGCTCTTGTTACCCCATTTTTTAATTTATCAATATCTTTAATATCATACTCAATATTATCTTCAATAATTTTTTTAAATTTAAATTTATCACATATATCTTTAATAAATCGATAAAAATTATCGATATCTACTTGCGTAGTTGGATAATTTAAAACTAATTCAATATTATAATCATTATCTAGTAATAAAAGCATTCCTCTACCAAATAAATCTCTATCAAATAATACTAATATTTTATTTCTTATATCATTATCCCCTTTATATCTTTCAAAACAACATGCTTCATCAGATAATCCTAAATATAAGTTTCCTAATATTCCATATTCTTCTAACTTTTTAAGATCTATCTTTTTTATTTTATTTAAATCTTGTTTTATTTTAACTAGTACTGACATAATTCCTCCGTTATAAATTAAATAATTTATTTAACTCATCTTTTATATCATCAGTATAAAAGATAATTAACCATAATAATATTATTAAAGCAAATATTAAACATATTAAAGATAATAAATAATAAGTAGTAATTTTAAATAATATTAAAATAATAGGTATTATAAGTAATAAGATATTTAATAAAATAAGTCTTATATAATTAACAATATAATATTTTCTTAATACTATAAAAGATATAAAATTAAATAATATTTCTAAAAAACATATTGAAGGTACTATATAATTAGTAATTACTTTATTTCTTGTAATAAAATACCATATAAGTAAAATAATTATTAAAATAACACCACATCTACCAAATAATGCTAGTACATCTTGTTTATTCTTTAAAATAAAATATATAAGAATATAATTAGCAATTAAACCTCCTACTATAAATAAAGTATAATGTAAAGAATTACTTACATATAGTTCAATAAATATACTTATGATAGTAGTAGATAAAGAAATAAATAATAAACTTTTTAAAATTAAAGTATTAGTTTTTAAATTAATATTTTCCGGAAATATATCTTCATCATTAGTACCAATTAGATTATTTTGACATAAAGGACATATATTATCTTTTGTATTAAAATTTATCTTACATTTATTACATCTTTTCATTATTCTACCTCGGATGCATTAATTATAACATTTATATTTCTTTTAGAAAAATAAGTACAAAACTTTTTAATAATTTCATTATATTTATATTTAGATGATATACCTATAGATAAATCATCTTTAAAAGAACATAAAGTAAATTGAAAGCTATTAGTTGCTACTAAGATATTAATATTTTCAATATAAGAACTTATATTATCATCAAATTTTATAACACCTATATTAGAAACACAAGAAGTAGCTAATTTTCTCGTATATAATTCAACTATTTTTAAAACTATATTTTTTATAAATAAAGGGGTAATTCGACATATAATATTTTTTTCTAAAGATACCATTTGATTAACTTTAATACTTAAATTCTCTTTTGTTAAATTATTTTTAAATTGTTTACTAACCTCTTTAATAATATCTTCAATACTATCTTCACGATTATTAAATTTATAGATTACCGGTATTAAACAAAAATAATTACGAGTTGAAAAAGATTTAAAATACTGACGTAAGTCAACGGGGACATCGATTTTAATAGTATCATTTAATTCTTTTTCTGACATTACATCTTTCATAGCATAAATAAGAATACTAATTATTAAAGTTGTTAAAGTTGTATGATATTCATGAGCTAACTTTAAAACTTCTTTAACTGACATATGTAGTTCAAAAAAACGGGTTTTATTTATTAATTTCTTACTATTATAACGATATATATTCGTAGAATAATGATCATTAACTTTATTATTAGTTTTTTTATAATATTTTAAAAAACTATCTTCTGAACATTGTAAATAAGAACAACTATAATTATTAATATCTTTTAATTCATATCTTATTTTTAAATAATTTATGATTAAAGTTTGAAAAAAATTAACACTACCACGACCATCGGATATAATATGTGATACTTCAAAATTAATTCTTTTCTTATAATAAGATACGCGATATAAAAAATCATTACTATTATTATATAATTTAAAACATATAGGTAAATTTTCTTCAGTTACAATAAACTTCTTATTACTTTGTTCTAAAAAATACCAAAATATACCCTTTTTTAAATTTACATTAAAATTAGGATAACTTTTTATAGTTAAATCAAGAGCTTCTTGTAAAATAAATTTATCGATATTATCTTTTAAAGCAGCAGAAAATCTAAATATGTTTTGGGTTGAATTACTTGCTAAAGAAGAATATAATTTACCAATATTATCTAGTTTATACCATCTTTTACTTTCCAATATTACCACTTCCTAATAATATATTTTATTTAAATGCTTTAAATATTTTATTAGTTGTTTTATCTTTATCAAACTTATTAATAACCAAAATAGTTATTCCAACTAATAAAAATGTTATGCCATATACAAGTACACTAACTAACCAGTTACCGGCAATTATATTAGCACCCGCTAAAACTCCTGATATAACAGAAGGAAATCTAGCTAAAGAAGATATGGCAATAAATTTAGAAGCTTTTATTGGTAATAAACCACCAATATAGACAACTAAATCTTTAGGAGTACCTGGTATTAAAAATAATAATAAGATAACTAATTCTAACTTTTTGGTATTTTTAAATATTTTACTATCTAATATTTTATTAACTTTATCTTTATTAAAAAATAAATAAATAATATTCTTACCATATTTTCTAACTAATAAAAAGATAATCGTAGAAAAAATACTAGAAGTTAACATTATAAATATCGTACCCCAGAATCCTCCATAACACATTCCAGCAAGTATTTCCATCGGTTCACCTGGTAAAACAACAAGTAATATTTGTAATAGTTGCATAAAAATTAAAATAACTAATCCCCATATTCCTAAATCTTTAACCTTATCTTTAAAAAATAATCTTCCTTCTTCCGTAGTTATAGCTTTAGCATATGGTAATAAATATATAATTGCAATAATACCAATAATTACTACTATAATTGTTAAAATTTTTTTTAAAGTATCTTTTTTCATCACAACATAACCTCTATCAAACTTAATTTATTATATCATATTTTAGAGTAAAGAAAAAAGTAGACTTATAATCTACCTATAAAGATTTACCTATATTAAATTTATCTTTATAAAAATATATCGCTTCATTTAAGACATTTAAACCATATTCTTCTACTTTCTTAGTATCAGATAATAACTTTTTAAAATCTTCAAAATCTAAATTATCATATAAGTATTTAACTGCTAATAAGCTTAATTTATAACCATTATAATCTTTATTTACAAAGCTTGAACCATGTTTTAAATCATTTAAATTAGGAATAACTTTCGTAGTATCTATTAAATACTTAAACCAGTTAATAAAATTATCTTCGTTTAATAATTCATTATTTTCTCCTGAAAATAATTGAGCCATTCCCTCATCAAACCAGACAATTCTTTTTAATTTTTTCCTTTCCCAAATTAATTCTTGATACATAATATGAAATAGTTCATGATTTGCTAGATATAAAGCTTTATTATATAAATGGCTACCAACTAATAAATTAGGTTTTATAAAAGCATTTATCATTCCCTTATCAAAAGTACCTGTTGCATATTCAGGTAATGTTTTTCTTTCTCCTCTTAAAGAGTATATATATTCTCTAAACTTTTCTAAACTATCAAAATAATTTATTTGTATCTTTCTAAAAGAATCAATATCAAATAACTTTTTATAAAATACAATTCTATCATTTAAAATA
>CALVXQ010000080.1 GCA_944371435.1 uncultured Bacilli bacterium
TTATTAATAATGATATAAGTTTATCTAATACTTATAATAAAGTATTAGAAGATATAAAATATATATATACTAATATTTCTAAGGAAGAAATAGAGGATGAAGAAGATATAATTTCTAATATTTTAAGATTTAAAAATAATAATAATGAAACTTTTTATGTAGGATAGTGAACAAAAATTCACTATTTTTTGTAGTATAATTATAAAATTTAATGTAAAATAATAACTAATTAGGAGTATTATATGATTGAAAAGATATTAAATTATAAAAATTATGATATAGAAAAATTAAAAGAAGAAGTAATAAATACAAAAGATGCTAGATTATTATTTTTATATTTATTTTTTACTAAGAATAATAAAGAGATTATTGCTAAAGAAATATTAAAATTAAAAAATTATCGATATCTGCATTTTACATTACGTTTTTTTAAATTAGATTGTTATGAAGAACTTTTAAATTATATTTTAGATAGTAATGATGATCCATGTTATTTATATAATATTTTATATGATGTAGATTATTTAGATAATAAGTATCAATTAAAAATTATAGATAAGATAATATCTATAGGTAATGATTGGTATATATTTAAAGCTTTATATTATTATTTTGTTATATTAAATTTATATAATGAAGAATTATTTATAAAATTACAAGAATTAGTTAAAAGTAAATTAAATATAAATATTAGTTTAAATAATTATAAAGAAGTATTTAATAATATTTTATATAAAAATATTTGTGATCCGGAAGGATTTAGTTCTAACTGTTATCAAGGACATAAAAAATATATT
This sequence comes from uncultured Bacilli bacterium, assembly GCA_944371435.1. Lineage (GTDB taxonomy): Bacteria > Bacillota_I > Bacilli_A > RF39 > UBA660 > CAG-605. The sequence continues at coordinate 798 of CALVXQ010000080.1, forward strand.
CCTAATATTATTGTATGTCATATTAATAATACTTATAATTCGGCTATAAAAAGATTTTATGATTCTAGTAGTGATGTATCTAGTCATTATGTAATTAGAAGAGATGGTCATATTAAACAAGTTGTATCATTAGATGATTCTTCTTGGGCTAATGGTACTTCTCTAAAAGAAAGTAGTGATGTTTATTATAAATTTGCTACTTCTAAATTAATTAGTAGTATACCAGATAATGCTAATTATTTTACTTTTTCTATTGAACATGAAAGTTTTGATGGAACATTAACTGATGAACAAATAGAAGCTAGTGTTAAAGTTATGAAAGAAATAATTAAGTATTTAAAAGATAAATATAATTATGATTTTATTATTGATAGAAATCATATTATAGGTCATAATGAAATAAATCCAGTCGTTAGAAAAAAATGCCCTGGTTCTAAGTTTCCCTTTGCTGAGATTATTTCACGTTTAAAGTTATAGTATTATTTAAAATAGATAAGGAATTTAAGAAAAAACGAGGAGAAATTATATGACAAAAGAAGAAATAAATAAAAGAATATTTGAGTTAGAAAATGATGAAGAAATAATTAATTTTGTAAAAGAAAGATTAGATGAATTAGAGATAAATAGTGAGGAAAAGACCGTTGGTCAAAACTATACGGATAGTTTTCAAGATTACATATCACAAAAAATTCATTATAAAGCTGCAGATAAATTAGGGGATAAGGAATGTCCAGATTTAGTATATGATGATATGACTCCATACATTAATTTAATTAAAGCTATAAGAAATAATTCTTGGTATAATGCGTTAACATTAATTACTACTATATTCTTCGTAGTTTATAAATATTTGCCTAATACAGATTTTGGATTTGGTAGATATATGATATATTCATCTCATATAGGACGTAAATTATCTATTAAAACAATTAGTGAAGAAAAAGTAGCCTTTTGCTCTGAAAAAGCGGGTTTGGCTCATAACTTATTTAAGTTTTTAGGAATAGATTCGGAATTGGTGTGTGGGGCTAAAGATGGTCAATTTCATAGTTATAATTTTATTTATCCTAAAGGGTATGGAAATGAACCAATGGTCTTATTTGATCCGTCATATTTTGTAAATTTCAAAAACAGCAATGATATATCATCTTATGGTTTTTATAAAGCATTTACTAGAGAAGATTATGAGAGTTTAAAAAACGGTATCCCAATGAAAATTGATTTAACAAAAACAGAAGATACTTATCGGAAGTTATATGGTTTTAATGGCTTTTTAGATGATTATGTTTTTGAACCACAAGATACTACTTATGTTTATGGTTTAGAAAACGCTAAAAATTATATAGAATCTAATTCTAATTTACGAAAATAATTAAAATAGAGAAATAATTAGTAATTAGTAATTTAAAAATACTTTTAATATCTTTTAAATATTCTTCTAATTCTAGCTCCTATGCTGTTTTTATTAATTGTTTCATCTTTTTCTAATTGGTATTCGGCAAGGGATATTATTTTTTGTATTTCATTAAACATTATTGGGTATGAAGAAACATCATTTTTAATAGTAAAATCACTATTATTATTAATTTGAAAGGTATTTGTTTCATAAGAATATATAATATTATAATTATACGTATCATTGATAAATATTAATAATTGATTATTTTTATCATATAAAACTTTAGAATCACAATACAATAAATATCCTAATAAGATATAATTTTTAATAAATTCATCTTTTAATATAGTAATTGTCTTATGGGCCTTCTTTCCTCCTATATACCTTAGTGTTATGTATTCATAGCTTATTTCTACTATTTTTAGAAAACTAATTTCGTTTTTATTTCGTCTATAATCTTTATTTATATATATACGTATAGGTGAATGATAATAACTACTTAATATATTATAAGAGTCACTAATAACATTAATATTAGCAAGTTTAGCTTCATTTGCGAATATTGCTGTTGTAAACGTCTTTTTTTCTTTAAAAATTGTTTCTTGAATAAAGTTAATAAATTCATTTTTCTTTGTTATGTTAGTATTAGAATTATTTTCTTTTATAATATCATCAATGTAATTTAAAGTTAAAGATAGTTCTTTTATTGCTCGATATCTCTTTTTATAAGTTTCTAATTTATCTATATTTATATCAAGGGTAAAGTGATCTTGATTATTATTTTTCAATGTATTTAAAATTTTTAATGTTGATTTATAAATTTCATCTACATTATCCTCATTTATATATTTTTTAAATGTTTCAATATCGTTAATTAGATAGTTTGTTAATAATAAAGAATTATTATATTTATTGAATAAAGTTACAACTATTTTTTCAAAGTCATTAAACATATCTTGATATGTTTTATAGTTTTTAATTACTAAGTCATGTAAGAAAGGTACTTTGATATCTTCAATTTCTGATTTTAAATTTTGATAACCAGGTTTATATTCGTATTTTTTTAAGTCATTATTTAAAGTTTCAATGTATTTTAAACCTTCCATTAGTTTTTGATACAATGTATTTAAGTTTTTAATATTTTTATTAATTCCATAAAAAATTAATTCATTAAGATTATTTTCTTCAATAAAATCATCTATAACATTTTGAAATATTTTTAATATCTTTTGTAAAAACTCTTTATATTTTATATCTAATTTTAGATAATTAGTTACACTATTAGAGTAATCTATAAATTCTTGAATAATAAAATCTATTTTTTTGTTATATTTTTCTAATTTAGGATTATTAGTTTTATCTTTATAATTATCTAAATCTTTAATACATTTTGTTATGTATAATTTTATAAAATTAATATCATTTATATTATTGTTATCTAAGTAATTTTTAATAACATCATGAGCTTCATTAATTTCTTTTATTCTTTCAGTTGCTTCTAAATTTTCTTTAGTTTTTTCAGGAAAATTATCTGGATGATATATTAATACTAATTTATGATAACTTTTTTTTAATTCTTCCTCGGTAAAATTTTTATTTAATTCTAATATTTTTAATGCTTCATTTAATGTCATAATACTACCGCCTTTAATGGGTATTATTTTAACAAAATAACTCTAATAGTCAATTATTTGTTTTAAAAATAAAAAAATATCACCATTTTAGTAGTGATATTAAAGTTATTTAAGATAGTCTTCTTCTACTTTATCTACAGAAGTATCAATATCATCTTCAATTAATTCATAATCATCATCGATATC
>CALVXQ010000081.1 GCA_944371435.1 uncultured Bacilli bacterium
AAATAACTTCTTTTCTACATATTTCATATAATACGTAGAAGGAGGTTTATTATGTACTATGATAATTATCGTCCGATGAGACCAGGGCGACCAAATGGAGAAGACCGTTTTATCGTACCTTTTTTATTAGGAGGTTTAGCTGGAAGTGCGGCAGTTGGTTTAACAAGACCACGTCCTGTATTTGTTAATCCCCCATATCGTCCTTATCCACCATACTATGGTAGTCCTTATTACTATAATAGTAATAGTTTTTATGGTTATTATTAGATTTTAATTTTACGATAAGATAAACTAAGAAGAATAAAATTAGTTATCAAGTGACTACCACCATAACTAAAAAATGGTAAAGGTAAGCCAATAACAGGTGTTAAATTCAGATTCATACCTATATTGCTTGCTACTTGGAAAAGTAAGATATAGGCAAGAGTTTTACTAATTATGTTTTTACTATGATACAAATTAATAATAATTATAAAATAAGATAAAATTAGAGGAATAAATAAAATACTATTTTGACCGATAACATATGAAAAGAAAAAATCATTATATGCTTCAGGAAAGTAGAGAAGTTTATTAGCCCCAATACTTATTAAAGCATTATTTATTTGAATATTATTACTATTTATAAAAGATGTTAATCTATCTATACGATAAAACATTGAAGTTCCTAATAATTTAATAAATATTTCTTGTTTATAAATATATAGTATTATAAAACTAATTATAAGTGTTCCCATAAATAAACTATACTTTAATATTTCTTTTTTACTAAAAAAGTAGGGTAAGAAAGTGAGAAATATTATTCCGTAAATGATAACTGCACCAGTATCTGGTTCTAAAAAGGTTAATATTGTTGGTACTAAGTAGATTATTAGAAATAATAATTTACTTTTTCTTTTCTTTTTTATTAAATAAATAGAAATTAAGATTAAAGATATCTTAGTTATTTCTGATGGTTGTATTGAAAAGAATTTTAGATTTATCCAACCACGACTACCATTAATAAATTCTTGTTTTATTAAAACATAAATTAGTAAAATAAGTTGTAATATATATAAAGGAATTACTAATTTTTTGATATATTTAATTTTTAATTTACTTATTAAATAGCATAATAAAAAACCAATAAGAGAAAATATTAATTGGCGATATCTATAAGGATTAGGTAGATAGATAATACTTATAGTTAATAGAATTGTAATTGGAATAATAGTAGATAGATATCTTTTCATATAATTAATATACCCAAGTAAACATAATTTATAAGTTACATAGAATAATTATATAAGGGGGTATTATATGAATCCTAAATTACCTAAAGTATATGCTAATCCAGATTCGTTTAATCTAAATCATAATATGGCTGAAAATAGTATTAATAATAGTAGTTTTTCTAATAGAGAAATTGATGAAATATTAGATAGTTCTAATAAATATTTATTTAATCATCGTTATTTAATAACTTTAAAAAATAATAAAGTTGTAGAAAGTAGTATTATTAGTAAATATAATAATAAATTATTAACTATTGATAATGATGTATTAGATATTGATGATATAAAAAGTATTGTTGAAATAAAAAAATAGGTATTTAAACCTATAATAAATCATCAATGCATTTTTTTAATTCTTTAGCATCTTTACCAAAGATAATTTTAAGTTGATTATCAATTTCAACGATGCCTTTAGCACCTAAAGCAGTAATTCCATCTTTATTAACTTTAGTAACATCTTTTAAAATAACTTTAAAACGTGACATGTTACATTCTGCATTTATTATATTATCTTTACCACCTAGATATTTTACTAGTTTATTGACTTCTGAAGCGAAGTCTTTTTTACGGAATTTAATTATTACTAAAGTAATAAGTATTAATACAGCTGCTATAATAAGATATTCAACTATTTCATTCATTTATAATCACCATCTTGATTATACTATAATTAAAAAAAAAATAAAAGGTTTATTAAATAGGCTAAATTTAGTGCCATAAAATCTAATTTATCATAAATTATTAATGAGAATATATAAAGGGGTGAATAATTTATGTGTAATAATAAAAGTGGTTGTGGTAATTGTGTAGCTGATATTTTAAAAGTTATTTTAGTACTTCAACAAAATGCTTGTCCAGAAGGATGTTTAGATAGTTGTGATCGACCAATGCTTGGTGGTGGTACTAATTGTTTAATGTGTAATACTAGACCTGTAATGCTATATACTTGTTGTGGTAATGGAGTTCCTTGGAGTATGCCAACTACTAAAGATGTTACAACAGCATGTACAACTGCAGGAACTACATGTTCTTCCGTATTCAGGGTAGAGAAAGTTGAAGGTAACTGTGCAACATTTAGAGTATTACAAGATAATCCCGATCCTAATAGTTTAAATCCTTATATTGCAACATCATCATTCTTTACTATGGATTTAGATTGTTGTTGTGTATGTAGATGTTTATCAGATACATATGTAGACTGTGTTTAAAAAATGCTTAATTAAAGCATTTTTTTAAAGCATAAAAGTAATAAAAGAAGCAAATAATAAAATTGGTGATATTATGAATTTATGGGATATAAAGAGAATAAAACTTGCTAATAGTAATTTTATTATTAATACTGATATTTTAATAGTAGGGGCCGGAATAGAAGGATTATTATGTGCTTATAATTTATCTTCTAAATATAAAGTAACTCTTATTGATAAAGATAAAGTAAGTGCTGGTATTACTTCGAATACGACGGCTAAGATTAGTTATATCCAAAAGAATGTTTATAGTAATATTTATAAATATCATAATATTTTAACTGCTAAAAAATATTTAGATAGTCAAATTGCTGGAACGAATATATTATTAGATATTATAACTAAAAATAAAATTGATTGTGATTTAGAAAATGTTGATTCTTATCTTTTTGCTAGTACTAAAAAAGGAAATAAAGTTTTAAGAAAAGAAAAACAATGTTTAGAAAAGATGGGTATTAAATGTACTGATAGTAAATTACCAATAAGTTTTCCTAATTTAAAATGTTTTTATGTTAAAGATACTTATACTATCCATCCTTTAAAGTTTACTTATGGTATTTTAGAACTTATTAAAGATAGAGTAAATATATTAGAAAATACTAATTTAATTAAAGTTAAAAAAAGTTATGATAGATATATTATAAAAACTAATAAAGGTATAATGCTAGCTAAAAAAGTTATTATAACAACAAATTATCCTTATTTTATTAAACCATTTTATATTCCCTTAAAAACATATGTTTTAAAAGAGTTTGTTGTAACAGGTAAATATAAGATAGATAAACACTTTAGTGCTATTAATGTTGAAGAAGATAGTAAATCTATAAGATTTTATCAAGATAATATTATTTATACTTCTAATAGTAATAGAATAAATAATTATTCTAAAGTTCAAGAGTCTTATAAAAAGTGTAGAGAAGATTTTATAAAATATTTTAAAACTGAACCAACTTATTTATGGAATAATCAAGATGTTTGTACATATGATGGCATACCTTATATAAAGTCTAAAGATAATTTATATGTTATTACCGGATTTAATGGTTGGGGTTTAACTAACTCTGCTATATGTTCTAAAATAGTATGTGATTTAATAAATAAAACTGATAATAAGTATACTAAGTTATTTTGTAAAGATAGAGTATCTTTATATTATCTAGGTTTTATTTTAGTTAATATGTTTTATAATATTAAAGGCTATATTAGTGGTTACTTATATAAAAATAAGATTATTTATTCTAAGAATATTAAAGGGTTAAAGTGTAATGTTTATGAAGATAAAAATGGTTTACATATTGTAAATAGTAAATGTCCACATATGAAGTGTAATTTAATATTTAACGAAGAAGAACATACTTGGGATTGTCCATGTCATGCATCACGTTTTGATATCGATGGTAATCCTTTAATTGGCCCTGCTAATGTAAGTATTAAAGTTGAAGACGAAAAATCGTAATTCTTTTAGAAGAATTATGTTTTTTTAT
>CALVXQ010000082.1 GCA_944371435.1 uncultured Bacilli bacterium
TTATCTCTTCATCTAAAATATGATAGCTATTACTAACTAATAAATAAAGCATATATATCACCAACAAAATTGTATCATGAAATACTTGTAAATTTAAAGTAAAAAAAAAGCCTATCTTTAATAGACTTATCTTCTTATTTAATACGATATTCTTCTTCAGGAATATCATTTAGTGATTTAACATTAAATATATCCGTTTCGTTTATTACCTTACTTGGTTCAACATTACTTTCTTCCTTAACAGAAGCATTAGTCTTAGGTAATTCAATTTCTTCACTAGATACTACTTTAGTAAAATCAATACTGGGACTGACAACTTCTTTCTTAGAAGTATCAGCAAATATATTAGTATTTGGTAAATCAACATCATCAAAAGAAAAATCTTCGATAATAGGAGTACTCTCAGGTACTTTCTCTTCTTTTACCTCAGGCTCAGTTGAAATATTTATATCGTTATGTTCATCACTTGCTACATCTAAATCTGTTTTATCTTCATTAATAATATTATCTTTTTTCTTCTTAGTATCATTTAAAGCTAATATTAAAGTTATGATAAATAATACTAATAAGATGCCAATAACAGAAAATAATATAATAGGAAAGTTTTCATAACTATATAATTTAATCATAAACTCACGCATAAACACACCTCTATTCTTTCTAACAATAGAATACCATAATTTTATGATATTTGGCAACAAGAATTACAGATACTTAGGAAAAACAATTAATAAACCAAAGACAATAACTAAAAATATAATTACTAATATTATAAATTTTAAAGGTAGTAAACTAATCTTTTTATTTAAAGATTCTACTCTATCAGCATTTAAGTCATTTAATAAATTATTTATTAAAGTTACTAATTCTTGATTACTTTTACATATACTCATATCTTTTAAATAATCAGCTACAATTCCACTAGGAATATTTAAAGATAATGTAATTAAAGCTTCTTGATAATTTTTTCCCTTTAATGCTACTTTTAACTCATTTGTAAAACGATTATTAATAATATTACTACTAATTAATAATAAATCTTCTAAACTTTGATAATTATCCATATTTAATAATAAAATATTAAAATACATAATTGCATCTTTAGTTATATACTCATTACGAGTAATTAACTTCGAAGTAATTAGAATATCTTCATATAAGAAATGAAATAAAACAACAAATAAAATACTTAATAATAAACCATATATAGGAATTAATATAAATATTAAAAATATTAAACACTCTAATATTAATCTAGATAAAATAAAACTACTAGTAGTTAACTTATTAAAAGCACCTAAACTTTTAATCTTCTGATCTATCTTATTAATATAATTTCGAGGATAAATAAACGCAATAATACTATTCATCTTTAGCCTCCAATAAATTCTTTACTATATAAATAAAGATGGTATAAGCTAATATTATTCCTATTAAAACAAATATTCCATAACCAGTATATAATTTATTAAAATAAGTAGGACGGAAAAAAGCAATAAATATATATAATAATAAAGGTATTAAAAGGACTATTAAAAATAAATAATTATATATATCAGTTTCTTTAATAAACTTTTCTTCTAACTCATAATTATTCTTAAAATAATTATATATATTATTAAATATTTGGGAATAACTTAAATTTAATACTTCTCCATATTCGATAGCTTTATATATATACTTAATATCTTTTAACTTACATCTTTTATAAAACCTTTTATAAGCATTAGCTAAAGATAAACCATATTCTAAATCATCAGCAATCTTCTCTATTTCATCAGCAATACTTCCCTTTATAATATTACTAGCATATTTTAAAGCTTCTTTAATACTATCACCATTATTTAAAGAAGATGTAATAGTACGAATACTTAAATATAAATCTTTACTTATCTTATTAACTCTTTTTTGAAATAAATATTGCCAGAATAAATCAGGACCAAAATAACCTACTAAAATACTTACTATAATAGTTATAATATTAACTGGAAATAAATTAAAACACATACTTATAATATTAAATATTAATAAAAGAATAATAACTAATAATTTTATAGTAAAATAATTAATTTCTTTTTTATAAGTTGCTTCAGACTTCAAAATATATTTACTATATTTAGCTGATAACTTATTAATAATCTTATAATTGGCTAAACCATTACTTAGAAAGTCAACAATATGCCATACTCTAATATCAATACTAGTAATAATAGATTTTTTAGGTAAATTATTTTCTAAAGAAAATCGAGATATATGTACTTCTCTTTTAAAACTGTTAATTAATTTTATTAAATAAATAATAAATAATAAAATACATATAAATAATAAGATTTGAATAACAAAAGGACTCATTTGTTACCACCTTTAAAAATATCATCAATAGTATCTATACCTTTACTCTTAATTATCTTATAAGTATTAGGAATAAAGTTATATAATTTGAATTCATCATCTTGATAACTAAATATTGGTCTTAATTTATTATTATCTATCTCTCTAATACTACGCATCTTAATCTTATTATCAGGCATCTTTTCTAAATAAACAACTAAGTCTACCGAATTTAATAAATAATAATTTATTAACTCTTTATTTAATAAAGGATTAGTAATCATAATCTCATTAGTTATATCATCAAAATAATCTTCTTTATTAGTAGTATAAGCACTTATAATACCTTTAAATTTATTCATATAAATTATATTATTTAAAACATTATTATCTATCGAAGATATAACAATATTATCAGGATATAAACTACTAAGATATTCTAAATCAATATTATTTACATTAATAATATTATCTTTAATAATATTAATCGAAGCATCAGTATCATTAACAATAATCCTATTTTTATCGGGCATTAAATTAATAAAAGCACTTAAAAAAGTAGATTTACCAGATAAAGCCGAACCACATACTAGAATGTTTAAATTAGCTAAGATAGCAGCTTCTAGAAAACGAGCCATATATGGAGTTAAAGCTCCTAGTCTTACTTGTTCATTTAAAGAAGTAACACGAGGATTATATTTTTTTATAGTAAATATTGGTTTATTTATCTTAGGTGGAAAAATAGCAAATAAATTACTACCATCACTTAAACGAGCATTAATAATTGGTTTACTTTTATCATAATGACAATTATTCTTTTCTAATATCTTTTCTACCGTTTTAATAATATGTTCATTATTAATAAAAGAAATACTAGTATCCTTTTCTAATCCTAAAGAAGTTTCAATATATATATCTTTGCAAGAATTAACCATTATCTTACTTACAGCATCATCTTTTAAAGCAGCAGTAATTGGGCCATTACCATTAATTTCATTATCGATAAGATTATATAAATAATTACGTTCTAAAGTAGTTAAATTCATATCTTTAGTTAAAATATCTAACTTTTCAATAATTATATTACTACTAGCATGACCATTAGAAGAATCAATAACCATCTCTAATAATTCATCTTTTAACTTTTCTAATTTTTCTTTATCCTTAAATATTTCATAATCTTGTTCATAAATATAATTATCTGGTTTTAAATTAAAATGACTTACTAAATTACTCATGGTAACCCTCCTCACTTAATAAATCAGTAGCAATATTTAATAAAGCCTCATAATCTTTAATATAAGTTTTAGGAGTTCTCTTATCTAAAGTAATTATTTTTCCATTCATCACATAAGTATCAATATTTGGAATAAAAAAAGCACTTGAAATAGAATAATCAATATTAGCTTTAATAATATTTTTAATATCATATAAACTAAAATAATCTTTATAAGGATTATAAGAATTATTTAATAATATTTTATATTTATTAATTTTTAAATCAGCAAATATCTTAATAATAGATTTCATATTTTTTAAATTAACAGCATCATTACCGATAATAAATAATATCTTATCAACTTTATCTAAAGTATATAAATTCAATTCATTTAATAAATG
>CALVXQ010000083.1 GCA_944371435.1 uncultured Bacilli bacterium
ATATTTTTCGACTACTAATGATTCTTTTAGCACTTTTAGGTCCAATACCAGGTACTTTTAATAAATCATAATAACTTGCTTTATTAATTTCTATAGGAAATAAATGCATATTATTAAGAGCATAATTAGCTTTAGGATCAATTAATAAATCTAAATTAGAATTATTACCAATAATATCATCAACTTTAAAGTTATAAAAACGCATTAAAAAATCTGCTTGATATAAACGATGTTCTCTTTTTAATGGAACTGTATTAATTACCGGTAGTAGTTTATCTTTATTAATTGGGATATAGGCTGAATAAAATACTCTTTTTAATTTATAATCTTTATATAAATTAGAACTATTATTTAAAATAGTTTTATCAGAATCAGTTGTTGCACCAATAATCATTTGCGTACTTTGACCAGCTGGGGCAAAATATTTACTTTTTTCTTCTTTAATAGTATTCATCGTCTTATATATATTATTAGAATTTTTATTAGGAGCTAATAACTTTAAAGAAGTATCTGTAGGAAGTTCTATATTAGTACTTAATCTATCTACTAATTTACCTAATTGTTTTAAAAGATTAGGATTAGCATTAGGTATTGCTTTAGCATGAATATATCCATGAAAATTATATTTATTTCTTAATAAACTAATTGTTTTAATTAATAATTCCATCGTATAATCAGGATTTTTAATAACTCCAGAGCTTAAAAATAAACCCTCTATATAATTTCTTTTATAAAAGTTTATTGTTAAATAACATACTTCTTCCGGTGTAAATATAGCTCTTTTTATGTTATTACTTCGCCTGTTTAAACAATATTTACAATCATATATACATATATTAGTCATTAATATTTTTAATAGAGATATGCATCTACCATCATTAGAATAAGAGTGGCATATACCAGATATTGAAGTATTACCTATGCCATTATTATTTTTTCTATTAGAACCACTTGATGAACAAGAAGCATCATACTTAGCAGCATCACTTAGTATCTTTAATTTTTCACTTAGTTCCATAAAATCACCATCATTATCTTAATATATAAATAACTAATATTAGTATGGTAATTTTTGGTTTAAAAAAACTAATATTTAAGCTTATTTTAAATATTAGTTTAACTTATTATCTATCAAATTCTATAGCAAAAGTATAAATATTATTCTCATCATCATAATTAGCCATAATACACAAGTCGGATACCATCAAGCATTCATTTTCAGATAAATTTGTGCTTAACAATGCTTTTTCAATTTTTGATGTAAATGATAGATAACGTTGGTCATTTAATGCAACTAATAAAGAAATACTATTTGCAATCTCATTTTGCCACACTTCATCACCAATAAAATCTATTTCCCCATACAAAAAAGATAATTTTTCTAAATTTTCATCAAATTTTGAATATAAATAAAGATAACTGCCTACAGACCCAAATGCATCAACAATACCCAATTTGTTTTCAATATAATCAGTTGAAACAAAAGATTGTGAACTTGAAGAATTTAAAGCAGCATCAAGAAATTCAAAATTCATCTTATGATTATCGTAAATGTTTTGAAAATAATACTTTACAGCTTCTTCGCTAGGATTTTCAGTTAATTCAGGTATTTCAATCAAATTTAATTCAACATTTTTTACATTAAAAGTATAACTATCATCTATATCACTTATATAACACTCAAAATCTAACGTTTCATTTGGCTTAATTATCTTCTCGCAAGTTTTCTCTTCCTCTAATGTCCCACTTAATAGGTTAAATATAATTTTAACATTATAGGCATTATTAGTCGTATTTTTCATTTTTCCAACTATATTACTATCTTCCAAATTTAAAGTAGATAATTGAATTTTTCTATCCCAATTATTACCACACCCACTTAAAAAAACAATTGTAAATAATAAAATTATAATTTTTTTCATAAATAAAAACTCCATACTTAATAAAAACATACTTTTTTAAAACAAAAGCTGGTATTACTACTTACCATTATTTAATGTTCTACATAACCTTTTTTTAATTTTAGAATTCATACCATATTTTTCTTCATATAAATTTCTTAGATATTCTTCAATCTCTAAATATCCTTCATATCCAAAATATTCTTTAGATAAAGGATCGATAACTATATGCATATTTTTATCAATAATCCCATAATAGATAAGATCTGAATGCATATATTTACTAAAACGAACAGATACAATTGCCCAATCACCAACTGAGTACATAATATCATCAAACATTTCTTTTAGCACAATATTGCCATTTGGTAAAATTACACCACAATTATTATTATTAATTTGATCATTTCTAAAAACAGCACAATTGCCGCCAAAAATAGTTTTTTCAATTTTTATCATAATTAATCTCCTGCTTCTAAGTATATTGTAAAATGTTATATAATTTACATGAAATTTAATAAGTAACCAAAGATTTTTAGCCTCTTCTTCTAATGATAATATCTTCAGGAATAAATGCCTCTAAATCACTATCATCCATCCATCCAGTTACATTATTAAGTTTCTCACTCAAGGAATCTGATTCTATATCTTTTTTTATCGATTCGCTAAGTAATGAGATAATTTTCTTTTTATCTTCCGTTAAATAAAAATTTGATAAAACAAAAGTCATTAAATTTGACTTTGCTTTTAAATCTAATTTTTTTAAATAACTATCAATAGTTTTATCATTAAAAGCATTATAAAGCTCTACAAACCTTTTTAAATGAATTATTTTATAAAGTTTATTTGCAAAAGTGGACCTTTTTTCTTCTAAAGCCAATGCATAAACACCACTTAAAAATTCTTCATCACAATTTGTAAATATACTAATAATAGTATAAATATTTTCATTAGTTACTGAAATTATCCCATATTTTCTCTCAATTTTATCAATTTCTTGCATAAATTTTCTATAATCTTCAATACTAATTTTATTTTTTTCCATAATATTTCTCCTTAACTTGCAGTTTATTATACTACTTATTTAAAATTTAATAAATGAAAATAAATTTACTTTTTTCTACTTCTTCCTTTACTTAAATCATTATCAATAGAAGCGTTAAGTAATGGTAGTAAATTTAGAGTATCTTTGTAAAACTTAGAAAATATTAAATCAATAGATACTTTTAAATCACATTTTGTAAACATATCAAGGCTAGCTAAATACTCATCGATAGATCCATTTTTTATTGCTGTTTTAATATTTTCTATTATTTTTACTTGAGTAATTCGATATACCTTATTTGCTAAATCATCTTTTTTTAATTTTGAAGCTAATTCATAAATACTTTTTAAGAATTCTTCATCATAATTTATAAAATGTAAAGCCATATAATAAATGCCGACATTTTTAATTGACATAATTCCATATTTTTTTTCTATCTGTTCTAATTGTTCTAAAAAGCTTTCTAACATTGCTTTATCAATTATATATTTTTCCTTAAAACCTCTTTATATTTAATCTTCATTAGATAAATTTTCATTATCTTTTAACTCTTTAAACATTTCACTCATAGTAGGATTATTATATGTTAATCCTTTAATAGATAAATCATCTACTTTTTTATTAGCTAATCTTAAATTATCATCCGTTTTTAATAAGTGTTCTTTAATCTTTTGTAAATGATCGATAGATTTATCAATTTCTTCGATAGCTTTACTAAATCTTTCACTTGCTAAACGATAATTTCTACCAAAGCCCTCTTTAAAAGTCATAAGTTTTTCTTCAAAATGCGTAATATCGATATTTTGATTCTTAACTACTTCTAATTCTTTTTTATAATCTAATGATTTTAAAGCTAAATTTCTAATTAAAGTTATTAAAGGTATAAAAAATTGAGGTCTAATAACATA
>CALVXQ010000084.1 GCA_944371435.1 uncultured Bacilli bacterium
ACTTTTTAAATTTAATATAAAATTATATTAAAAGTTGAAAATATAAATGTTAATATAGAAACTGATAAATATGTCAAAGTTAAAAGTTGAAAATAGAAATGTACAAAAAATTTGCTTAACTTTGTTATATTTCGTAATAGGAAATCCAATTGATTACCGGACGCAAGCCATAGCCGTTGGTCACCCAGCGGCCGCCGTTAGCATAGCCAGTCGCGTCCTGACTGAACCCACTAGCAGCCGAAGCGTCAGCGTAGAAATAGGACGGCGACATGGACCAATAATACCCATTTTGGTAGAGATAAGTAAATCGATTCATATATCCGTTGGCAAATAGGAAAATGTCAAAGAACAAATGAAATGCTATAGTATAAACATGTTCAGAAAGTATTATATAAAATTATATTTTTTTATTACATTTGGTATTTTAAAGTATTAGTTTCACTATATCTCGTATTAAAAAATCCAATTGATTACCGGACGCAAGCCAATGCCGTTGGTAACCCCAGAGCCGTTGGCATAGCCGACCGTGTTCTGACGGAACTCATTCGCTGCCTGACCCCAGCCGAAATCCCAGACGCCCGGCGACATAGACCAATAATTACCATTTTGGTAGAGATAAGTTAATCGATTCATATATCCGTTGGCAAATAAGTAAAATTTTTAAAAATATAAAATTGGGCTTATTTATCGTAAATTATTACAATTATCCACAGTTTATGTAGTAAATAGACCTTGACGAATATTAAAAATAATGTTAAATTTATTTTAGATAGTAGAGGGTAGAAATATGAATGTGGAAGAAAAAGATACAAAACAAATAAAGAAAAAAAATAAACATAATAAAACCGTATATAAATATGCTATTATAGTTGGATTACTAATATCTATAGTATCAATAATTTCTATGAGTTATGCATATCTTTTATATGCGCAAAAACAAGGAGGTACAAACGTTGTACAAAGTACATGTTTGTCATTTGAAATGGCTGATCAACAGAACGATATAACTTTACAAAGAGCTTACCCTATATTAGATGAAGAGGGAAGACAATTAACACCATTTACATTTACAGTAAAAAATACTTGTGATGCTTATATGTCTTATACAATTAATTTAGAAGTATTAGAAGGTTCTACTTTAGCTGATCAATATGTAAAAGTAATGTTAAATAATGAAGCAATTGCTAATTTAGCTACATTGCCAGAAGCTACATATAAATATTATGAAAATTCTGTAAGTTCAAGAGTATTAGGTACATATTCTCTTGGTGGAAATGAAGAAGAGGAATTTACATTCCGTTTATGGATGGATGGAGATACAGAGGCTGTACCAGAAGCAATGAATAAGACTATGTCTTCTAAAATAGTTATTAATGGTACTGTATCAACATTTAATCCAGTAGAAAATGGTATAACAACATTACATGATGCAATCTTAACAAATGAATACCAAGTCACAGATGTTGATGCTGCAATTCAAAAAATTAAAGCAAAACAAGAGGTAGATACAAGTAAAACTGCTCCAATTATTGATTGGCAAGAAAATGTTTCAGCAGCTCCAAAAGATGGTGTTACATCATCAACGTTACCTGCAGAGTCATTAATTGGTACCAGTTTTAATGGAATAAATTTTGATGTAACCGAGAATGAAACCAAGGTAAGATTTGGAAATTCGTATAAGTTCAATTCAGAGACTGGATATTATACTGTGTGCAATCGACCAAGCCCTGATTCACCAGATGACGAGTGTGTTACAACAAATTTGCAGTATTATGATCCAGAAGAAGTAAATTATAATGATGGAACGTATTATTATTGTAGTACAGGATATAATGTGTCAAGTGCGGATAAAATCAGTACGAATTGGAGTACCAGTAATTGTTCAACAATCTACCGAATAACTGGAGTAACGGCCCAAGCAACTGAGTCAACCAATTCATTAACCGGTAATAAGTTTTCTACAACAAAGTATACGTTTAATGGCTATACGTTAAATCAGGTCGAGTTGGAAAGTGATAAATCTGACCGTGGATTGTATGCTGCCCAAGATGATTATGGTACTACTTATTATTACCGTGGTAGTGTCAAGAATAATTATGTTTATTTTGCTGATGCATATTGGCAAATCATCAGAATCAATGGAGATGGTTCAATCCGTATGATATATGCCGGTAAAACTCCGAATGCTTCAGGTAGTGCTACATATATTAAGTCAGCTGCATTCAATACGTCAAGAGATAACCCTGCTTATGTTGGGTATATGTATGGTAACACTTTAAATACTAGTTTGGAACTAACTAATACCAATGAAGTTGATTCAAATGCAAAAAAAGAATTAGAGGCTTGGTATAAGACCAATATTGCTGATAAAAATTTAGGACAGTATGTTGCTGATTCCGGGTTCTGTAATGACAGAACATTGTCCTCACAAGAAAATAATGGAAATGGTTATACAACTGATAAGACTACATATTACGCGCCGTATTATAGATATTATACAAGTCAAGATCCAACGTTCGTCTGCCCAGACCCTGAAAATGATTTGTTCACCACTTCGTCTGTCGAGATTGGAAACAATGCTGCTACCTATCCAGTCGGCTTAGTAACAGTTGACGAGTTAATGTATGCAGGATTTGCCAACGGATATATGAATCGATTAACTTATCTCTACCAAAATGTTTATTATTGGACTATGTCGCCGGGCCACTTCAACGCTACCAATACCGGTGCGTACGAGTTCCTTCAGCGCTCGACCGGCAATGCCGGCTACAACTGGGTTACCAGCGGCAGTGGCTTGCGTCCGGTAATCAATCTGAAGTCTGATGTCGAAATCAGTGGTGGGGTTGGAACCAGTGATGACCCATACATTGTAAAGACTGCATGATAAATATAATTATTATTAATAACAAAAATTAGTTAGAAATTACCTCGTATCTTGTATAAAATTAATATTTAAAGTCTACGTCTTTCTTTAAATATTAAAAAATATTATCCTAATAATTTAGAAAAACCTCACTCGTAATACTTATTTTCTAAATTGTAAGGATTTAATTTAAAAAAATTATGTAAATTTATAACGTAGTTTTTAAGAATTTTAGTCTTTTAAACTACTTAAAAATAGTCATTTAATAAATTACCTTGTTGTATTATGAATATCTTTTATGAAGATAATTTGAGTTTCGGTAAAAATAAAACTTGACAAGAAAAAATCAGAGATTGTGAATAACTTTCTCTGATTTTTGTTAAAAAAATAATGTAAACATCCCCAAAGTTTAGTAAAATTAAATTAGTAATAAAAATTGTTACTAAACAAAAAAATGGAGGTGTTTACATGAACAATTATACCAAAGAAACCTATCAAACGAAAAGAGAAATATTAACATTTTCAAAAAAATTGCAGAAGGAAGTAGAAAAGCAACAGTTAAGTTTACTCAAGATATGGTATATGGAATATTAGGAAGAAAAAATTGTTATTTAAGTGATATAGCAAGAAGTTTAAATGAAGAAACAAAATTAGCTTATACAATCGATAGATTATCAACGAATTTAATGAAATTAGATTAAGAAGAAATTGTTAAAATTAAAAATAATTATTATGAAGAAGTAATGGAATATCTACCAGAAGAAGATGTCATTGTATTAAATGATGATACAGATCTAAATAAGGAATATAGTAGCAAGTTAGAAGATTTAAGCATAATAAGAGATGCTAGCAGTCAAGTAGAAAAATATGTAAATGGATATAAAGTATGCGAGTACGTAGCATTGAAAAAAAAAAAAAAAAGTCCAATTAGTTTATATAG
>CALVXQ010000085.1 GCA_944371435.1 uncultured Bacilli bacterium
TTCTTTCCATTCATTACAACATCATATTTGATTTTTAGGCCTTCCACAATTCTACGATATCCATATGTGCCTTTAGAATCATCAAATATTTCTTTAATTATTAAATAATCATAATAATCAGGATCTTCCTTATTTCTATATTTATAATAAGTTTTAGGACTTATTTCTAATACGGCACACATATTGTATAACTTATAATTATCTCTATATAGATTAATAAAAGTTACTTTCTCTCTCGTTGTGCCTTGAGGAAGGCCTGGTATTTTTTTAATATTTCATATCTTTCTTTCCAATCTTCCTTTGTTAAATTTTTCTCCTTTGGACGCCCACGTTTCTTCCCCGTATTTAATTCTGGATGATTCTTTTTCATTGTCCAAGTCATTACAGTTCCAGATGGTATTTCATATTGCTTAGCCACATATCTGATAGACATCCCAGAATTAATCTTAGTCATAATCTCACTTTTTAGCTCATCGGAATACTTTGAATATTTTTGTCCTTTTAAAGCCATAACAAAACACCTCCTTTCGGAAGTGTATTTTATCACAAAAGAAATTGAAATGATTTTTTTATTATTGTCTACTCTAAGGGGTGCATTTCAAACTTTCTGATTTTTTTTAATAATTATAAACTTTGTAATCTTTTTAAAGTTGCTAAAAACTCTTCTTCTTTAGCATAACTAATTAATTTACCTTTACTATTACTAACGGGAGCATCAACTTCATTTACCGCAACTGGTTTTGGTTCTGTAGTACCAGCTAAATTATTAAGATCAATTTTCTTAACAGTTAATCCCGCTATTTCTTCTTCTTTTTGATAATTTAGAACAGGAATACTTCTAGTATTAACTAATTCATCATAACTTATAATAGCTTTTGCTTCCTGTTCTGCTTCATAAGATTGATTTTGATTAGTATTATTAATTAAAGAAGCATCTTTAACATCTTTTTTTAATTCATTAACACTTACTTCTGGAAGAACATCTAAATCTTTATTATCTGTAATTCTTATAACATAAATTAAGAATATAATTAAAATAATTAAAGTTATTGTAGCAACAAATAATATTATATCAGCTGCACTTAATAAACTTATCATACCTACTATATTTTTGATTATATCCATAACTACTATCACCTAACATTATTTTATCATATAAATATATATATATTTAAAAAAATTCATAAATTTTATCAATTTATGAATTTATTTGACAACTTTTTTACTATTAATTTTTATAAAATGCCTCTAAATAATATATAGGTCTTCTTTCTTCATAGTATTTCTTTTCAAAATCAGTCATAATATTATATATATTTCGTTCATCATGATGTAAATCTAAACTAACTACTTCAAAAGTATACCAATACTGAGATAAATACTCTAAAGAATGGGCAAAAAAACCTTTATTATCAGTTTTTAAAATTATATGTTTATTCTTTTTAAATATCCTATCATATAATCTTAAATAAACTTCATGAGTAAATCTTTTCTTTTCATCTTGTTTTTTAGGCCATGGCTCAGAGAATGTTAAATATATAGTATCTATTTCTTTACCAAAGATATTAATTATTTCTTTAGCATCACAATTAATTAATCTTAAATTAGGTAATTTTAGAGTAGCTAATTTATCTACAGCCATTACCATTTGCGATGGATATAACTCTAGACCAATATAATTTATATTAGGATTACTCTTAGCCATATTAATGATAAAATTTCCCCGCCCCATTCCTAACTCTAAACAAATTGGATTATTATTATTAAAAACTTTAGACCAACTATTCTTATATTGAGTAGGATTTTTAATTACATAAGGACTTCTTTCTACTATTTTAGAAGCATCTTTTATTACATTATAGCGCATAATACTCCTCCATTACCATTATAGCATACTTATCTACTTATTAAAAATTTAGTTTTACTAGCACAATAACTACATAATAAATTATAGATATTATAATCGTTTAAATATATATTATAATTAATATAATAAGTATATATAAATATTATTAATTTTCTAACCCCTGTACTAGGATTTAAATAGTTATTATCAGGTAAATAGTTATATAATAACCAATCTTTACTTAAATTATTTAAGTTATAATAACTATCTATTACTTCATCAAATGTTAACATATAATACCCCCTACTTATTTACAACCATTTACTTCATTTTTTAAAGATACCATTCTTCTATCTAATTGCTTAACTATTAAAGAGTATTCATACATTTCTCTCTTAATATTTTCAGGAACCATATCTTCATATTTATATTGTAATTTATGATTTAATGATGCCCAGAAATCTTGAGCTACTGTTCTAATTTGAATCTCAGCTTTAATATAGTCTTTCTTACCTTTATACATAATTGGTACTAAGACAATCAAATGATAGCTACTGTATCCACTTTCTTTAGGTTTGACAATAAAATCTTTTCTCTCAATAATATTAATATTAAGTTTATTAGATATTAAATTTACTAAATCATAAACATCAGTTAAAAAAGAACATACTAATCTAATACCTACTATGTCTTTTACATTATTAACAATATTATCTATAGTAACATCTAATCCTTTATTATGTAACTTATTAATAATACTATCTTTACATTTTATTCTACTTTTTAAATGCTCTACTGGATTATATCCTTGTTCTTTAACGAAATCATCTATTAAATTATTTAATTTATTTTCTAAGACGTCTTTACCAAGTAGATATTTATTTAATAATTCATTAAATTCTTCATTATCGAAATTCATAACATCCCTTCTTTTGTATGAAAATGAATTTTACCACATAATTAAGCTGCTGTCAAATTTTTAAGCCCTAATAAAATATTATATTCATATTTAAAAAAATATAGACAACTCTATATTCTTTTAATTAAATTAATTATGTTTTGGTACTATCTTGGTTAATCCTCCCATATAAGGTTGTAATACTTTAGGTATATTAACACTTCCATCTTCATTATAATTATTTTCTACTACGGCTATTAAGCCTCTTGGAGTAGCTAAACAAGTATTATTTAAGGTATGAACATAATATGTTCCATTATCTTTTTTAACACGGATACCTAATCTTCTAGCTTGAGCATCACCTAAATTAGAGCAAGAACCAACTTCAAAATACTTCTTTTGGCGAGGACTCCAAGCTTCAATATCACAAGATTTAACTTTTAAGTCAGCTAAATCCCCACTACAACATTCAAGTTGTCTAACTGGTACATCTAAGTTTCTAAATATTTCTACTGTATATTTCCACATTTCATTATAAAATTTCATAGAATCACTTGGTTCACAAATAACAATCATTTCTTGTTTTTCAAACTGATGAACACGATACAATCCTCTTTCTTCTAATCCGTGTGATCCTCCTTCTTTTCTAAAGCAAGGAGAATAAGAAGTTAACTTAATAGGTAAACTATCTTTTTTAATTATTTGATCTTTAAATCTACCTATCATAGAATGTTCAGAAGTACCAATCAAATATAAATCTTCTTTATCAATTTTATACATCATTGCTTCCATTTCTGGAAAAGACATAACTCCCGTTACAACATCACTATGAATCATAAATGGTGGAATACAATAAGTAAATCCTTTATCAATCATATAATCTCTAGCATAAGCAAGCATTGCCTCATGTAATCTAGCAATATCTCCAAGCAAATAGTAAAAACCTTCTCCACTTGT
>CALVXQ010000086.1 GCA_944371435.1 uncultured Bacilli bacterium
TAATGATACCTTTATTATTTTTAGGTTATAAATCAATAACAATGTGTGTAGTTATTACTGTTGTAAATATAATTGTACTATTATCCAATTATTTCTATTGTAAAAAGAAGCTAAATATTAATATTAAATTTATGGGATTTGATAAAGTATTATTTAAAACGATATTTGGTTATTCCTTCTTTATCTTTTTAGGTGTAGTTGTGGATAAAGTTAATTGGAGTGTGGATCAATTTATATTAGGAGCAGTATCTGGTACAGTAGCAGTATCTATTTATTCGATAGCAAGCCACTTAAACACATTATTTGTTAATTTATCAACAGCAGTAAGTGGTGTATTACTTCCTAAGATGAGTAAAATGGTTGCCGAAAAAGCAACAGATGATGAGTTAACTAATGAATTTATAAAAGTAGGTAGAATTCAATATTTAATTGTATTTTTAATGGCTAGTGGATTAACATTATTTGGAAAAGAATTTATTTATGCTTGGGTAGGTCAAGAATATAATGATTCTTATTATATTGCTTTAATACTAATAATTCCTTTATGTTTTCCATTAGTTCAAAACTTAGGTGTAAGTATTATGCAAGCTAAAAATATGCATAAGTTTAGATCTGTTTTATTAGCCATTATTGCTATTGCTAATATTATAATTAGTATTCCATTAGCTAAATTATATGGTGGGATAGGTAGTGCAATTGGTACATCAATATCTTTAATTTGAGGTAATATAAAAATAAAAAATAAAAATTATCAAAAAAGAGTAGGTATAAATGTTATTAAGTTTTGGAAAGAAATAGTTAAAATGACTATTCCATTTATAATTCCTATTATTATAATACTAATTATAATGCATTTTGCTACATTACATGGGTATTTAAATTTAATAGTATTTGGTGGTATTTACACTATTATTTATTCTATTGTAGCTTATCTTTTAGTTATGAATAAATATGAAAAAGATATTGTTAATAAAGTATTAAAGAAATTTCATTTAATGAGGTAATTATGGAAGAAATAGTAGAAAAGAATAAATGTACTGGTTGTACTGCTTGTATGAATATATGTCCTAAACATGCTATTAGTATGGTAGAAGATGAAGAAGGATTTAAACATCCTGTAATAGATCAAGATAAATGTATTAATTGTGGTTTATGTAAAAGAACATGTCCTGTTTTAAATACAACTAGTAATAAGTCTTTAAATAAATGTTATGTAGCTTATAACAAGGATAAAGAATCTACTCTTAATAAAGCTTCTTCGGGAAATATATTTGAATTGGTAGCAAAAAAAGTATTAAATAATAAAGGTATAGTAATAGGTGCTTCTTTTGATAAAGATAACAAGTTAAATCATATTGCAATTGATAATATAAAAGATTTAGATAAATTAAAGGGTTCTAAATATTTACAAAGTAATTTAGATAATATATTTACTTATATAAAAGAAAATATAAATGATAAAAAGATATTATTTGTTGGAACACCATGCCAAGTAGCAGGCTTAAAAGCTAATTTAAAAAAAGATTATGATAATTTAATTACTATTGATTTAGTATGTCATGGTGTTCCTAGTCCTAAATTATTTGCTAAGTATATTAAAGAATTAGAGATAGAAAATAATGATAAGATTATAAACTATAATTTTAGAGATAAAGTAAGTGGTTGGGATACTTATTCTAATACTATTACTTTTAAAAATAAACGTATTACTGAATTACATAGTAATAATAAATATATGAAGTTATTTTTATCAGATATTGCTTTAAGAGAAAGTTGCTATGATTGTAATTTTAAAATAGGTAATAAGTATTCAGATATTACTTTAGGAGATTTCTGGGGTGTTAATAAGTATTATCCAGATATGTATAATAAGAGTGGGGTATCTGCTATTATAATTAATACTGAGAAAGGAAAAAATATATTTGTCAGTATTAAAGATGATATAATATATAAAGATTGTCAATTAGATGAGATAATAAGTGGCAATCCTTCTTTAAGAATATCTGGTAGTTATCCAAATAAGAGAAATGAATTTTTTAAAGATTTAGAAATAAATACTATTAGTGATTTAAGTAGTAAGTATGTTAAGAAAGTATCTTTATTTAAAAAATTAATAAATAAAGGTAAAAGAATTATTAAAAAGGTTATAAGTAAAGGCTAAGTTATGGAGTTAAATGAAGTTCTAGTGCAACAAAAAGTAAAGTATTTCTTTAATATTGCAACAGAATATATAGGTAAAGAAATAGAAATTAATTCTGGTAGTTACTTTATTATTGATGAAGTATTACCAGAAAAACAAGTATTAGGAGAATATAATTATCATATCTATTATAGTGATATAAAAGGTAATATGATAGATATTTATTATATATATTCTTCTAATAGTAATTCATTTTGTATAAAAGATATTGTCTTTTATATAATAGATAATAAAGGTATATTAAGAAGATATAACTTCTCTAATAGGATAGAAATAATTAGATTATTAGATAGTGCTATTGATGATTTAAGTAATGCTAAAATATTAGGAGATTGTTTATATGGTAATAAAGACAATAGTTCTACGATAAGACTATGTTTAAATAGATATTTATAGATGTGAATATCTATTTTTTGTTATAAAATTTAATTTTTTTACATAAAATATACTATGTACATACATTTTGAGAGAATATTTCTCTTAAAATGTTTACATTTATTGTGATATATGATAATATGTTATCACGAAAGGTGGCTTGGATATGCTATTACAATTTAGATTTAAAAATTATAAATGTTTTTATGAAGAAACTATTTTAGATTTAATGGCAACTCAGGAGAAGAGACATCTAGAAACAACTAGAGAGATTAATGGTAATCATATATTACCAGTAATTGCTATTCATGGTGCTAATGCTGCTGGTAAAAGTAGTGTGCTGGAAGCATTAGAATATATGTTTTATATTATTAAGAATTCTAATAAATTTGATGTAAATACACCATTACCTGTAAATCCATACCTTTTTAAAGAAAGTGCTCGTCAAGAAAATAGTGAATTTGAAGTTTCAATTTGTTTAGGTAATTATGAATATCGTTATGGATTCTCTTTAAATAAAAATAAAATTGAAGAAGAGTGGCTATATGCAAAGAAATTTACTCTAAATACTAAAGCTCAACAAAAAGAAATTTTTGAAAGAAATGGTAAAGATGTATATTTCGGACCTAGTTATAAGAACTATGAAAAAATGTGGAATTTTTTTAATAAAGATATTAACTTAAATCCTGATAAATTATTAGTGTTATCTACTATTGCGCCAAAAGAAAAAAGTGGAATTTTTAGAGATTTGTATAGTTATATTCTTAAATCAGATATTTTTATTGAAAGTTCATTTAAAAACGTAACTGTTGATATAGTAGATGCTAGTGATTCAAGATATGATAAATTTCAAGAAATAATTCATGAATTTGATCCTTGTATTTTAGATGTTAAAGTTGAAAAAAAAGATGAAAATAAATATGATATCAATGTATTACACTTAAATTTAGATGATAAACTTAATCCAATAATTCTACCATTACAAAATGAATCTAATGGTACTATTAAGATTTTTAATATTATTCCTAAAATTTTAAAAAATCTTGAAACAGGTGGTGTTATTTGTATTGATGAATTAGATGTTAAATTACATCCTTTATTATTTA
>CALVXQ010000087.1 GCA_944371435.1 uncultured Bacilli bacterium
GAAAAAGAAGATATTGAACTAAATATATTTAATCAAATAGATTGTTATATTATGTATGTATCAGCTACAGAAAAAGATACTGCTGTTAGTATAGCTAATGAATTACGCTCTAATGGGATTATCTGTGAAATGGAAAATATGGGACGTAGTTTAAAAGCTCAGTTTAAACAAGCAGATCGCTTAAATTCTAAATTTTTACTTATTTTAAATGATACAGATTTAAAAGATAATAAAGTTACAGTAAAAGATAATGTTACTAAGGAAGAACAAAAGATAAATATTGATGAATTATTAGATTTTATAAATGTAAATATATAGAGGGATGAATATGAGTAAATTTACAAAAGAAATGGTTGATAGTTATGCTGAAAACTTATTAATTGGCTTAACTGCTGAAGAAAATGAATTAGTTTTAAAAGAGTTTGATAAAATAGATAAAGATATGGATATAGTTAATAGTATTTCTAATATAAGTAATGTTAAACCAATGACTTTTCCTTTAGAAGATAAAAAAGCTACCTTAAGAAAAGATGAAGCAAAAGATGGTGTTCCAGTTGAACTACTATTAAAAAATGCTGGTAAAAAAATTGGGCGTGAAGTAGAAGTAGTAAAGGTGGTATCTTAATGAATTATATGGATTTAAGTATTGAGGAACTTCATGATTTATTAGTAAATAAGAAAGTTACTTCAAAAGAATTAATTAAAGAATCTTTAACTAAAACATATGAATTACAAGATAAATGTAATGCTTTTTCGCATATTATCGATGATGCTTTAGATACTCCAATTACTGATAATTATTTAAGTGGTATTCCTTATGGAGTAAAAGAAAATTATTCAACTAAAGATATTGAATCTACTGCTTCATCTAATACTTTAAAAGGTTATGTCCCTTTTTATGATGCTACCGTTATAGCTAAGTTAAAAGCTTGTAATGCGGTATTTGTTAATAAAACTGCTATGGATGAATTTGGTATGGGTGGGACTGGTACTACGGCTAATACCGGGGTAATTCGTAATCCTTGGGATTTAGAAAGAATGTGTGCTGGTTCATCTAGTGGTTCAGCAGCTGCTGTAGCTTATGGTGTTTATCCTTATGCTCTAGGATCTGATACTGGTGATTCTATTCGTAAACCTGCGGCTTATTGCGGTATCGTCGGTTATAAACCAACTTATGGGATGATTTCTCGTTATGGCTTATTTCCCTTTGCCTCAAGCCTAGATCACTGTGGCGTATTAACAAGAAGTGTTCGTGATGCGGCAATAGTTGTAAATAATATTAAAGGGTTAGATGAAAATGATATGACTACTTGGGATTCAAGTAAAATAGATTTAGTAAAACATTTAAATGATAATATATCTAAGAAAAAACTATGTTATATAAAAGAGATAGTAGATATAAATAATTATTCTAATCCCTCTAACGAATTAAAAGAACACTTAAATAACTTCTTAACTAAAATAGAACTAATTAGAAAAAATGGAATAGAAGTAGATGAAGTATCAGTAGATAAAAAAATACTTGATACAGTAGCTAGTGTTTATGTAATTATCTCTTGTGCTGAAGCAACAAGTAATATGTCTAATTTAACCGGAATTATATATGGACCACGTGGGTCTGGAGATAACATATATGATATGATGAAAGATCATCGTACTAAAGGATTTTCACCTTTAATTAAAAGAAGATTTGTAATTGGTTCTTATGTTTTACAAAAAGAAAATCAAGAAAGATATTTTAATAATGCTAAAAGAGTAAGAAGAATAATTGTTGATACTTGGAAAGAATTATTTAAAACATATGATGGTATAATCCTTCCAGTAGGAAGTGGTCCTGCTAAATACCTAGATGATAGCTTAAATACTTTAAATGACTCTTCTACTATCTTAGAAGAACATTTACAGATAGCTAACTTTGGAGGTTTTCCTTCTATAACAATACCCGATGGTTTTATTAATAAATTACCAGTAGGATTAAATATAACTAGTAATATATATGAAGATGAAAAATTACTTAATATAGCTAATTATATTGAAAGCCTTATGGATTATAAAAATCAAGTAGTAAAGGAAGAAAGATAATGACAGATTTAGAATTAGTTGTTGGTCTAGAAATGCATTGTGAATTAAAAAGTAATTCTAAAGTATTTTCTACCGGTAAAAACGAATATAGTGATATAGCTAATTGTAATGTAGCCCCTCTAGATATGGCATTTCCAGGAACATTACCAGTACTTAATGAAAAATGTGTTTATGATGCGATTAAGATGGCTAAGATTCTTAATTGTACTATTGCTGATGAAATGATATTTGATCGTAAGAATTATTACTATCCTGATTTACCTAAAGGATATCAAATTACTCAATGTACTAAACCAGTAGGAATAAATGGTTATCTAGATGTACCTAGTAATGATAAAATAATTAGAGTAATGATATCTGATATTCATTTAGAAGAAGATACGGCATCACTAGATCATTTTAGTAATATGTCGACGATTGATTATAATAGAGCAGGGGTTCCTTTATTAGAATGTGTTACAACTCCTTCTATCCATAGTGCTGATGATGCTATTGCCTTCTTAGAATATATGCGTAATATCTATCAGTATACTAATATATCTGATGCTGATACTAAAAAAGGGCAAATAAGATGTGATGTTAATATTAACTTAAAAGATAGTAATGGTAATTATGTGACTCCTAGAGTAGAAGTAAAAAATGTTAATTCTTTTTCTAATATTTATAAAGTAATAAAATATGAAGAAGAAAGACAAAAAAAAGAATATTTATTAAATGGTGGTAAAGATTTAAGACAAGAAACGAGAAGATATGATGAAGAATCTAATACTACTATTAGAATGCGTAATAAAGAAGATGCTATTGATTATAAATATTTTATTGAACCTAATATTCCACCATATCCAATTACTAAAGAATTAATTAATTCTTTAAAAGAGGAAATACCTGTATTACCATTAGAACGTAAATTAAATTATATTAATAATTATAATTTATCTAGTTACGATGCTGAAGTATTAATAAAAAATAAAGATGTATCTGATTACTTTAATGAATGTATTAATTTAGGAATAGATCCTAAATTAGCATCTAACTGGGTAACAGTTAATATACTAAGTGAATTAAATAAATCTAATATAAGTATTAAAGACTTTTATATAACTCCTAATTTATTAAAACAAATAACTGATAATATCTTAAATAATACTATATCTAGTAAACAAGCTAAAGAAATATTTAATGAGTCTATAATAAGTAATAAAGAACCAATAAGTATTATTAATAATACTTCTAAACAAATATCTAATAAAGAAGAATTATTATCTATTATAAAGAATATAATAAGCAATAATTTACAACAAAAAGAATCTTACTTAAATGGTAAAACTAATTTATTTGATTACTTTGTTGGTCAAGTAATGAAAGAAACTAAAGGTAAAGCTAATCCTACTATAACTAAAGAATTATTATTAGAAGAACTAAATAAATATGAAATGCACCCCTTAGGGTAGACATACAAAAAAGGTCTAATTTATGATAGAATACACCTTCGAAAGGAGGTGTATT
>CALVXQ010000088.1 GCA_944371435.1 uncultured Bacilli bacterium
AGTAGTTATGGTATACTTAAAATAGAGGTGGAGCATATGAATAAAAAAGGTTTTACTTTAATAGAATTATTAGGAGTTATTGTTGTTATGGGAGTTTTACTTACTATAGCAGGTGTATCAGCAACTAAACTTATTACTCGTTCCCGTGAAGAAAAAGCCCGTATCGAAGAAAATAATTTACGTGATACTGCTGTATCTTATGTTAAGGGAGAGAATATTCGTCTTGCTAAATGTCCAGCTGGTTATGAAGTAACAAGTGATACTGATACTGGTGATTGTCGTTTAGCTGTTTTGGTTTCTGAATTAAAAACTAGTGGTTATTTTAATAATAAATCTAATTCTTGTGATGATAATGCTAAAGTAATAATATATCGTTATGTTAATCCTGATAATGGTTTAGATGAATATCGAGCTTATGTAAAGGAAGGAACATGTAATTAATAAGATGCATTTATCTTATTTTTTAATGAAATAAAGGTAGTATTATGGAAGCTATAATTATATTTTTATTAATAATACTAATAATATTAATTTTATATTTAATTATAAAAGTTAGTAAGAGTAAAGAAAGCAATACTGATATTATAACAAGTCTAGGCAAATTAGAAACAAGTATTACTAAAGATATAGGAGATTTTAAATATGAATTTAGTAAGTCTTTAACTAATGATATAGATAAGTTAAATAAGACTATTACTGATAATTTAATTTCAATTAATGAAAAAGTTAATGAAAGAATAGATATTAATTTTGAAAAGACTAATAAAACTTTTAGTAGTATTTTAGAAAGATTAAGTAAAATAGATGAAGCTCAAAAAAAGATTGATAATTTAAGTACAGATATAGTATCTTTACAAAGTATACTTACTGATAAAAAAACAAGAGGCATATTTGGCGAAGTTAACTTGAATTATATTTTAATTAATGTTTTTGGGGAGAATAATAAAAAGATATATGATATTCAACATAAAATGAGTAATGGTTATATAGCAGATGCAATTATTTATGCTCCCGAACCTTTGGGTACTATTGCTATTGATTCTAAATTTCCTTTAGAAAATTATCAAAAGATGACAGATAAAAAGTTATCTATTAATGAAAGAGAAATGTATACAAGGTTATTTAAAAGTGATGTTAAAAAGCATATTGACACAATTAGTAATAAGTATATAATAAATGGTGAAACTTCTAATCAAGCAATTATGTTTTTACCAGCGGAAGCTATATTTGCTGAAATTAATGCCTATCATACAGATTTATTAAATTATGCTTATCAAAAGAGTGTTTGGATAACATCACCAACAACTTTAATGAGTACTTTATCTGTAATTAGCATGATTTTAAAGAATATGGAACGAGATAAATATGCACAGGTTATTCATAATGAATTAAATAAATTAAGTATAGAATTTACTAAATATCGTTTAAGATGGGATAAATTATCCAGAAGTATCGATGCTGTTAGTAAAGATGTTAAAGATATTAATATTACTACAGATAAAATTAGTAAAAGATTTCAAGCTATTAATGGAGTAGATTTAGAAGCAATAGAGTCAGGGGATAATAATGATTAATTTCATAATAAAAGATAAAAAGAATAAAAGAATAATATATGTAGATGTTAATAATAATGGTGAGTATCATGCTTTCTATTATGAAAATAGACAATTACATGTATTATCTGATATTTCTAATTATCTTTCTTTTTTATCTTTAAGTGTTAATAATAAATTACTTACTAGTAATGATGATTATATTAGATATCAAGATTTAGATACTGGTTTTATTCATTATTTTAAAGATAATAAAGAAGATTATTTACAGTTTTTACAAAATAATGGTAAAAATTTAACAATTTGTTTAAGTACTAATATGGAAAGAAGATTATATGGTCATAAAAAAATAATGAGTGATACTTTAGAAATTATCTTTGATACATGTTATTCTCTAGTAATTAGTAGTTTTTTAACAATATTACTTGCTAAAGGAATAAATAAATCTTTAGATGAAAATTTACCAGGATATATATTAAAAGATTTTTATTCTGATATAACTGTTTCTAAAGTAGAAACTTTAATAAATGATTCGGATAATATTACTTTAAATGAGAAATCTTTTTTATGTAATGAAAACTTTTTAAACGATATTATTAATTATGTTAAGGGTACTCATATGGATTTTACTTTATTATATCGTCTTAAAGATTTAGAAATAGTATCATTTAACGATTTAAGTCATTTAAAAGAGGGAATATTAGGTTATTATACTTTAAGAGATAAAATATATGCTTATGCTTATGATAGTAGTAAATTAGATAAGAATGCTTTAGATATAATTCCTTATAATAACATTATTGGTCATGAATTTATTCATATGTTTATGGCAAATTATGATTATGCATTTTTAAGTGAATCGGTAGCAGCTATTATGGCTGATGAGTATTTTACTCCTACTTGGTTTAGTAATAATAAGATATATTATAATATAAAAACGCGAACGAAGATATTAATGGAAATAATTGGTGCAGAGCCAATAAAAAGATGTATTTTTAGTGATGATGATTCTTTATTAATATCCAGTATTAATACTTATTTAAAAGATGAAAGAGCTTTAAATAGATTCATTGCATTTTTAAAAACTGAACCTGATAATATGGAGTATTTATATCCAGAAATGGATTATTATTTAGATATAATGTATCAAAATAAGTATGGTATTTCTTTAAAAGATAGTAAATTAATTACTTGTATTGAATATAATTTTTGTTATCATCATGCTTATTTTAATAATCGTCTTAATGAAAATAATTCTTACTACTTATATACTAATTATGATGATATCGATATATATTATAATGAAATTGAAGTTAACAAGGTATATTCGTCAACTTTTCTATTAAAAGCCAGTGCTAAAATAGGAACTTTTTTAGAACCTAATTATGATTTTCATAATTCTAATTATATTTTAATAGTTAATTATTCTATTAATCCAGATTATCAAGATGTTAGTATTGATTATTTAACAAATTTGATTACTTTTAAGAAGGATAATAGAAAATATATAGTTTCTCCAGAAATAGCTAAGAATTTAGGCGTAATTACTTATAAGTATACTTATTATAAAAAGTATGATAAAAGTTCTAAGTTATCTAATTATATAAATCTTGATATTAGTAATAGTAGTATATATTCTTTTACAGAAGGTATTACTTTTAATATTAATAACAATCTTTTAGAGTGTGCTAAAAATTCTCTTTTAGATAAAACTAGTTATCAAGAAATATCAGAAACACCTAGTAAGAATCTTACTTTAACTTTTAATTCATCTTCTTGATACCGGACGCAAGCCATCATCATGTGAAGTCCATGCGCCAGCTGTAAAGCCAGTTTCATTTTGAACATGTCCACTTGAAATACCAATGTTAATGTTAAAGTTACTTGGCGACATAGACCAATAATACCCATTTGGTGAGTATTAGTAAATCGATTAATATATCCGTTGGCAAAAGAAAAAAGTTGTTTTTACACAACTTTTTAACGAAAATATATTAATACAAATGTAGCTACAATAATACAATAAA
>CALVXQ010000089.1 GCA_944371435.1 uncultured Bacilli bacterium
CAAAAATTATTAAAACTAAAAGAAGAAATAAAAAGAGGATTGGCTATATATATGTTAGCTGAATATGAAAACAATGATTATTTGAAAGGAAGTAGAAAATAAAATGATAAATATTAAAGAAGATGAAAAATTAAGTGTTTTAAATCATTCTTGTGCTCACTTATTAGCTCAGGCAGTAAAACATTTGTATCCCGATGCTAAATTTTGGGTTGGTCCCGTAATAGAGGATGGCTTTTATTATGATATGGATTTAGGGGATAAAAAAATAACAGAAGAAGATATTACTGCTATTGAAAAAGAGATGAAAAAGATTGCCAAAGATGGTAAAAAAATTGTTAGACATGAAATAAGTAAAAAAGAAGCATTAGATATGTTTAAAGATGATCCGTATAAGATAGACTTGATTAATGATATGCCAGATAATGAAGTAATATCTTGTTATACTCAAGGAGATTTTACCGATTTATGCCGTGGACCTCATGTTGAATCAGTAAAATTACTTAAATATTTTAAATTGACTAAATTTAGTGGTGCTTATTATAAGGGGGATTCTAATAATAAAATGCTTCAAAGAATATATGGAATCTGTTTTCCTACAAGGGAAGAATTAGACGAGCATTTAGAAGAGTTGGAATCTGCTAAAGAAAGAGATCATCGTAAACTAGGAAAAGATTTAGAAATATTTATGAGTGATGATTTAGTAGGTAGAGGCTTACCAATGTTTTTACCAAATGGGTATATAATATGGCAAGAATTAGAAAACTATATTAAAAACAAAGAAAAAAAATTAGGTTACCAGCATGTTATGACACCTTGTGTCGGGAATGTAGATCTTTATAAGACATCTGGACACTGGGACCATTATAAAGAAAATATGTTTCCGAAGATGGAAGTAGATGGGGAAGAATTTGTTTTGCGTCCAATGAATTGCCCTCATCATATGATGATATTTAAAAATAAGTTACATTCTTATAAAGATTTACCAGTAAGAATTGCTGAAATTGCTCATGATTTTAGGTATGAAGCATCTGGGGCTTTAAAGGGAATTGAAAGAGCTCGTCATTTTTGTCAGAATGATGCGCATATCTTTGTGACTCCTGAACAGATTAAGGACGAATTTAAGAGTGTCGTTGATTTGATTTTTGATGTATATAAAGATTTTAATATTACTAATTATCATTGTGTTTTATCTTTAAGAGACCCAGCTGATAAAACTAAGTACTATCAAGACGATGAAATGTGGAATAAAGCTGAAGATAATTTACGTCAAGTATTAAATGATATCGGTATTTCTTATACGGAAGAGATTGGTGAAGCAGCATTTTATGGACCTAAATTAGATGTTAACGTTAAACCTGCTGTAGGCAATGAGTATACATTGTCAACATGTCAATTAGATTTTTGCCTACCAGCTAAATTTGATTTAAAATATATCGATAAAGATGGTGTAGCTAAAACTCCTGTTGTTTTACATCGCGCTATCCTTGGTTCAATAGATCGTTTTATGGCCTATTTACTAGAAGAAACAAAAGGGGTTTTACCATTATGGCTAAGTCCAGTTCAAGTAAATATTATTCCGGTTAATAATGAGTATCATCTTGATTATGCTAAAAAAGTTAATAATCTCTTATTAGATAATAATATTCGCACAAATTTTGATGATAGAGATGAGAAAGTTGGCTATAAATTAAGAGAAGGAGTTATGAAAAAGATTCCTTATACTTTAGTTTTAGGAGATAATGAAATTAGTAATAATACGATTACATACCGTAAATATGGAACAGAAAATAAAATAACTATTTCTTTAGACGAATTTATTAAATTGGTAAATACAGAGATAAGAAGTAAAAAGTAAATTATAGGTATTATTATCTATAATTTTTTAATATAACTTAACTAATTATAGTATAATATAGTTAGAAAGTAGGTATTCTATGTTAGAAGTTATTGGAACTATTTTTATAATCGTAATTGGTTGTCTTAGTCATTTTCTATATGATTGGACTCATCATAATAAGTTAGTTGGTTATTTTACTGCAGTTAATGAATCAACGTGGGAACATTTGAAATTAGTAATCGCTCCAACATTTTTATGGTTAATTGTAGAATATCATTTTTATTATGCAAATCCTAATTTATTTTTGGCCCGATTTATAAGTTTAGTAGTAATGTTATTAATTATTCCTTTAATATTTTATTCATATACTAGACTTACTAAAAAACCCATTTTATTTATCGATATAAGTAGTTTTATTGTTGCTATTATTATAGGTCAAGTAGTATTTAGTATTCTAATAAAATTAAATATTAATAATTTATTTTTAACACATATTGGTTTAATAGGACTATTAATAATATTTTTAATCTATATAACTCATACTTACGTTCCAAGAATTGATTTTTTACATAAAGATCCAATAACTAATAAATATGGGATCGAAGGACATCTTGATGATAAATAAAACGCTATTCATTGAAATTTTTATAATTTCATGTTAATCTATAACTATCATAGGGAATCTTTGATAGAAGAAGGTGTGTGGGTTGAAGAAGATTTTAATGATACTTGGTGGAATATTTTTATTTATTATATTAGCTTTTATAGTTGCTTTCTTAATTATATCTTTTACAACGAATAAACTTGTTTGTGAATCTAATGAAGGAAATATTACTATTATGTATACTGATAAAACTATAAGTGGCTATACTGCAAGTGGACTACTCTACAATTTAGAAGATCAAAAAGAATATGCAGAAGAAATAGGAATAGATAATTATATTGATGAATTTTCTACATGGTTTAGTAATAATACGACAGGTAGTTGTAATAAAGAATAAAATATAATATTTTAAATTACGACTTTCATATAATCTGATTTTTTTGATTAGGTTATTGCTAGTCGTTTTTTTAAATTGAAATGTAGCTTGACAGAGTAACTCTTATTTTTATATAATTGGCATAGTAGGAAGAGGTTGTTAATATGTTATGTAAAAATTGTGGAACTGAAAACGTTCCAGAAGCAAAAGTTTGTAGTAATTGTGGTGCTAGTCTTATTGATGGAACAACTAATGTTAATTCAAATGTCATGGGACAAACTATGAATACTGTTAATGCTGGTAATATGGTAAATCCAACACCAAATGTTAATATGGAAAATACCACGGAAAATAATGCCCCAATAAATTCTGCGCCTAATGCGGAAATGATGGGTCAAACTCCAAGTACTGATTCTGTAAATCCAACTCCTAATATGGGAATGCCAAATTCACCTTCAGGAATGGATACTACAAGTTCAAATGTAGATGCTGGCGTGCCTAATACTAATCCAACACCAAATGCAGCAGATTCGGATATTATAAGACCAACGGCAAGTTTTGATAGTCTTACTTCGACGCCTGTAAATAATTCTAAGAATACCGATAATAATAAAAAGAAAATGATTGTAATCATTGCTTTAGTTGTTGCTTTGGTTGCAATTATTGGAATTGGTGCTTATTTAATAGGAAATAAGGATAATGCTAATGATAATACTAATGTAAAT
>CALVXQ010000090.1 GCA_944371435.1 uncultured Bacilli bacterium
ATACGACCAAAACCATTTATTGCAACTTTTATCATTTTTCCTCCTCAAAAATTGAACCACCAATAAATTCTCTTAAAACTGATGTATTCGAGACATACTCGCTAGTTATTGGAAAATAACTATTTAAAAACTTAATTAATCTTCTAGCTTCTTCATAATATGGTGAATCATTAGGTACTGAATATAGTATAGGCTCAGCAAACACTTTTAATACACCTAATTCATAAACAAGTGCTGTATTAAAAATAATATCAGCTCGATCTAAGTAAGGAAATATATATTTTTCTTCACCATTACGAACGCTTTGCCAATAATCTATTGTTTTGGAAACATCATAACCACGCGTACGATTATCTCTAATCATTCTTCTTATCAATCGTAAATCTGTAGTAGATATATAATTATGACGATCTATACTAACAGGCATAAAAGGACTTAAATAAATTAAATATTTATCGTCTTTAGCAATATCATAAGTCAATTTATCATTTAAACAATGTAAACCTTCCATCAAGATTATAGTACCCTTTTCTAATTTAGTAGGCTTTTTTTGGAATTCTCTTTTACCTAGTTTAAAGTTATAAATAGGTAATAATACCTCTTTCCCATTAGTTAAATTTTTTAAATCTTCATTAAGTTTAGGAGTATCAATTGCTTCTAAACATTCAAAATTGTAAGTACCATCGGGATTTAAAGGTGAATCTTCCCGATTTTTAAAATAATCATCAACAGAAATAGTCAAAGTTTTAATACCTAAAGATTCTAAAGTAAGAGCTAACTTTTTAGTAGTTGTTGTCTTGCCGCTACTAGAAGGTCCAGAAAGCATAACATATTTAGCTTTTTTAGCAATAACATTCTTAGCTATATCATAAAGTTTATTATCATAGTTAGTTTCAGCTAACCTTATTAAATCAGGAATACTACTATCCATTACCTTTTCATTTATTTGGTAAACAAAAGGAACACCTAAATTCACTAACCAAGCTTTCTCTTTTCTAAAAACATCGATAACTTTTTCATAGTGAACATAAACAGGGACACTATCGGCTTGTTCTAAAGTGGGAAATAATAAAACTAACTCATTATTATCTAAGTTAACTAAATCATATTTATTTAATATTTTAGTACGAGGTGGCATCTCAATATAAAAATAGTTAATCTTATTTTCTAACTTATATAAAGTTACAAATTCATTAATTTCATTATGAACATTATATGCCTTCTCTAAATTATTAGTTTTTTCATAATAATTATAAGCCTCTTTTTTTAACACTACCATTTTTTGAATTTCTTCATTACTAGCAATTATTTTATCCATTTCTTTTTTAATAGTAACAACATCTTCATCAGTTATAATCTTATCACTAATAACCCGAACATGGATTCCACGCATGATTGAATGATTAAAAGTAATCTCAATATTTTCCCCAAAAACTTTATTTAAGGATACTTCTAAAACAAATTTTAATCCTGCTTGATAAATCTTATAACCATCGATAGTATTAGTATCAAAAAAGTCGAGATATGTATCTTTTTTTAATTTAGTAAACATATCAACGATTTCGCCATCGACTTTAACACCTATTAAATTACGATTAGTACTTTTCATAATTAAATCGTAAACATCTAAGATGCGTGAATTAACTGGCATCTCTAATTCTTGATTCTCAAAATAAGTAACTTTGATTTTATCTTTCATATAATCCCCTTTACTCTTGTCTAATTATACCATGTATCATAAATATTGTCATATTTTTTTATGTATATTAATTATAATTTATGACTAATATAATATTAGGTGATGCAATGAATATTATTCCTACAGTAATTGAAAAAACATCCAATAAAGATTATGCGTATGATTTATATTCGCGACTTTTAAAAGATAGAATTATTTTTATTAACGGGGAAATCAATAATGAAACGGCTAATATTATTATTAGTGAATTATTATATTTAGATTCCTTAAATAATGAAGAAATCAATATTTATATCAATAGTCCTGGAGGAGAAGTGACATCAGGGTTAGCTATTTATGACACGATGAATTATATTAAAAGTGATATTCGCACTATTACTATTGGTATGGCTGCTTCAATGGGAGCAGTAATTGCTAGTAGTGGCACCAAAGGAAAAAGATGTATCTTAAAAAATGGAGAATTTATGATACATCAACCCCTAGGAGGCGTTAAAGGGCAAGCAACGGATATCGATATTGCTGCTAAAAGAATTTTAAAAATAAAAGATAAATTAAATAAAATATTAGCTAAAAATACAGGAGTAAGTTTAAAAAAGATTATTAAAGATACAGAAAGAGATAATTATTTAGATAGTAATGAAGCCAAAGAGTACGGATTAGTAGATATTATTCTTTAACTTTATTACGATGAGTTTCTGCCAATTGTCTTATTTTACGGAAATAATGGTTTATTCCGGATTTACTTATTTTATGATTAGTCTCTTGACTAATTATATCAGCTAGCTCTTGATAAGAAGTTTCAGGATACTTAAGACGATAAGTAATAACTTCTTTTATTTTTTCATCTAATAAAGGTAGCAAATCATTATCTTCTAAATACTTAATATCTTCTAATTGCTTTAAACCAGTAGCAATAGTTTTTTCTTGATTAGCAATTTCACAATTATTTAAACGATTTACCATATTTTTATGGTCACGATAAATCCGAATATCTTCAAAATAAAACATCGAATTAATTGCATTAAATCTTTTAAGTAAATCACTTATCATTTCAGCTGATTTAATATATACCATATAATTATGTAATCTTTTTAATAAACGTGATACGATATTAAATTCTTTTAATAATTTAATAATGTAAAGAGCATCTTTTTTAGTACCAATATTAAACTCTAAATGATACCCACTAGTACTAGGATTACTAATACTTCCCGTAGCTAAAAATAACCCACGTAAAAATGAAGTTTTCTCTTCATCATTAGCTAATAAATATTCTTCAATCGTAATTTTTTTGTTATTTTTATAAATACCTAAAGTTTCTAAAATTAAAGGTATTTTTTCATTTATACTTAAAATATAAATCTGTTTTACCCGAAATCTTTTTTGTATTCGAACAATTATTTTAGGCTTAATATTAAAACACATTTTAATAAATTTATAAATACGCCTTGCTATCGAAGCATTTTCAATTACTAAAGTTATTTCATCTTTTTTAATAGTAACATCAAAACGAATAAACGCTGATAGCTCTGTTAATGCAGATACTAAATCAGCGTCTGTTTTCGATATTTCTTCTTTTACCTGTGTTGAGAAAGTCATAAAATCACCTGAAGATAATTTACCATAAAA
>CALVXQ010000091.1 GCA_944371435.1 uncultured Bacilli bacterium
CAAAGAAAATTAATGCATAATACCTAAATAGTAGGTTTTTTTACCTTTTTTGATTACTATAAGATTATCTATAACATCTTTTTTAGTTATTGTATATTCTAAATCATTTATCTTCTTATTATTTAGAGATAAAGCATTACCACTTATTAATTCTCTAGCTTCCCTTTTACTCTTAAAAATTCCTGCTTCTGTTAAAACATCTACGATGTTACCTTCTTTTATATCAACATGAGCAACATCTTTTAAAGCTTCTTCAATATCTTTAGAACTTAAAGATGTAATATCTTCATTAAATAAAGCCTCACTTATTTTTACTGCTTTTAAATATTCAGCCTCGCCATGTAAATCAGTAATTATACATTGTGCTAAAGTTTTTTGAGCTAAACGTAAATGGGGAGCCTTCTCATGTTCATGGATTATTGCCATTATTTCATCAGGTGTTAAGAAAGTAAATACCTTTAAATACTCTAAAACTTTACTATCGTCAGTATTTAATAAATACTGATATAAAGCATAACTACTAGTTTTATTTATATCTAACCACAAAGCATTACCTTCACTCTTACCAAATTTTTTCCCATTACTATCTAAGATTAAAGGCATAGTAAAGCCATAAGCTTCTTTATTATCAATTTTTCTTATTAAATCGATACCAGTAGTAATATTTCCCCATTGATCACTACCCTCTACTTGCATAATACAGCCCATTTTTCGATACATATTCAAAAAATCATAACCTTGGATTAACATATAACTGAATTCTGCATAAGTAATTCCGGTTTCTAAACGTCTATTAATAATATCTTTAGCTAACATATAATTAACATTAATATACTTACCAACATCTCTTAAAAAATCTAAATACTCATAACCTTTAAACCAGTCATAATTATTTACTAATTTGGCCTTACCATCAAATATTTTATCTATTTGTTTACGAATACACTCAATATTATGATTAAGAGTATCAATACTAATTATTTCTCGTTCACTAGTTGGCCTAGGATCACCAATTCGACCAGTAGCACCACCACATAGTAAAATTGGTTTATGCCCCATTTTCATTAATCTTTTGGCCGTAATTAAAGATGAGTAATGCCCTAAATGAAGGGAATCAGCAGTTGGATCTGTTCCCCAATAAAATGTTACACTTTCATTATTAATTTTATCAGCTATATCATCACCTGCTACATCCTTAATCAAGCCACGCCATTCTAATTCTTCCCAATTTGTCATTTTTTTCATATTAATATTCCTCCCTAAAAACAAAAAAAGTCATAAAGCATAAGGACGAATAATTCGCGGTACCACCTTATTTTATGACTTTGCATACACTTATTTGATTGATAATGGAATCACCCTTAAATAACTCCAAGCTTGTAAGACTCTTCGTTGTTATTTTTTCTTTCTACTGAATAAATTAGAAAAATAATTCTTTACACCAGCTACATTAAAGTAGATTCGATATCCTAATAATCTTAATACAAGATATGCTAAGATTAATACGATAATTATAATTATAATTATGGTAACAAAGATATTACTACCCTTACGATATCCTGTTATCTTAATATAATAATCTGTGTAATCTCCGGATTCAGCAGTTACTCTTATTTTAACTTCACTACCAGTTGTTAATTGTTCATTACCTTCAATACTTACAATGGCACGATCAGAAGCAGCTGTAACTTCAATTTCTAACTCTGTTTCATCTTCATCAAGAGTGATTTCATACTCTGTCACTTTAGCATCAAACTTAATATCATGTCCCGTAATTACTAAGTCTTTCAATAAACTATTAGAAGATATAGTTTCTTCAACATCTTTTCTAATAACATATAACGTATAAACATTTTTTACTGAATTATCAGCTGAAGATACTTCAATTGTTATTTCATTGGCTCCGACTTGTAAATCTGAACCACCATTAATAGTAACAATATCCGTACTATTTTCTTGTTCAACAGTTACTAAGATATTAGTTACTGAATTATCAACCGTAACATTATAATCAAAAACACGTGGTTCAAAAGCAATCAAGCCACTACTTAAAGTAATATTTTTAAGTAAAGCTTCACTTTGGGTTGCTGGTGGCGTAACAGGTTCATCATCACCAGGATCACCACCAGGTGTAGGATCAATCACAACAGGAGCAGCTTTAGTGATTGTTATAGTATAAGTTCTAATACGTCCAGATTCTGAACGAACCTTAATAGGAATCGCATTAGCCCCCGTATT
Source organism: uncultured Bacilli bacterium (assembly GCA_944371435.1). Taxonomy (GTDB): domain Bacteria; phylum Bacillota_I; class Bacilli_A; order RF39; family UBA660; genus CAG-605. Next base: position 2,239 of record CALVXQ010000091.1, read on the forward strand.
TAAAGTTACTGTTCTTGGCCCATAACCATCGACAAATGACGAACTAGCATCCGTTAAAGTAGCATAAACATTTACAGAAGTAACACTACTAGTTACAAAAGAACTGTAACTACTAATATTAGGATTAAAACTTGGACTAATAGAGCCAGTTGAAATTGTTAAACTACTTAGAGTATTAACTGAACTTAAAGCAGGTGCCGGTCTTTCAATAACAATCGTATAAACAGATTCTTTACTACCCTTTACTCTAATTTCAAATGTATTTTTACCATAATTCAAATTTACAGTACGAGGTCCGTATCCCTCAACAAAAGTTGCTTTATCACTCCTTTTTACGGCATTAATAGTTACACTAGAAGCATTAACTGTAGCTGTATAATAAGTAGTTCCCGATTGAAAAGATGGGGATAATGTTCCACTTGATAAACTTAGACTATCTAATGCTGAAGGAATAACCTCACCGCCACCAGTACTACCACCGCCAGAAGGGGTTGAATCTTTAACACAAGAATAATTATATACTTGCTCACAGAAACGTTTACCAATATTATAAGCTGAATAAGACAAACGACCAGCAACACAAGTAGTACTACTTAAAGTCGTATTAAAAGTATCAATATGATATCCCGAAGCACAAGTTACAATATTAGTATAATTAGGTAAATACTTAACATTACCTAAGTAATCCATAATACCACACATACTAATCTTACCACTACCAGTAACATTATAAAGACCTTCCATCGAACAACTTGTTGATATACGATAACTGTAAGGATCAGATGGTGTTCCATTAGAATCAATTGCCCAAATCTTATAATCGCCATCACTATTAGGAACACTTAAATAAGGATTTAGTGCATTATCATCCGATACATCAAATACTTCAGCAGATTCAATATACTTACCTACTAAGTATTTAACAATTGGATAATCCCCCTGAGTAGCAGTTACTTTAACAATATCTTTTTCAACCCCAACAACATTATTAATTGTAGGTTTAGT
>CALVXQ010000092.1 GCA_944371435.1 uncultured Bacilli bacterium
TATTAAATAAAAGGTTACAAAAAATATATAACCTCTTACTTATATTATTATCCAAAACTTTTGAATTTCCTTTTTTATTTTGAAATTTATGTAAAATTCCATTTAATTTCAATATCTCTAGTATTTAATTCATTATCAATCTTACCAATATAGATTTTATCGATAAATTCATCTATTATAACTTTATTTAATTTTTTTAATTGACGATATTTAGCGAATAATTCTTTTCTATTTTTATTTGCTGCTTCTTTTAGTTTGTAATAATTAATTTTCTTAGCAATAGATTTTAATTCGTTTTTAAACTTTTCATCTTCACTATTATAAGTAGTAATTAGTTCTTTAAATTGTTCAACATTGATTACTCCATTAACTTTATCCTCATAAAGACTTTTTAAATAATTTTTAGTCTTTATCACTTGCTTTTTTATATCATTTTTTTGCTTTATTAATAAATTTATTTTTTTAGCAAACTTATTTTTTTGTTGTTGTAAAGATTCTTTTACCAAAAGATGCAAATCATAATACTTTTTAATTTTCTTATTAATAGAATCTAATATTAATTCTTCTAAAATATCATATCTAATTGCAGATTTATTTATACAGTTACTATAACCATCTTTATTACTAGAGCAAACAAGATACTCATGACTAGTCGAATTTTTCTTACGCATATACTGACCACACTCCTGGCAAAAAACTTTACCTGAAAATATATGAACAGCACCAGTTTTTTTTAAAGGCCTACTTCTTTTTAAAATAGCCGTTTTAACCTTATTAAATGTCTCCTCATCGATAATTGCCGCATGCGTATTTTCTACTCTTATCCATTCATTTGGACTTTTATTAACAATTTTATGATTTTTATAACTAATTGTAGTTCTTTTTCCTTGGATTAAATGGCCTAAATATACTTCATTAGTTAATATTTTTTTAACAGCATTCATACTCCATTTTATCTCTTCCCTAGATCGATTACTAATTATATTTAATTTAATTTTTTTTTGATATTTATAAAGAGAAGGACTAGGTATTTTTTTAGTATTTAAGTATTTAGCTATAGCCGTAAAGCCTAATCCAACTAAATAAAGATTATAAATACTTTTAACTATTTCTGATGCCACAGGATCAATTACTAATTTATTATTATTTCTAGAACTTATCGCATAACCAAATGGGGCAAATGGTGATATAAATTCGCCTTGTTTCATTTTTGATTTAAAAGCACTTCTTATATTATTAGAAACATCTTCTAAGTACCATTCATTAACTAACCCATTTATTTGTCGCGACTTTTTATTGCCTAAAATTTCCGTATCAGCATTATCGGCTAAGCCAATAAAACGAATATTCCATTCTTTAAATTTATTATTAATATACTTTTCAATAATTTCCATATCTCGCGAAAAGCGAGACTGACTCTTACACAATACCACATCAAGTTTTCTATTTTCGCAATCGCTAATTAACCTAGCAAATTCGGGGCGATAAGTTCCAGCCCCCGATAAATCTTCATCACAATATTCCTGTACTAAAATAAATTCAGGATGTTTATTTATATATTGATTTAACATATTTCTTTGATTCTTAATAGATTCACTATCATCATCTTTACTTACTTTATCTTTATCTTCATTAGATAATCTTAAATAAATACCTACTCGTAAATTTGTTTTTCCCCCTTTACTCATCTGTAACCCCTTATTCCTATTTAAAATAATCTATATTAAATTCTAAAAATTCAATTACTTTAAATAACTTTTTATTAATAATATCTTTTAATTTACCATCAGTTATCTTATCATCTATAATATCGCTAACATTATAATGCATTTACTATCCCTTCCCTATAATTAGTTATATTTCTACTACATTATATTTTCTCTGCAAAAAAGATATGAACATCTTAGTCCATATCCTTAATTATATAAATAATATAAATCGGTAATATTTAATCTTGCTACATGTTTAACATTTTCTAAATTAGTAACTTCTTTTGTTAAATTAATAATACTATTATTATCTTGATAATCATTAATAAATATATATAATCCGTTGGATAAATCAATATTACTTAAAATATTACTAATATTATCTTCACTTAATTCTAAGTCTTTACCAATATAAGATTCTTCTAAAATAGAAAATAAATATATATCATCTAAGAAACGATGATTACCACTATTAAAGTAATATAAAGCTGGTACATTACTATTATTTTTTACTTCTTGAACTACTTCTTTATTATCACTATATAATACTTCTGGTTGTAATTTAAAGATAATTGGTATACTTAAGATAACAACCATTATTAAATATAATAAAGTTTTATTATTTAAAATACTATCCCAATAATAAATAACTATAATAAATATTATTTGACTAATTGGTAGTATATATCTTAATTCTAACCATGGAGATGATATTGATACTATGATAAAAAATACTATTGTTGGTAAAAGTACTAAACTAATATATTTATTTTTAGGTACTTTAATATGTTTTTTAAACTTATATATAATTAATATAAGAACTATTAATAATAAAGTAAAATTAAACATATAATAATTTAATTTCCATAAATAAGCCCCAATACTAACTAGAAAACTTGATACATCGAGTAATTTTCCTAAAGCACCTTGTCCACGATAACCAAAGAATAAATGTTTTATCGAATATGGGAAGATTAGAATAGATAAAATTCCAGCACTGACAAATGTAAGAATATAATATTTTAATTCTTCATAACGTTTTTCTTTTTTATATTTAATAACAAAGATAACAAACATGATAAATAAATAAAATAAATAGTAGTAATGGGTTAAAGAACCTAGTAAAGAAGATATTCCTATTGCTATTAATAATTTGTAATTAAGTTTTTTACTATCTAGTAAAAGAAGATGTAAATAACTAGTAATTAAAACAAATAAACCAGTTAACGCATACATTCTAATATAAATAACATTCGTAATAGAAGCTAAAGTTATTTGACTAACTAAAGCAATAATACCAGATTTCACTTTATCTTTAAATATCTTTAAACATATTAAATAAGTAAATATAGCACTAAGAGCATAAATAATGATATTTAATATAACACCGGGCCAAATAGAAAAATTACCAATACTAAAATTCATCATAAGACGTAGTAATAAATAATA
>CALVXQ010000093.1 GCA_944371435.1 uncultured Bacilli bacterium
AATGCTAACTACATAATACTATTATATTTAGCACTTGTCAATATATGAGTGCTAATTTTTTTTTTTTTTTTTTCAAAAAAATAGCATATCCTTTAAAAAATTTATTCCAGTTTACCTCAGTAGCTATAACTAAAGCTCTAGATATTTATCAATATTAATTAAATTAAATGTTTTCGTTAAATAAGCTATTTTTAGTATTTCAACAAAATCAAATTCTTTTTTAAATTCATAGTACTTTAATACATCAATTTATAGCAAAAGTCATCATATTTAATCCAACTTTTTTGCTATAACATTTTTATATACTATCCTAAATTTTTGTTAAAATATTAAATAAGATTTATATTTACTAGTAATTATATATTGTTAATCCTTGAAGCTTGGGTGGTTACTAACATTTTGAAATTTCATATAATATCTGCTATCTGTTTCTTCCTTAATTTCAAACCCTAACTTCTTATACAAATTAAAAGCTTTAATGTTATCTTTATATACCCAAAGATATATATCTTCATCATAATCAAGAACATAATTCTTAATTATCATTGAACCAAATCCTTTATTTCTATATTCTTTCTCAATAAAAATTTCATCTAATAATAAACCATCATCTATTTTTTTAATCAAAATACTACCTATGATTTTTTTGTTATAAATCATATTTTTATACTCTTTTATTAAAGAAGGAACACTATCACAAATATAATTATTTATTTTTACCATTTCTTCTTCCGATAAATTTTTAGCATACTTAATAATTGTTTTTAATTTATAATATTTTATTCTTTCTAAATCATTAATTGTAGCATTTTCTATTTTGAAATTAAACATCTTTTTTTGCGGAGAAATACAATTACAATTTCTTGTCACAGCAATTACTTCCTTTACTACACATACATTTTCTCATAATAACTTACTACAGTTTGCTCATAAAATCAACTTATAGATTCTGAATAGTCTTTTCTTCCATAATATTTTATTTTCAAATCTCAATCTTGTATTAAAAGTCAAAACATATTGGATTTAAAAAAAAGAAATAGCATTACGCTACTTCAATTAAGTTACTATCTACTCTTTGTATCATAAAAACTTTCGTTTAATAATTTTAAATATTTATCTATCAGGGATTTTGTTCTTCCTAATTGTTCAGCATTCATCACTCCAACATATTTTTGCAATTCCGTTAGCCCTTGTTCATATTCAGCTGATAATGCATCATAACCTTCTAATTTATTTAATAATTCCTCTATCATCTCTTGCCCTTTCTCATATTTTCTTCAATATATAATCCTACCTTTTCAAAAATTTCTTTACCTTCTGCAATCAAAGCAGGATATTCACTCTTATTTTTAGGATATTCTCTAGAACATAAAGGATCATACAGTATATGGCCGGTATTATCTTTTTTTACTCCTAAACCAATTATACAATAAATACTAGGCGATAGTTCTTTAATAACGATTCTTATTTGATCATTTTTTAATTTTTTAAATCCAGCATATTTATGTTTTAAAGTTTCAATATTACGATTGGCTAAACTACCAGTTTGTAAACCTTTAAGAAGTTTTAATACTTCACTTAGATATTCCTTATTTACATACTTTAAATCTTTTAATATATAAGGACGACCATAGTTATCTTTAGCAAATATTAAATCAACTTTATTCTGAGGCACTTCTTCGACTTTTTTATCCGTCTTAATATATTCATTTCGAAATAAACGATAAAAAGATAATAACTGTTGGTAGTTTTTAATAATATCTTTACGAATATTATCATCCATATAAAACTCTATATCCTTAATCATAACAATTAAATCATGTATCTCTTTTTGAATTTTTTCAAGCATTAACATTATAAATAATTTATAATCATTATCATCAGGTATTTCCTTTTTTAAATCTTCAAAATAAGAAACAAAATCCGTTTGATACCCTAAAAGGGAATAATGCAAAGCTACCTTTTTTTCAATATTCAAATTATAATCTAAGGTATCATCATAAAAATCTTCAAATCCAAAAGTCAACATATCTAAGACATTACTTTTATATGATTGTTTAAAATTATGTTTTTTCTCATAAATAGTTTGATTATATATACGTAAATTCTCCAACATAACAATTTGCGTAATACTATCAACATCTCGGCTTTCTAAAAGCTCATTTATAGTTTGAATTAATGGCCAAGGTATAAATTGATGATACTTTAATTTAGTTAATATTGCTTGATATTTTTGAACATTTTCTCTATTTTGATTAATAGATACAGTATAAATTTTTATCTTTCTATTTAAAATACCATACTTTACTTGTAAATCAAGAAATAGTTTTTGAACACTTGCTACAGCATCATCATAAACATTTCTATTTTCTGAAGTTTTATTGCGTTTATCTTTTATTCTCTCTAAAATATTTATTTTATTTTCCATGATAAAATAAATATCTTCATCAAGTTCTTTTAAAAACATTAAAACTCTTTCTTTATTATCTAACAAATCATTAAGAGTATTGGCATAGGCAAACATTTCATCAAACAAAGACTTTTCTACTGATAGTTCTTTTAATTCTTGTTCTTTTAAAGTAAAATTTTTAATTTCTTCTTCTAATAAGCTTTTTATTCTTTCTATTGGCTCCATAATTTATTAAATACTCCTTAATTTAGCATTACAATTATCTTCAACATCCTTAATTATCTTATTAAATATTACCATTACTTCTTCATCACTTAATGTACGAGTTGGATCACTAAAAGTTAATTTAAAGGCAATTGATTTTTCATTATCTAAAACATTAGATCCAGTATAAACATCAAAAATATCTATATCAGTAAGAAGTCTACCACCAGATTTTTTAATTACCTTCATTAAAGCATCAACAGTTACAAGCTTATCGACAACAAAAGCAACATCTTTAATAATATTAGGATATAAAGAAGCTTTCTTATATTTAATTGGTTTAGTTTTAGTAAGTA
>CALVXQ010000094.1 GCA_944371435.1 uncultured Bacilli bacterium
CCTTTCTTAAATTATTTTAAAAATATCGATATTGAAAATTTTTCTTTAAAAAAGAAAAGTAATTTGATATCCCAAATTTTTATCATGGTCGCAGGAATATATCAAAAAGAATTAACCAGTATTAACGAATATATTAATACCAAAGAAAAAGTTTTGTTAAAATCGACTAATAATAAAGAACTAGTTAATTTATTAAATGTAGAAAAAACATTAGTTTATTTTATTACCTCACTTAGAGCTAATGAAACAGCCTTGGAAAGAATTGCTAAAGGAAATATAATTAATTTAGATGATAAAGACCAAGAATTGATTACTGATGCGTTAATTGAAACAAAACAAGCAGTAGAAACTGCTACAATATACCGAGAAATTTTGTCTAGTATGACCGATACTTATGCTACTATTATTTCAAATAATCTAAATGATATTATGAAATTTTTAGCAAGTATTACTATTGTATGTTCAATACCTACTATGGTAGCATCCTTTATTGGTATGAATGTTCCTCTTGGTCCAATTGGACATGGAAGCTTTAGTTTTATAATAATTATTATAGTATCTATAATTTTATCTTTATTAATAGCTTATATTTTAAGAAAAAAGAACATGTTGTAGGAGATTTTTATGAATGGAAAATTAATAGTAATTGAAGGAACTGATTGTTCTGGAAAAGAAACACAAAGTAAGTTATTATTAGAAAAATTAAAAAAAGATGGCGAAAAAGTAGTATGTTTATCTTTTCCTATGTATGATACTCCATCTGGTGCAATTATTGGAGCTTGCCTTTTAGGTAAACCATATTTATGTGATAAATATTTAAAAGAAAACCATAGTTTTTTTCCTGAAGGTGGTGGTAATATCGATAGTCTAGCAGCATTATGTTACTATGCAGCTGATAGAAGATATAATTTACCAACATTAGAAAAATACTTAAATGATGGCTATATTGTAATTGCAGATCGATATGTTCCAAGTAATATGGCTCATAGAGGTGGTTTATTAGATTCTAAAGAAGAGAGATTAAAAATCTATAAAAAGATAGAAATATTAGAATATGATTTAATGGAGTTACCAAGACCTAATCAAATAATATTTTTATATATGCCTTATAAGTATGCTTGTATCTTAAAAAGCAAACGAAGCGAAGCCTTAGATGAAACTGAAAAAAATGCTGAATATTTAAAAAAAGGAGAACAAGCCTATTTAGAACTTGCTAAATTATACAATTATGATATGGTAAATTGTGTTGATAATTCAGGTATTAGAAATTTTGAAGACATATCAAACGAAGTTTATAAATTAGTTAGAAAAAGAAAATAAGTTCCATTTGAAACTTATTTTTTTCTAGTTAATTTATTAGAATCTATTTGTGTTTGAATAATAAATTCTTCTTCTGTTAATTCTAAAACCTCAATTTTACCTTGTTCATTTAGATGATAGTATTTATAATAAGATTCGCCATTAGCATTCTTTAATTCAATATATGGCCATACAGAAACGGTTACCTCAGATTTTACACTAGTAAAAGAAATTTCCTCTCCTTTAACAACAATTAAATCAATTATACTAGATATATTATTAGCATAAACTCCTTTTTTTAAATAATCAGATTCTAAAAATCTTTGTTCACTAATACTACCAGAAGTATAGCCATTATATCCATATGTAAAACCTTTTATAAAAGTATCATTTTGACCATCAATTTGATTAATTCCATAAAACGAATTAGTATCTGATATTGAAAAGCCATACATTAATGAATTATGAATTCTATCATCCATACTATCTTGCATTATTCCATTAATTTGAGGATAATGAGAACAAATAGTAGTATCAGTATGAATATTATCAATATATACTTTCATATCTTCTGGTAAACCTAAAGTACTTATTTCCATAAATATAGATTTATCTGATGTTACAGTCCACTTTTCTCCCTCATTTAAAACACATTGATACCCAACTTTTAATTTAAAATTTTCACCAGGTATATCTAATATTTGTTGTACTCCATTCTCTAAAGAATCAGAATTAGTAGTATCAATAACAGATTGAGTATTATTACTATTATTTGTTGATACCTCTCTATCATCACAACCAGCTAATGTTAAAGATATTGCACCTGCTGTAATAAGTGCTCCTACTTTTTTTGTTAATTCATTATAACTATTTTTCATAAAACCCTCCTGATTAATAATTTAAAAATATAAATTTTTTGGTTAAAATAATATATTTTCTGATTACATTAAAATTCTTTTCATCTATTTCTATGAAGATTATTTAAACCTGATTGTCGTGAAATTTCATCTATTTCATTATTTATAGCTTCTATTTTTGGTTTATATTTCCTTAAAATTTCTCCTACCAAGTGTAAATCCTTTTTTTGCAAGCTTCACTTATTAGTTTTGTCATTTCTTGATATAGTCTCATTTGTTCTTGATTCAATTGTTCAATTTGATTAGAAATATTATTCATATGTCACCTCAAACCTTTCCATATTACTACTTTCCACAACAATTCTTATACTTTTTACTCGAGCCACATGTTCAAGAAATCCAAGTATTTATAGTATTTATGTTATTTACGTAATTACTGGTATTTCAAGCCTTTGTGGCACTGGTAATAAAAATATTTGTGGTATTTATAGTACTATCAGTACTATGTTTACCTTATATTTTGAAAACCAAATGGAAACATTGTGTGCATCCGTTTACATAGTTTATTATAACACACTTTTTTATAAATAACATTTTCGTTTTTTAAATTTTATTAGAATACTCCACGATCAATTTTCTTTATTTTATAATTATTAGTTGAAAAAATACCACATAAGTATTGTACCAAATTTCTAACGAAAAGTCTTTAACTATAGCAAAAAAATATTGCAAAATAAAAAGTGTTGGATTATTA
>CALVXQ010000095.1 GCA_944371435.1 uncultured Bacilli bacterium
TATTTTAAAATATTAGAACCTGATTTTCCAGAATGGTTAAACGAATATATAGATACAAAAGAATTATTATCACAACAATTTATTAGTGTAACATGTGGTACTATATATTCTAATTTATTTGAAAGCAATTTTTTCTTTTCCAGTTTAGACCATTCTGTTGCCGTTGCCTTAATTGTTTGGCACTTTACACATGATAAAAAAGAGACTTTGTCTGGTCTATTTCATGACATAGCAACACCAGTATTTAAACATTGTGTAGACTTTTTAAATGGTGATTACATGAACCAAGAATCAACTGAAGATTTAACTACAGAAATAATTAAAAATTCTCCAGAAATAACGACTTTATTAAGAAGAGACGGAATTAAGATTGAAGAAGTAAATAATTATCACTTATATCCGATTGCCGATAATGATACTCCTAAATTATCTGCTGACAGATTGGAGTATTCCCTTTCAAATGCTTTATTTACCTATAAATTGTTAGACTTGGCAAATATTAAGGAAATTTATGATGACATAGAAATTCAAAAAAATGAGGAAAATGAAATAGAACTAGGTTTTAAAACTAAAAAAATTGCTAGAAATTTTGTCAAAGTTACAAGTAGATTATCTATTATATATCGTGAAGATAGAACTAGATATTCTATGCAGTTACTAGCAGATATCCTAAAAAGATTAAGTAATGAAAACAAAATAGCTAAAAAAGATTTGTATGAATTAAAAGAAAGTGATGTAATTAATATTATAGAAAATTCTAAATATAATAAAATATTTAATATTTGGAGAAATGCCCAAAAAGTAAAAGTGTCTAAAGAAGAACCCAAAGGTGTTTATTATGTCCATCATGGTTCCAAAATTAGATATATTGATCCTCTATTCAATGGGCAAAGAATTTCTAAATGTTGTAAGATTGCCAATAAATTTATTCAAAATAACCTAGCTTATGATATGAGTAATTATGTATATCTAGACTTTAATTTTGATGATTGATGATTAAAGTAAGTATAAATGTTAAAAATTCGGGCGTAACTTCCACTAAAAATTGGTAGAGTTTATCATTAAAAGTTAGTATGCTTTTAAACAGGGAGGAAAAATTATGAATTTAGGTAATAAAATCACAGAATTAAGGAAGAAAAATAATCTTTCCCAAGAAGATGTTGCCGAAAAAGTGGGAGTTACAAGACAAACAATATCAAAGTGGGAATTAGAAGAAACTACACCAGATATAAAACAAGCAAAAGAATTATCAAAAATTTTTAATGTTAGTTTAGATGAGTTAACCGATAATGATGTAAAAAATATTTTAGTTGATAAAGTAAGTAATACTGAACGATTAGCTGGAATGATAATTAAAATTCTAAAAGGAATAGGCATATTTTTTATTGTCATAATAATATTTTATATATTCTTAATAATAATCGGACTCATAGCATTTAATAAAGTTAAAACTGAAACTAATCAAAACATAGTAGAAGTGCAAACACAAAACATTAGTGTACTTAAATAATGCTTTAAATTTTTTAATAATCACGTTATAATAGCACTTGAGGAGGGTTTTATGACTTTAGAAGAAAAAGTAAAGTTTATAAAAGAAAGTAAAGAGAAAAACTATTTGTTTATCTCACCTAGAATTATTAGGGGTGGTGCTAGATTAGTTGATAGTTATGTAACACTAGAATTATATGAAAATATGGATATAAATACAGAAATATTTGCGGAAAAAGAAATTGTTAATTTAATTTCAAATGCTAACTACAATGATACAGAAGAAAAAGCTTCTTTGGATTTTAATTTAGTTTTTTGTGGAGATTTTGATGATTTACCAAATAATATGGGTAGTCCAATTGAATTTATAATGGAAAATAAAGAAAGAATTGTTGCGATATATAAATATGTAAAGAGTACTGAACAAAGAGAATTCTTTATTGGTTTTGCACAATCAGAAACAATTTATAAGTATGGTTATCTATATTTAAACTTAGCAAAATTGTTAGAAGAATTTGAAAAAAATAATGTTAAATATAAAATAGATATTACTGAAGATAGATATACTCCTTCTTCATATAGAGATGATGCAGCTACTAGATTTGTAATTAGTTATAGTCCTAAAAAAGATATTGAAAGTGAAAAAGGACAGCAATTAAAAAAAGTAAAGAAAGAAGGATAAATATGGATAAAAATTATTTACAAGAAGAACTTAACCAAATTCTTTTATCAAAAAAATTAAATGAATTCTATTTAGCGATAATTGAAAATAGACAAGAACTTTTAAGTGATGAAGAGTATGAAGAAATTGTAAGAAATGATAAAAACATTTATGGTGATAATAAAGAACAAGTAAAAGATTTAATTAATAAAGTTCAAACAGATAAACATCTAAAAAATATTGCACCTAATTTAATGAGAATTATTTTTAGCCTAGCACAAGTAAGATATTTAGCAATTTTAACAATGATTGATGATAATGTTTATGATATAGCAAATACTAAATTTCTAGATTTAAGAAGGAAGAAAATTATACATTTTGACAATTTTACGAGTCTTTATAATGAATCTAATGCTAGAGTAAGATGTTATACACCAGATGAAGAACCGCGATTAAAACAGAAAACTGTTCTAATAGATGTAGATGATGTATCAATCATCCAAGCATATGAAAATGCATATATTTCTCAAGAAGGAAGTGAAGATTTAACCAGTGATTTCTTTAATGAGGTTAATGGTAAATCATACACGTTAAAAAATGATAAAAAGAGATGATTTATTTTTCAAAATCGTCTTTTTCTTAATATTGATTAATCCTTTTATACAAAATAAAAAC
>CALVXQ010000096.1 GCA_944371435.1 uncultured Bacilli bacterium
GATAATGACATTCCTATTCACATTATTTCATCTGTTTTAGGTCATACATCTACTGATACTACCTCTAATACATATCTGAAAATAGATGTTAAAAATCTTAAAAAAGTATGTTTGGAGGTAGATGAATAATGCAAGGATATGATACCATATTTGATAAATTTATTCAATTCAAACATTTTTTAGGATATAAATATAAAACTGATGAAATAATTATTAAAGGAATTAAAAAATATTTAACAGAAAATAATATTACTAAAATAACTAAAGAAGTTATTGAAAATTATGCAAGATTAAATCCTAACTTATCTTCAAATACAATATCGAGAAATATGGGAGTATTTAGAGAATTTTGTAATTTCTTAAAATATCAAAAAAACATTGATTGTTTTCAAATCCCTAAAAAAATTTACCCTCAAAATCATAATAATTTTATTCCTTATATATTTTCATATAAAGAAATTAAATTAATTTATTCTGTTTTAGATAAACCATTACAAAATTATCATTATAGTTATTATAAACAAATCGCTTATCCTTTAATTATTAAAATACTTTACCAAACAGGTATGAGAATTGGGGAAGTAATAAATATTAAAATTAAAGATTATTGTTATGAATTATCAGCATTTAAACTAGTAAATACTAAAAATAATGAAGAAAGATATGTAGCTATTTCTGATAAATTAAATGAAGAAATAAATAATTTTATAGTTAAGTTTTTTTATAATAAATCCAAAGAAGAAATAGTTTTTAAAGTATCTGAAGATTCAATATTAATATACTTTAAAAAAGTATTAAAATTATCCAATATTAAAATAACTGATAAAGGCCCAAGACTACATGATTTAAGACATACTTATGTTGTTCATAATATTGATAAGGCTATTAAACAAAATAAAGATATAAATCAAATATTACCTATATTAAAAACTCAACTAGGACATAAAAGTTTATCTTCTCTTGCTTATTATTTTCATATTAATAAAGATATTCTAGGAACAGTTAATGAAATATCAGAAAAAGAACTAGGTTATTTAATACCAAGTATAGGTGAAGATAATGAGTAAAGATTTTTCATATTATTTATCAAAATTTTTAAAAGATTATTTAATTATTGAAAGAAATATGTCATCACATACCATTCGATCTTATAAAAAAACATTTCAAATACTTATCGATTATTTAGTAAACATCAAAGCTTTTAAATTAAAAGATATTACGTTTGAAAATGTAACTAGAGAAGTAATTATAGAATTTTTAACTTATTTAGAAGAAGATAAGAAAAATAGTATTAGAACAAGAAATCAAAGGTTAGCCTCTTTAAAATCATTTTATCAATATTGCGCAATAGATGAAATTGATAACATTGATAACATAAGAAAAATATTAGGGATAAAAGCCAAAAAAGAAATTAAGAAAGTAATGAATTATCTTACAGAAGAAGAATTACAAAAAATATTTAATAGTATTGATACATCTACAAATAAAGGAAGAAGGAATTTAACATTACTAACTCTTTTATATGATACAGCATCAAGGGCTAGTGAAATTATTAATCTAAAAGTAGAAGATATACATTTAGAAGAAAAATATATAGTTCTAACAGGAAAAGGAAACAAGCAAAGAATCGTATCTATGATGGAACAAACAAAAAAGCTATTAATTCGTTATATTGAAGAAAATAATATTCAAGAAGGATATTTATTTAATAAAAATGGTAAGAAAATGAATAACGAATTTATAAAAGATATTATAAAAAGTAGCATAAAATCAGAAAAAACAATATCCCCACATACATTTAGACATACAAGAGCAGTGCATTTATTAGATAAAGGAGTAAATATAATATATATACAAGAATTACTAGGGCATACATCTATTAACACAACAATGGAATATGCAAAAGTAATAGAAAAGACAAAATTTGAGGCTATTGAAAAAGCAAGCCCAAAAATAGATAACACTTTACCTGATTGGAATAATGATGAAGATTTACTTAGCCAACTTTTAAGTTTATAATTGTTATCAGAGAAAAGTCAAAAAGGAACCCTCTATTTATAAGGATTCCTTTAATTTTCCCTGATAATATAAAATCTATGATAACAAATATTATCAGAGATCTCTGATAATATTTAATTTTATTATATTTACTTACCCTAATACCTGGAGCAACCTTAATAAAAATCAAAATGCTATCTGTAGTCTTTGATCTTCTAATGGGTTTTATTGGATATTTAATTGTAAAAAAACTAAACAATCAAAAGTATTCTTATCTATCTTGGATTATCATTTTATTATTACCAACGGTTATTTTAAATGGTAGTATGTGGGCTCAATGCGATAGCATTTACACCACTTTTATATTATTATCACTTTATTTATTATTAGAAGAAAAATATCCTTTATCTTTCTTAGCTTTAGGAATATCTTTCAGTTTTAAACTTCAATTTATCTTTATATTACCATTATATATTATTCTTTATTTTGTAAACAAAAAGTTTTCCATTTTTAATTTTCTACTAATTCCTTTAGGTAACATTTTAATGTGTTTACCAGTAATATTAATGGGTATGCCAGTGATTAATTGTTTTACAACCTATCTGGAACAAACAACAGATTATTCTGCTTATTTAACAAGAAATTTAGCCAATATTTTTGAACTTCTTCCGAATATAAAAGCAATAGGTCATATCTTAATTTTCATAACTGGTCTATTCTTCCTGATTTTATTAATTTACTTTATAAAAAGAAATTAACTGATGATTTAAAAGCAAAAATTATCG
>CALVXQ010000097.1 GCA_944371435.1 uncultured Bacilli bacterium
TTTAGAAAATGGGCAACAAAAATTTTAAAAGATTATTTGCTTAAAGGTTATGCAGTTAATCAAAAAAGATTAGAATGCCTTGAAAAAACAATTAAATTAATTGATATAGCTGGTCGAATTGATACAGAACTAAAAGGCAGTGAAGCTAAAGAGATTATAAGAGTTATAAATAATTATTCAAATGCTTTAAATTTACTTGATGACTATGATCATAAAAGAATATCTAAACCTAATGGAACAATAAACGATAATAAAATAACTTATGAAGAGTGTATGGATATAATTGGTAAACTTAAATTTAATAGTGATAGTGATTTATTTGCATTAGAAAGAGATAAAGGTTTAAATGCTATTATCGGTAATATATATCAATCTTTTGATGGGAAAGACTTATATCCTACAATAGAAGAAAAAGCAGCCAATTTCTTGTATTTAATTACTAAAAATCATACTTTTATAGATGGTAATAAAAGAATTGCTGCAACATTATTTATATATTTTCTAAAATTTTATAATATTCTTTATAATGAAAATGGTCAAGTTATTGATAATAATACACTTGTTGCAATTACACTACTAATAGCGCAGTCTAATCCTAAAGAAAAAGAAGTATTAATTGATTTAGTAATGAATTTTTTAAAAAATAATAATTAAATCTAGTTAAAATCAAGACTTTGATATAAAGTGCTAGTGTCTTTATTATCCTCAAAGAGTAGCTTTAATCAGGACACTGGCAACTAATCCTGATATTCTACTATTGGATGAACCGTTTAGCGCTCTAGATTATCAAACTAGATTAGAAATAGGTAATGATGTTTATAAAATTATTAAGGAAGAAGGAAAAACAGCAATTATAGTTACTCATGATATAGCAGAAGCAATATCTATGGCTAATCGGGTAATTGTTCTTTCTAAAAGACCAGCTCATATAAAAAAAGAATATAATATTGAATTAAATACCCATGGTAATCCGATGGAAAATAGACAAGATGAAAAATTTATGTATTATTATAATATGATATGGAAAGACTTAGATAAAAATGTCTAATGCTCAAAAGAAATTTATTAAGAAAAAGAAACTTGAAAAAATAGTTATAATAGCTATTCAAGTTTTAATAAGCATAAGTTTTTTATTTCTTTGGGAATATTTAAGTTCTCATAAGATAATTAATAGTTTTATTTTTTCATCTCCTACTAAGATTATTAAAACTATTTATAGTTTATATTCTACTAATAATATTTTTCAACACTTATTAACTACTATTAAAGAAATATTAATTTCCTTTGGTATAGGCTTTATCTTAAGTATGATTATATCTTTAATATTTTATAACTTTAATATTATATATCGTATATTAGATCCATATATTACTATGTTAAATTCATTACCTAAGGTTGCTATTGGTCCTTTAATCTTAATTTGGTTTGGGGCTAATCCAAAGTCAATAATTATTATGGCTCTTTTAATTAATTTAATAGTAAGTACAATAACTATTTATACCGGATTTATTAATACAGATAAAAATTTATTATTACTGTTTAAATCTTTTAAAGCTAATAAATTTAAAACTTTTAAATATCTAATATTACCCAATTCTTATACTAGTATAATTTCTTCTTTAAAAATAAATTTATCTATGTCATTTATTGGTGTTATAATGGGAGAATTCTTAGTTAGCAAAGAAGGTATTGGTTATTTAATTATTTATGGTACGCAAGTATTTAACTTGGATTTAGTTTTAGCAGGAGTAGTAATATTAGTACTTTTATCTTATATCTTTTATAAACCTATATCTCTATTAGAAAAGTATATTTTAAAAAAGAATTAACGTGACTTAATTCTTTTTATAATATCTAACTTTAATAATTAATTTTCTAAATATTTTAATCTATTGTATTCTTTTATAAGAAATTCACTAATATCTTTCACATAACTAACTTCAATTATTTTTTTAAATAATAGTTCCGAGTATGTAGAATTAGTATTTGTAAATATTGATAATTGTTTCATTTTAGTTATTTTTTCTGTTTGATTCAAAAAAATATTTCTTAATTCTTCGTCTTTACTTATCAGTAAAGTACTATATTTATTAAAGCGATTAATATTTCCAGACAACATTTCTTCTTTCATATCTAAGTTTAATTTTTCTAATTGTTTTTTAGTTATATATTCTTTTTCACGATACTTTCTAATAGGATTGGAATTTGTATACATTTGTTCTTCATCAGTATATTCTAAGTAAGCCATACGAACATCAGCTACCAATGAATTTAGTGATGTTTCGTAATCCTTATCTTCAATATTAAAATCTTTTAGAATCCACCAATCAAAATCTTCATTGCTTTCTGTTATCATTTCCATATTATTTTTTATATCTTGAATATTTTGATCATAAATTGTAAATAATTCATTGATTGTTAAAATTTTTTCGCTTTTATTATCTTTATAAAATTGAGATATTAAAATTACTCCTAAACCAATAATAAAGCCCGATATTATTAAAACTAATTCTTTCTTCATTTACAATATACCTTCTTTCCTTTTTAATATATCTAAAGATTCTTAAAAATTAAAGGACTTATTAAGTCCATCAACTTTTGAAAAAGATTTGTGCTACTAGTAGGTAGTTTTTCTAAATTGATTTTTACAACTTCTGTATAATCATCATATACTATTTTAATAAAAAAGTTATTCAAACAACCT
>CALVXQ010000098.1 GCA_944371435.1 uncultured Bacilli bacterium
TTTAGTAGGTAGGTTAAGTAGAAGTTCTCGATAAATTATATGATTAACTCTGTTATTAAACGGAGTTTTTATATTTTAATGACTTTAATAATATTATTTGCTATAATTAAAATGGTGATAATATGAATAATAAAGGTTTTACTTTAGTTGAATTACTTGCAGTATTAGTTATTTTAAGTTTATTAATTACGGTTGCTGTTCCATCAGTAAATAAGATTATGTTAAATATTAATGAGAATATGTATTGTGAAAAAGTTACTAATATCGAAAATGCTGCTAGATTATATGCTGAAGATTATTATATGGATCAGAGTTCAATCGATGAGAAAGTAATTGAAGGGAGTATACCACTTAGTATTTTAATTGAAAAGAGCTATCTTAGTAAAGATGAAGAAACATGTACTTTAGGTAGTGATAATAATCCTTGCATCCTTGATCCTCGAGATGATACGGGGATGGATAATCTTACTTTTCGCGTTTATACTAAAAACCGTCGTATTTATGCATCAGTAAATTTTGATAAAAGTATGTGTGATTAATTGTCATTTTAAAAAAAATATGGTAGGATAATATAACTTTTATGAATGAGGGATAATATGCGTAAGTGTGTTTGTTTAATCGGTAGACCTAATGTTGGTAAATCGACTATTTTTAATCGCCTAATTGGCGAATCAAAATCAATAATTTTAGATACTCCAGGGATAACTAGAGATCGGATTTATGGTAATGTTCATTATAATGATCGTGATTTTCTTTTGATTGATACTGGTGGTATTGATCTGGGGAATGGAGATTTTAATAAAGATATTGAGATTCAATGTGCTTTAGCTGTTGAAGAAGCAGATATCATTGTTTTTGTTGTTGATGGGCGAACTGAGTTGAATCAAAATGATTATTATATTCGTGATATGTTGAAAAAATCTGGTAAAAAAGTAATTGTAGCAGTTAATAAACTAGATAATCCTAAGATGCAAGAGGAAATATATAATTTTTATGAACTTGGTTTTCCTTGTATTATTTCCGTAAGTGCTAGCCATAATATTGGTTTTAGTGATTTGCTTGATGAAATAGTAAAAGATATTCCCAATAATGTGCCTGATTTTGATACATCGTTAAAATTTTGTTTAATTGGTAGACCAAATGTTGGTAAGAGTAGTTTAATAAATGCTTTATTAAATGAAAATCGTAGTATAGTTAGTGATATTCCTGGTACTACTAGGGATGCTATCGATACTAAATTCAAATATAATAATATGGATTTTACTGTCATCGATACGGCGGGAATGCGGAAAAAAGGAAAGGTATATGAATCTATTGAAAAATATAGCATGATAAGAAGTTTACGTGCCATTGAAAGAGCTGATGTATGTGTCGTTGTTATTAGTGCTTCTGATGGAATAATAGAGCATGATAAACATATTGTTTCTTATGCTCTAGAATTAGGTAAAGCTTTGGTTTTAGTTGTTAATAAGTGGGATACTATTACTGATCCTAATAAAGCTATTAAAACTTGGCAAGAAGATATTGCTAATAATTTTCAATTTATTCCCTATGTTAAAACCGTATTTTTAAGTGCTTTAACTAAAAAAAGGATTCATACTTTAATGCCTGCTATTATTGAAGCTTATACTAATGCTACTAGGGAAATAAAAACTAGTGCTCTAAATGATGTTATAACGAATGCTGTATTACTTCATGAACCACCATCTTATAAGGGTAGACGTTTAAAAATTTATTTCGTTAGTCAAACAGGAATTAGACCTCCTAAATTTACTTTTGATGTTAATGATAAAGGATTGATTCATTTTAGTTATGAAAGGTATTTAGAAAATAGAATTAGAGAAAATTTTGCTTTAGAGGGAACTCCTATTATTTTACAATTTAAAAATCGTGGGGAAAAAGAATAACATAAATTTATAATATTCATATATTAAAATAGGTGAATATAATGAATTTAAGTGATGATTTCTTTAAAAAGGTAGAAAAGAAAACTAATGTGGATAAAGATACAATATTGTCTTTAGCTGATAGGCTTAATAAAGGAAATTTAAAGGATGAAGGAACTTTACGTGATGTTATTAAGACTCTATCAAAATTAACTGGTAAGAATGTATCTCAAGATAAAGAAGACAAGATAGTAGATACAATATTAAAAGATAAAGTGCCGAAGAATGTAGAAAAAATGTTTTAAATATTGACAAAGATTAATATTAGCAATAAAATACTTTTAGAGATTTGATTAGGACAAGATTATTAAGAGATTATTACAAGAGAGTTAGTGGTTGGTGGAAACTAATATATATTTTAATAATTACTACCTATGAATTTGCTATTAATAGTAGCACGGGTAACTCCGTTATCATAATTAAGTAATAATAAGGATGGTACCGCATCATTTGCTCCTTTGGCAAGTGATGTTTTTTTTAAGGAGTTGAGTTATGAATCATTTAAGAGAAATTGAAGAATTAAAAAAGGAATTATTTGATGTTAATTTAAGATTAGTAACAGAGAAAAATTCTGAAAAACGTCAAAAATTATTAAAACTAAAAGAAGAAATAAAAAGAGGATTGGCTATATATAT
>CALVXQ010000099.1 GCA_944371435.1 uncultured Bacilli bacterium
TATGAAAGTAAAAAGTATTGTTAAAGAATATATTGATATGCAAGAAGAATATGTAGAAGTATTAAAAAAATTTTTATAGTGCGTAAGCACTTTTTTTATGGAAAATATTTGATATTTAAGTAAGTTTATGCTATTATCTAAACGAAAGAAAGAAGTGGTAATATGCGTGAATTTACGGATCAAGAAAATGTTAGAAGAAGTACTTTAGAAACTTTAAGAACTATAATAAATCCTTATCCTGATCATTTTGTTAGAACTCATGAGATTAGTGATGCTAGATTATTAGAAGATGGCACTCCTGATGTTAGGGTAGCTGGAAGAATTGTCTTAATGCGTAAAATGGGAAAAATGGCATTTTTAACTATTCAAGATATTAAAGGAAGAATTCAAATATCAATTAAAATAGATATGGTAGGCGAAGAAGCTTATGATTTCTTTAAGAAATATATCGATATTGGGGATTTTATTGGCGTATGTGGTGAAGTATTTACAACTCATACTGGTGAAAAAACTATAAGAGCAGCATCATACGAATTTTTAGGAAAAGCATTAAAACCTCTACCAGAAAAATTTCATGGCTTAACAGATACGGAAGCTATATATCGTTATCGTTATTTAGATTTAATTACTTCAGAAGAATCTCGTAATAAGTTTTTATTTAGATCTAAGTTTATAAAAAAATTAAGAGATTATTTAGATAATGAAGGTTATATCGAAATAGAAACACCAATTTTAAATAATAAAGCTAGTGGTGCTACGGCTAAGCCTTTTATTACTCATCATAATGCCTTAGATATAGATTTATATTTAAGAATAGCCCCAGAGACTTATTTGAAAAGGGCTGTAGTAGGTGGATTTACCAAAGTATTTGAAATAGCCCGTTGTTTTAGAAATGAAGGAATGGATACAACTCATTTACAAGATTTTACAATGATTGAAGGATACGGTGCTTATCTAAATTATAAAGATAATATGCAGTTTTTACAAAAGATGTTACAAAGTATTATCTTAGATTTATTTGGTACATTAGAAATAAAAGTAGGAGATAAGGTAGTTGATTTATCTGGTACTTGGCCAGCTGTATCTTTTAGAGACTTAATTTTAAAATATTCTAATATCGATATTAAAGTTTGTAATACTAAAGAATCTTTATTAAACAAGATTAAAGAAGATAAAATAGAAATAGATTCTGAAACTCCGTTAGAAAATTTAGGTTATGGAAATTTAGTTGATCAATTATATAAAAAAGTAGCAAGACCTAATGTAATAGGACCAATATATTTAACAGAACATCCTATTGATTTATCACCACTTGCAAGAGCTAATGATGATGATAAAACTATAACTGATAGATTCCAATTAGTAATAAATGGTGCTGAAATTATTAATGCTTATTCTGAATTAGTAGATCCGATTGATCAAGAACAAAGATTATTAAAACAAGCAGCCTTAAAAGCAAATGGTGATGAGGAAGCAATGCCAATGGATTATGATTATATTGAGGCAATGGAATATGGTATGCCACCTATATCTGGTTGGGGTATGGGACTTGATCGTTTAATCCAATTATTAACTAGTAGTGAAAATATTAAAGATGTTGTAATGTTTCCATTAATGCGACCAAAAGATTAATTATAAAAAGGAGTTATTAGTATATGTCAAAATATGATGAATATAATTATAATATAAAAATTGAAGTAAATAATAAAATAAATAATATAAAGTACATTAATGATGATTTTATTTATAAAGATCCAATTGACGATGTAAAAATAAATAAATATAATGATATTACAAGTTTTAGTGACTTAATATCAAGTATTCAATCAGGAAGAAGAAACCGATCAAACAATTTAAGTGCTCAACAATTACAAACATCAAGACAATTACTTAGTGGTCAATCACAACAACAAGGACAAAGTCAAAGTAGTATTAATCAAACTTCTATTTCACAGTCATCTACTCCACAAACAACTTCTCAGCAAACTTCTACTTCGCAGACCACAGTTCAACAAACTACTGCTTCACAAACTATTACTCCACAGTCTACCACATCACAACAAACTTTAAATTCTAGAACAGCAACAACTGGATGGAGTCCAACTAGTATTGCAGGCAGTGTATATAAGTTTAATCGTGGTGTTGTCGGAATTGATAGAGATGGAAATGTAACTGAAAGAGTACTTGATGGTACAGGGGATCATCATAGTGAAGTCACTGCAGAAATTGGAAATTTAACTAATCTTAGTCCTACTGAAAGGTATACTAGACCTTTTGAAAACGGTTTATTAGCTTCTGAAGGAGGAACACTTATAATTCAATTAGAAGGTGATTCTGCTTTA
Organism: uncultured Bacilli bacterium; assembly: GCA_944371435.1. Taxonomy (GTDB): domain Bacteria; phylum Bacillota_I; class Bacilli_A; order RF39; family UBA660; genus CAG-605. The sequence goes on from CALVXQ010000099.1 coordinate 2,343, forward strand.
GTTTATTTGCCAAATGAATTAACTGATGAACAATTAACTAAATTAAATTTAGAAATTACGCCTCGTAGTAATTTTGCTATTTCATTTACTCATGATGGTAATATTTATGAGGATGATAATATAAATGGGCAGGTATTAATATCTTTTTGTCAAAATTTAGTAGGTAGGTTAAGTAGAAGTTCTCGATAAATTATATGATTAACTCTGTTATTAAACGGAGTTTTTATATTTT
>CALVXQ010000100.1 GCA_944371435.1 uncultured Bacilli bacterium
AAATCAAGGGTCTAGATGAACTCACTTCGTTCGCCCTTGATTTTTTATTTGATGTCTACCATTTGGGGTTCACATCAGTTTCTCTGATTTTTATTTTTTAAATTTTCTATCTTTTTGTTTACGATATACACCAACAGTAATTGAATGGGTACCTACACCGACTATTGCACATATTACTGTAATGGTACTTAACTTAGAAATAAGTTCTTCTAGATAGTTAACAATAGTTAAGGCATCATACATGGATATATTTACATAATTAGATAAATCTATTTCCATGACATCAACTAAGTCTTCTTTAGCTGGTACTTCATTTCCAAAAATATCTTGGGTATATAAATAGTTAACATCACAGAATCCATTTTCATTACTAGCACCAGTATCAGTTGCTACATTGGTAACTTGACGAATATCGGCTACAAATCCACTAGTTTCATTAATAGTATTAGGTATGTCTACTAAATCGTCTAGAGTGTGCCCTTCATGTGTAGCTTCGTTTTCATATTGAGGACCTCCTGCTAACCATATTTTCCAGTTTGTATCTTTTAAAGCAACATTATGAGTACTTCTCATATTTGCATTAAACCATCATTCATATATTTTTCCCTTGATTTGGTCGTTTAATACTATAAAAGTTAGGGGATGTCAAATTATATGCTGTTTTAATTGATTAGGATAGTAGTAAAATTTATAAATTTAACCATATTTAGGGAATATATGGTATAATCGGGAATAGACGTGAAGGTGGTTTTATGAAGTTTAAAGTTGTAACTTTAGGTTGTAAAGTAAATACATATGAATCTGTATTTATGAAAGAAAAATTAATTGAAGCCGGTTATTTAGAGGGAGAACCAGCTGATATTATTATAATTAATACTTGTTCAGTTACTAATATGGCTGATAATAAGTCTAAAAAAGTTATTCGTCATGAAAAGAGGAATAATCCCGAAGCTATAATTGTTGTTTGTGGTTGTAGTGCGGAAAATAATCGCGAAAAATTAAGTGATTTAGGTATTAATATTTTAATAGGTAATAAGGATAAAAATAAGATTGTTGCTTTAATTAAAGAATATTTAGATAATAAAAAAGATATTGTACGTTTTTATGATATGCGTAAGCTAGAATTTGAAGATATGTGTATTCATAAGTTTGAAGAGCAAACTAGAGGTTATATTAAAATTCAAGATGGCTGTTGTAATTATTGTTCTTATTGTATAATTCCTTATTTACGTGGTAATATTCGTAGTAAAGATAAAGAATTAGTATTAAAGGAAGCCACTGATTTAGTAAATAGTGGTCATAAGGAATTAGTTTTAACAGGTATAGATACTGGTTCTTATGGTAAGGATAAAGGATATAATTTAACTTCTTTGCTAAAAGATTTAAGTTTAATTAAAGGTTTAGAAAGACTTAGATTATCTTCTGTAGAAATTACTCAGTTAACTTCTGAATTTTTAGATTTATTAAAAGATGATAAAGTATTATGTAATCATTTACATATTCCGTTACAAGCTGGTAGTGATAAGATTTTGAAGTTAATGAATCGTAAGTATGATTTAAAATATTTTTTTGCTAAGATAGAGGAGATTAGGCGTATTAGACCTGATATTAGCATTACAACTGATGTTATTGTTGGTTTTCCTGGCGAAACTGATACTGATTTTTTAACGACTTTAGATACTTGTCAGAAATTAAAATTTAGTAAAATTCATGTTTTTCCATATTCTAAAAGAGATGGTACTAAAGCTAGTACTTTTCCTAATCAAGTAGATAATAGGGTTAAAAAAGAAAGAGCTAGAAGTTTAATTGAATTATCTAAAAAACAAGAATTAGAATATAACAAGTTGTTTTTAAATAAAGTTGTTAGGGTTTTGATTGAGGAAGTTACTGATAATTGTTCAGTTGGTCATACTAGTAATTATTTAAAAGTAAGTATTCCCAAAAAATTACAGAGAAATGAGATATATAATGTAGTTATTAATGATGTTAAGTCAGATATTTGTTATGGTTTGTTAGAAGGTGACAATCTTGATAAATAATTGGCCTTCAAGTGAAGCGGGTAGATTAAAATTTGTTGTTGATTTATATTTTGATACTACTAATAGTGAAGAAGATAAGCTAGCTATATTATTAGAACAAGATAGTAAATATTTCCAATTTTATCAATATTTAAAAGAAAACTTTCCTTTAAAAAAAGAAAATAACTCTTTAAAAATAAACTTACTTCCTAAAAAACATTTGCCAACGGATATATGAATCGATTTACTAATACTCATCAAATGTAAATTATTGGTTTATGTCGCCAACTTACTTCAACATTTCCAATATGGTTGCGAACGAGTTTCATCATAGTACAATCGGCTCTGCTTACATTGCTGGAGTTTGGGGTACTGAGGTTGGCTTGCGTCCGGTAATCAAAGAAAATTGGTATAAGTTGGGGAACTTAGTATAATGGTATTTATTTATTGTTTAAAATTTGTTATAATTCTTAGTAGTGGTGCGTCAGTTCGGCGTATATAATATAGTCGGTGGGAAGCCGACCTGGTAATCTCTAGCAAAGAGCCAGTAGT
>CALVXQ010000101.1 GCA_944371435.1 uncultured Bacilli bacterium
TAATTCCTTTATTTCTTCATCTGATAATGGTTTTATTCTATCAAGTAAATCATATAATATACCTAATTTTTCTTTGAGTAAAACATCATAACTTTGTGGATTGTAGTTTTTAATATCAAACACATCTATTAAAAAATCTAATTTTGGAGCAGTCATCATAATTATCATCTCCACTATTTTATATATTTATCGATTAATTTTTTAGCTAATTCTTCACCTTCTGGTGTTAAAGATACTGATTTATTTTTATATTTACTAAAGTATAAATATTTTTCATCCATTAACTTGTTAATAATATCAAACGAATACCCTTTCCAACAAGTTTTAATCTTCGTTTCTTTTGGCATACCATTTTCATCAGCCACATATCCATCTTCTTCCCAAGAAGTTAAATACATAAGCAATAATGTTAATTCTTCAATATTTTTTTCCATTTACTATACCACCTTCACTACAAATTTTTAAATACATCAAATAATATTTTAATAGTTTCCTTAACATCATCAATAGTTATTACACTTTCATTATCCATTACATATATTCTTTGCATTTTATTAAAAGCACTAACTAAGCCGTCATTAAACTCTAACTTCATATAATCAAAATCAATTATATCTTTATCTTCAGGAATTCCACCTATTCTAGATTTTTCCTCTTTTCTCTTATAACCTATTAATTTAGTTAATTCAGATTTATTTTTTAATAGTTCTTTTATATCATCATTTTTTATCATAATAGAAATATCATATAAATGTTTAGAAACATCTTCATACATTTCTCTTTCATAATAAAATTCTGCAGCAAATATTTTATCAATAAAGATTCTTTCAAGTTTAATAATTTCTATTTCAAATTCAGATATATTATAATTTTCTTTCAAAATACTTCTTTCTTCTTCTGTTGCATACTTATAAACAAGAGGTTCAATAGTATAAGTAGAAACTGGTTCAGATACAGTAAACGAAGTCGCTTCTATCTGTATTCTTTCTGATTTAAAAAGTTCATTTAAACTAAACAATGAATCATATTTATAAAATGATGTAATACTTCCTTTTTTATCAATTGTTTCATCATCTACTAATATTAAACCATCAATACTATATCCAAGTGCAGACTTTTTTAATCTTGTTTTGTTACTATTATTTGATTCATTTTCGTTCACTTTAACAGTTAAATCAATATCTTCAGAAAATCTATTCATATGATCTAATATTTTATAAACAGCTGTTCCACCTTTAAAATAAGCTTGTAATTCTTTTTGTTTATAAGCTAATTCTTTTAAAACAAGACAAACATAATAATCTTTCTCCAAAATATCATTTCTAATACCAGTTCTACTATTAATATTTAATATTAATTCTTCTAATATTTCTTTATTCAATATTTTCACCTCCTAATTCATATAATCTTTTTATTGGTTTTAAATTATTTATTTTATTAGCGTATTCAAATATCTTTTCAAGTTCTAACTCATTATCTTTAATAAATTTATAAATAATTTCTTTTTCATTATCAACTTCAATTTTTATATTATCCTTATTAATTAACACATCAAAAAGTTGAAGATATTTATAATTATCATCATTAATTTCAATTTTAGGTCTTCTAATAGTAACACCTAAATTCTTATTATTATAATCATTTGCATTAGGACACTCATTAGTAACAATTAAAATTTCTTTTGGTATTTGCGTAGTTAAACCTATTTTATTAAATAAATAAGCACCTGTTAAATATCCTTTTTGTCTAGTTCCATCATGTATATACTTCTTATCAATAACTTTATTAATATTTAAAAGTTTATTTCCAAATGTACCTTTTAAAGGCTTATAATAAACTCCTTTAATAAATTGAACAAGTTTATTATCCTTTACAAGTCTATTAATATATACATAAATATTTTTAAATACATCATCAAAATTATTTTTAATATAATTTTTAAAATAATCTTTGATGTCCTCAATAAAAATAGGTTCATCACATGGATATTCATCAATATACTTAATTAAAATATCATTATAATTCATGCATATCCCTCCTAAATATATTATGTTATTATTTTATTAAAATATGCAAGATATAACACTTGTTAATAACATTATATATTATTTTTAATTATATGTCAACTAAACTCCATTTCAAACTTATAAAAATCAAAAAAATACTAGAAATTATTTTACCTAGTATTTTATAAATTTATAATTTGGCTTTAATTGTTATACATTTATTTGTTACACTTTGACCTTCGCCACCTCCTGCATTTATGTGATTAGATAATACTATTACATCATCACCATTTCCATAAAAACTTAAAACTTTTTCTACTCTATCTGTTGGATCTAAAGTTATATCTGAATCTCTAGTTAATGATGATTGTATTCCCAGTTCATCAAAACGTTTTTTTAAATATTGCGCTATTTTTAATGTTAATTCTTTTTCTACTATTCCATTACCACTTGCACCTGGATCATCGCCTCCATGACCAGCATCAATAACTATCTTTTTACTCATGTATATCACCCTAATTTAGTTTATGAATAAAAATAAATTAGGTAC
>CALVXQ010000102.1 GCA_944371435.1 uncultured Bacilli bacterium
TAATACATCACAAATAAAGTCTATGCTCGAAAATCAAGCATAGACTAATTTAAAAATTTTTCATGCGTTTATCCTGTATTTTTTGAACATCTTCATTACACTTTTCTAAATTAAATTCATTTATATCATAATCTCCCCAATCAGTATTTTCACCACTAAAAATATCTCCTAAAGTCCAAACTCCGCCACAATCATCTATTATTCCATATCCTTTTCCTGATAAAACTTCAAATTCATTCTCACTAGTACCGTGGGTTATTTTACTAAGAGTCAAATTAAATTGCCAATTATCTCCCCAGTCATAAATAACTTTCAATTTATTTTTTTCTTTTAAATTCAAATAAAATAATTCAAGGTCACTATAATATTCTCCTAAATATTCTTTTCCTATTTTTACATCAAATGGATGTGATAAATCACCATTCATAGATAAAACTACTTTTTCGCAAAACCTGTTTATTGTTATATTACTATTTACTGAAATTTTTCTTTTAATTTCTTTATTAAATCCCTCTAACGAAACATTAAATATATATTTTTTAGGTAATAGCATATCTTCTTTACTCTTTTTATAATCATCAATTCTATCATTTACTTCATTAACATCAAATCTTTTTTGTAAATATTCTTTTTCACTCTTTAAATAATAAGAGTCATAGTCTTTTCTTTTTTCAGCAAATAATGCTACTAAATAATAACACATTTTATCATCTATTATTCCATATCCTTTTCCCGATAAAACTTTAAAATCCACATTTTTATTACCATTATCTTCTTCTATAAAATTATCTACACTTAAATCAAAATAATAAAAATTATCAAAATTATATCTAATACAAAAAGATTTACCTTTCTTTAAGTTTAAACTTTTTAAAGTTAATTCTAATAAAGTTTTATCATATCTACTTTCTTCTATATCATACGGCCAATATATAATTTTACCATATTCAAGTTCATAAATAGGAATTTTTTTACCATCCATAGAAACTATTACATACTCACATAAATCTGTTAACAAGATATCTTCATCAACCAATATTTGTCTATTTATTTTATCTTCCAATTCACATAAAGTCACATTAAATAATACTTTCATAAAACACCAATCCTAATTTTTATCTATATTATTTTTTATTTTCCAATCTTTTATTTTTTGTTCATAATAATAATTTGAATATTCCAAATAATCTTTAAACAGTCCATATCTTCTTAAATTATCGTAAAATTTATCCATATAATCATAATTTCTAAGTGCATAAAACAATGCTTGTCTAATTTCTTTATCATAAATATTCCTTTTTACATATAAAGTCATTATATCTTTATGATTTAAATCATCATAATAAGGAAGCATATAAATATTTAAATCTTTATAATCCGGTATATTTAATTCCTTTATTTCTTCATCTGACAATTCATCATAATTATCTGGAATATATTTTTTTATATAATCAAAAGGTTTAACTATACTATTAATATCAGTTTTATAATATATAACCATTCTATCTTTTATAATTCTTATAATATCAATTAAATTAATTTCTTCATATTCATCTTTTACAGAATTAACATTAATTTTAGACATAAAATTATTATCATTCAAATCAAAATCACGATAATCAAAAAAATTCTTCTTCCTCTTCATCATCAATAATAATAGTTGTTGAATAATTTGAATGTCCTAAAACATCAGTTTCATCTACTATTTGCTTTAATTCACAACCACTAACATAATCAATTGCCCCTTTTCCAGCTCCATCAATTATCTTAGGATAATCATCATCCAAAGAAATATTTATACTATCAATAAAATTAATAACAAATTCTATTTTACTTTGATAATTATATTCCAAAATCAACTCTTTATTAACATCAAAATCAATATCTTTTAACATAATCCCCATAGCAGACTTATATTGATTATTATCAAATATTACATTTGCACTATCATATTTATCACTATCATAAGAAATAGTAAAAAATTTATTGGAATATAACTCAAATGATGTCAAAATAAAATATACTAAATCAGCCAATGTATCACTGCTTTTTATTCCTACTCTACGACAAATTTTACTCTCTAACCCTTTTATTCCAACATTAAATATTAATTCTTTATCCATACCATAACTCCACTTATATTATAAATGATAAAACTTAATAGATCTTGAAAGTTCACTATTAACTATTTTTTCAAAATCATTCCCCATCTTTATTCCAAAATTCATAATTACTCCATCATAAATAAGTACATCTTTAAAAGGAAGTATTGTCATTATTACAGTTTCAGGTAAATTTTTATATGAAATAACATTATCTAAATTATCATTTATTCCTTTTATCATATATGTTCTTTCTTTGTTCATAACAGCAGTATATTCTTCATAAAATTTTGCTACAATAAACATATCTCTAATACCTTTTTTAAACTCACAAGTTAATTTCAACTCTTCACTATTAAATTTATAAGGATTTGCTAAACAAAATTCCAAAACAATCACAT